>NZ_CP072308.1:1500000-1800000 GCF_017726655.1 Agrobacterium tumefaciens
CGCGATGGCGCTCGCATTCACGACCGCGCAATTTGGTGGTGTTGTCATCTCCCTCATAACGGGAAGGCTTTTCAGGCAACCTGGCTGGCCAGACAGGCGAATGCTGGTCGAAGCGTTGAAATTTGGCGTTCCCATCATGCTCGCGTCTCTTTTGGCAATTGTCGCGAATAACGGCCCGCGATTTATTGTCGACCGTTACCTCGGCCTGGAAGCAGCCGGCATGTTTGCCATAGCCTATGGGCTTGGATTGCGGGTCGCGAGCTTCGCTTCGATGATGGTGACCGCGGGGGCTTATCCTCTTGTCGTCGCCAGGATGGAAAAGGAAGGCCCAGAGGCCGCTTACCTGCAACTGCGGCAGAACACGGTCCTTCTGCTGCTAGTTCTCATACCAGCCGGGATCGGCCTGATCACAATTAACCGGTCGGTCGTGGAAATTCTGCTTCCCGCACATTTTGCAGCGATAGCTTTCCTCGTCCTGCCGTTGTCCGCACTGACGGGGATCATGCGCGACGTGAGGAACCACACGACAAATCAGGTTTTCTTACTGCAGGCAAAGACAGCCTATGCGACAGGCCTTTCAGCTGTCGACATCACACTCTCACTGCTCTTCGCGGTCATAGGCATTATGACATGGGGCGCGGCCGGCGCGGTCGCAGGTCCGCTCGTCGCTACCTGCGTGACACTCGCAATCAGCGTTACGATAACGCGCGTGAAATTCGCGTTTAAATTCCCCGTTTTTGATTTGATCAAAATAACATGCGCCGCGGCGCTGATGTCTGGCGTGGTTTCCGTATTCCCCGTCACGTCAAACCCGATGCATCTGGGTGCACAGATTCTGCTCGGCGGACTTACCTATGGCGCGGTGGTGGTGATGGCATTCTGGAAAGACTTAAGCCTCAGGAGGCGTTCGATGTCTTCCGGCAATTTGCCGACGACGGCCGAGTGACCTCGATACAGAATTTTTCCCCGCTCGATACAAGCTGCACGCTGTCAAGAAGAAGCCCGCAATAAATCGGACCATCAGAGAAAAACTGGCAACACCAGAGGTAGATTTAATTAAATATCTTCAATTTCCGTTTTTCTGATGGTATTTACTTCACCGTCCATGCTTTATAGCAGCGAAACACTTTTTATTATTGAATCTACATATCCTAATTTAAGTAAGTGACTTTTTTATAATGATATTCTCAAGGGATAACCATGCCCAGATTTTCTAATATACGTAATTCTGCACAGATAATGGTTATTGGTGCCCGGGGTATCCCGAATGTTGAAGGAGGCGCGGAGAAGAATGCAGAAGCGCTTTTTCCCCGTGTCGTCAAAGCTGGCTACATGGTTGATCTTTTAGGGCTAGCCAGCCATTTGCGCGGAAAAGAATATGAGGGCGTTCGCCTTCATCCGGCACCGCACCTGACATTTTGGAACACAGATAAGCTTCTTTATTACGTCTTCGCCTTGCGCAAGGCTCTTGGTCTGCGGCCGGATATCGTGCACCTTCAAGGGCTAGGTGCTGCGATATTTCTTATTTTTTACAAGGTCCTTGGGTTCAAGGTCGTGGTTCGTTATGGCTCGGCAGACTATATACTGGGTAAATGGGGAGTGCTGGGACGTCTGGGGTTTCGTTTCAGTGAGTGGCAGCTTCGCTTCGCTGACGCCATCATATCGGTGACGCCGGCGCTATCGAGAAGGCTGGCCCAAAGAGGCATCGTTTCGAACGTCCACACGATCCCCAACGCCCTGGACGACGCCGCTTTCGTTGCCAGTTCTCATAATGGGGTCGCACCTTACATTCTTGTTGTCGGGCGCGTGACCTCCCAAAAGAATATTCTGACCCTGATCGACGCTTTCAATCTCTTCGCTGCCAGCCATCCCGACTATGAATTGCACATCGCCGGCGGCCTCGATGACAGACCCTATTACGCCGTCGTGGCCGAGAAACTGAACGACAAAATCCGACTGCTGGGGAAAGTGCCAAGAAACGAAGTTCCTTCGCTGTTGTCATCGGCCAAGTTCTTCGTGAACATATCGTTGCACGAGGGAAGCTCGAACGCCTCGCTGGAAGCAATCAGTCATGGCCTGCCTATCGTCTTGAGTGACATCCCTGAAAACCGAGACATTGGTCTGGCGGACACGATTTATGTTTCGCCCAACGATCCCGAAGCGATCGCAGCCAAGTTTCATGCCGTTACTGAGGATCCCACGTCCTACATCGTTGACAAGCAGCGCTTCCTGTCCTGGGAGCAGGTCGCCGAAAAAACGCTCGACGTCTACGGGGCAGTCCTTCGCAAGACTTCGAAAGAGGCGGGCGCTTGACGCAGCGGGTCGTCTTCCTGATCAATTCGCTGGCGGGCGGCGGTGCCGAGCGGGCAATCTGCAACCTGCTTGCGAACTCCGAGCAGCAGCGCCGGGACGCTGCCGTTTCGCTCGTATTGCTCGACAGGGAAGCAAAAGCTTACAGCCCGCCATCGGGCATGCAGTTAACGTCATTGGACAGCAACCGTTCGCTTCTCCGGTCTGTAATACAGCTGTATATTTCGCTGCGTCGGAGCCAGCCAGACGTGGTGGTAAGCTCGCTTACCCGCTCGAATCTGGCCAACATTGCAGTTTCGCGATTTCTTGGCCATCGCACCATTATCTGCGAACATGCGCATACATCAGGCCATCATAAGGGTCTGCCCGGAAGGATGGCACAGCTTCTGATCCGTCGACTGTATAAACACGCGGACCGTGTCATTTGCGTTTCACGCGGCATCAAGGTCGACCTCGTCCAGAATTTCGGCGTTAAGGATCAACGGGCGGCGGTTGTCGCAAACCCCATTGATATTGACGAGATCAGACACTTGGGCAACAGCGCCTCAACGAACGTCCAATCAGGCCGTTACATTCTGGGAATGGGACGCTTCGTTGAAAGCAAGAACTTTCCGCTGCTGATCAATGCCTTTGCCCACTCCTCCTACACGGGCAAACTTTTGCTCCTCGGGAGAGGACCTCTGGAAGAGGCGTTGAAGGCCCAGTGCCACAGTTTGGGAATTGCCGATCGCGTCGAATTCCTGGGATTTCACCTCAACCCCTTCCCGATCATCAAAGGCGCGGACGCATTTGTTTTGGCGTCTAATGGTGAGGGCCTGCCAACGTCCATTATTGAAGCTCTCGCTCTCGGAACGCCTGTCATCTCGACCGATTGCCATTCCGGCCCCGCGGAAATACTTGACGATGCCGAGGATGGGCTCACGCGACACCTCCATCATGGCAAATATGGGATACTCGTGCCGCCGAACGATGTTGCAGCCCTGTCCAACGCCATTTCTCTTCTTGAACGGCCTGAAGACGTTCTGGGCCTGCGCGCTATCGCGGCCCTCGGGGCTGAGAGATATGGTCTGATGAAGGCCGTGGCACGATATTGGGAGGAAATAGCCGCCGTAATCGAAGAAGGCAGGCGGAGCCGATGATGGGTCGCCCGGTACAGCATCTTCTCCTTCTCGGCATCGTCATGCTTTTTACGTTGTCATCCAATATGTTATACGTGATGGGCATCAACTATTCGGCGTCCAATGCCAGCTATCTTCTAAAGATACATCCTTCGTCCTACGTCTTCTTTTTCCTGATCCTTATCTCACCCTCCATAACGAGTTCCCCACGCCGGCCTGAGCTGAAGAGATGCGGATTTCTGCTGATTATGGTGTCGACGGCTTCCTTGGTCCTGTATCAGTTTTTTTCCGTGGAGGCGGGCGGCGGGGAGAGCTCCCTTTTGATCGTAACCTATGCCGCGACCGGCGCCCTCGCGGTCGCGCTGTCATATGCCGACACCATCACGTTGCGGCAGATGAAGCGTTTTGTTTCCCTGTTTCTGCTCTGCAATTCGTTGATCGGTATTGCGGAAACCTCAGGTTTTCCGCGGATCCTTCCCTACGTCGTCGGGGAGACGATTATCGGCTTCGATAATCGTCCGACAGCACTCCTCGGGCACCCTCTCAACAACGCGCTGATTACCGGTGCGTGGTGCTTGGTCATCCTTCTATCGAATTTTCGCACTCCGTTGAAGTTCTGGCGGCCCACCGTGCTTGGTGTTCACCTGATAGCACTGCTCGCCTTCGGCGGACGCGCGGCGGTGGTTGTGGCCGCTCTCAGCTACACGTGCTTCGTGGCCTATCAGGCCACGACAACCTTTCTTAAAGGAGACAGCCGCGACATTATACGCTTGGCCAAGCTCTGCATTATCGCTGGCGCCGGGGTTCCCATTCTCATCTACAGCGGTGCGGCAGATACCGTCATCGAGAGATTTTCTGACAGTCGCGGCAGTGACGAAACACGCTCGGCCGCATTGGTGATGCTTGATCTGCTTTCGCCGGGCCAGTGGCTATTTGGCGTTCCGGTTTCCGTACGGACATCGATTCAGGCCCTCCTCGGATCAACGAGGGGGATCGAAATATCGTGGATCGCCCTTGTCTATTCATTTGGTCTTCCCATCACCGCCATCGTGTTGGTAGCGACCTACCTTACTCTGCGCGCCACCACCGAAGAACACGATATGGGACGAGCCGCTTTATTGTTTTATTTCTTCCTGACGACTTTATTGTCGCTTTCGATCGGATCAAAATCGCTGCTTGTCGCCCAATTTCTCGTCATATTGGCTTGCTTCGCCAAGCCCTTAGAGGCGCCCCCGCTAATTCACGCCGGGCCAAAGTCTCGTCGGCCCAACTTTTACGACGCACGATCCATAGGGATTTAACGCCGCCACTCCCATCGAGGGCGACACACGATGGAACACCGGTCATGTTTTCACGACGACAGTTGCTCTCGGGTTTCATCGCAGCCGCGGGCATCGGTCCCAACTCTTCGCCACTCCGCGCAGATCCTATCGGCCGCCCCGCCGCCGAGCCGGGTAATGGAAACGTTATTGCGCGCATTCGCGACGCGGCAGAGGCCGCCGGCTTTCAGTATGGCATTGCCGTGCAGGCCATCGACCGGATATCTAAACCTGGTCCTGACGGCTGCGGCACGCTCGCCGATTTCATCAGGGATCAAGCGATGATCTATGTTCCCGGAATTGCGTTTCTGCCCGAGCACATTCAACCTCAAAAGGACTATTTCACACTCGAGCAGGCGAGATTGTTCATTGCGCGAGCACGCCGGGATGCGAAAGACTTCCGCATCCATTGCCTGCTTTATCCCAGCCATGAGCCAGAGTGGGTAGCCGCTGATGTCAACGAGTCAAACTGGCAGTCGAGAATGGATGCTCATTTTGAGGCCATAGCATCGGTCCCAGGCGTAGGCTCCGCCTTGAACATCGACGTCACGAATGAATTGATCTCGGCGCGTTATGATTCCAACGACGGCTATCGCCCGAATACATGGTATCGTGCCGCCGGCGGCCCAGCCTACATTCCCTATGCCTTTGGGAAGGCCCGTGCCCTGTTTCCGGATTGTCCGCTGTTTTGTTGTCACGATCATACGGAGCAGATTACCGACGACTTCCACCGGAGCCAGACAAGGTTCGTCTTGAACGCCCTTGAGCGCGCGCTCAAGGCCGGAGCACCGATAGACGGGTATAATATGCAGGGTCATCTTCAACTTCGATTGGGCTTCGACCGCCTCCGCCTCATATCTTTCCTGAATGATTTGAAATCCAATCTCGGCCTTAGGATCATAATCGGCGAACTCGACTGCCGCACCGGTTATCTAACAGACAGGCAGACCGATACCTTGCCGCCGAAGGAATACAAGCGGAGACAATATGACCAGGACAGCGCCCATCTGGTCGAAGCATTTCTGGATACAGCGCTTCCATTCGTCAAATCGAGTGGAGGCAGGCAGGTTCTGACCTGGGGTATTTCTGACATCGACAACAGTTGGGAGGAGAACCCTAGGACGGGCACCCCAGCGGGGGAACGGCCCCTTCCCTTCGATACCGACTATCGCCCAAAGCTCATGAATGCGGCCATTATTCGGTCTTTCGAGCGAATGAACTAGGCCTCGCGGATATCGATGTGCCTGTCGTCACTCTTTTGTACGATAATTCTACTCGACAGTAATGATATTGTATGGCGACACAACAAATCGCACCTTCTATATTGTGCCCTGCAAAAAATTATGAGATATAGTTTATAGTTATTTTATTTTAGGAGATTTCAGTGACGTCTCGTATTTCTCTCGGCGCAGTTTTAGCATTTGCAGTGGTTGCCGCATCTACATCCGCTTACGGGCAGGAGAGCTTAACACAGGAGCAGCAAGCGGTTGTTGATTCCTGTAAGGCAACGTGTGACGTTAAAGCCGTGGCTGCAGTCATCGCGGAAGCGGGCTCCCTTGGTCCCGCCATGATTGCCAAGATCATTCCTAATCTTCCGGTTGAGCTCGCCAAGTCCCTCGTATCGGCTGCCGTCAGTTCGGCGCCCGCAACTGTTGCCACCCAGATTGCGAAAGCAGCGGTCTCCGCAGCCGAAACGAGCGTTAAAAATTCGCTCGCGACGGCAGCCGTCACAGCAGTGCCAGCTGAACAGAAACAGGCGATGGGCGTGGCAATGGCGGAGGCCGGAGCAGAAACGCAGACCGGTGAGATTAGCAACAACTCTGGAAGCCCAGCGTAAGTTTTACAAGGGGAACGGGACCAGGCCGAGATCGGCCAAGTCCTTACCGGACCCAACGGAGAGGATTGGCCGACGCGACTTTGATAAAGGCGTAGCCGGTTCTCTCTTTTGAGACGATCGTTTTGCGGAGATTGTCGAGCACGAGATCGCCTTTGTTCGTTTTCACGAGCAATACGGCGTGTCCTGTGCCTTCTTTCGTTATGACGACCGCCATTCGAAGCGAGCCTGCAGGAACTCCCGCCCGGATAAGTCGGCTACGCTTTGTGAGCGCAAAGTCTTCGCAGTCGCCTTTCGAGCCATTGACCGACCAGACGTCATCGGAATCGCGCGTTGCGCGCATGCTGGAATTGACGGCAGAGTTTACGGTTGAGAGCAGCCCTCGTAATGCCGGGGTATCGGCAGCAACGGATACACTGCTTGAGCGGCATTCCGTCGGATTGCTTTTGCAAAAGGCAACATATTGCGCCGGCGTCTCGACGGCCGCGCGGATGCGGCCCGACATGTTTCCGAGGTTAAGCGCATAAGCAGGCATGCTTGCGGAAAGTACTGCGGCGGCGCCTACGACAACCGAGACAATGCTAATCTTTTTCATATCCCTGTCCTTTGTTCCATATTTGGATTTACTGGCCCTCCTACCGGAGGCAGCTGAAAGTTCTTGTTGCTTCCAATGCCACAAGACTAGCCCAGGGTGTTTTCGGCGCGCTTAAGTGGAAAGATGCAATTTTAATGAAACGTCGATTCTTGGCACATCTGCGCAGTAATGTGCCCGTCAGTGACTGTCCGTGACCAGAACAGCGAAAATAATCTGAACAAATATTGAAAATACGCTCAAAGATTGATGTTGCGCTTGCCGCGTCCGTGAATTCAGTATTAGATGCAGCGAATAATTTTCGAAGATACTAATGCGCCGTTTTTTTCCAGTTATATTTTGCGTCCTTTTCGCCACAGTCAGCACGAGCATATTCGTCTTGGAGATGCGTCCGTTTTTGCGACCATCGCCGCGTGAGTTGCCGTTCTACTGGTTTCTCTCATCACGGGACAATAACTACGCCCTTTCGGAATATTCTAAAACGCGAATTCTGAAGGACTGTAATCTGGGCTTATCTTCGCCGATAGGCAGAGCGTTGCCTTCCGATACTTACAGGCAGATCGCCCTTCGATGCGCGGAACTGTCTGAATTGATTATAAAAACCATGCCGACCTACGGTTTAGCTTGGCACATGCTGGCAAAAACCAAACTGGTTCTGGGCGACAGGCTGGCGTTCGAATCCGCGTTCCTGCAATCATGGATTGTCAGCCCTCACGAGCGTTGGCTGGCACAGGAGCGGCTGATGCTCGTTGCAAGCAACGGTTCAGAAAACGACGATACTATCCGGCCAGCAATAGAGAGCGATATTCGCGCGCTTCTGCAAACAAACAGCGGCTTCCTTTTTGTTTTGGACCTCTACCGGCGAGACGTTGGATTTCGCGATGGTGTTACCGAGGTCCTGGAAGCAATGCCGGGTGATATTCAGCGACGATTTCTGTTCAGGCTTCAGTCGCCCTCTCCAGCAGACAGCTCAGGTCGCGTGCCTGACGGCACACCAAGCACCCAAGGGAAGACGGTCACAAGCTCATGAATTTGATGTCGTCGAAAGCAACGCGATATTCGGCCAATCAGGCAATGTTCGTCGTTGTCACAGTCCTTGTTGCGGTCGTGCCGTTCATGCTCGGCGGAAACCGCCCGGCGGCCTGGGCGGCTTCCGCAGCAATGTTGTATATTTCCCTTGCGATTTACTTTGCCGTTCTTGCCACGGCTGGAATAGATACACGCAAGCGCTTACCGGACGAGAAGCTACTGAGCACGCTTTTCGTCCTGTTTCTTGGCTATGTCGTCGCCCAGACCCTTCCCGTCGCTACCTGGCTTCCACCGTCACTGGTCCGGCTCCCGGTGCCAGTCGCGACATCGACAATATCCCTGACGCCGGCCGACACCTTCTTTGCCTTCCTTCGATGGATCACCTACGCAGCGCTCTTCTTTATCACAATGCAGATCGGCGCGCGCCGCCCCCGCGCAGCGTCATTCATCTTGACGCTTTATTTCGTTACGGTTTTTCACGCGCTCTATGCCGCCGTCCTGTTTTTTGAATTCGGCGACACCATTCTCCTGTTTATTCCGAAATGGGCATATCAGGGTTACATGACCGGCGGCTTTGTGAATCGCAATTCCTTCGCGACGTTCCTGGCGATCGGTTGCTCGATCGGAACGGCATTGATCTGCGAACACGTCTTCTCCCAGTCTGCAGATAGATCAACAGCCAGGCGACCGCAGAGCATGCCGAAGCTCATCCTCATTATCGCAGGCCTCTTCATTCTGGTCTCCTGTCTCATCGGGACAGGCTCACGCATGGGATTTTTCGCCGGCATTTGCGGCATGCTGAGCATCATTGCACTCAGCGTCGCCAAAGCGAGGTTTCGTTGGAAGAAACGCGCCATCGCTGGCTCGGGCTTACTGGTGCTTGGATCCATCGCCCTACTGCTGGGGCTTTATGGAGCACAGCTTTTCGAACGCCTTCTTGAAGCCAACGAGGACGCTCACGTCCGACTGCGCTTTTATGAACAGGTACTCGGAATGGTAGCCTATCGCCCCTTTACGGGTTACGGCGGATCGAGTTTTGAATTTGCCTATCCGCTTTTTCACGGCATGCAGGTGAACTCCGACACCGTCTGGGAAAAAACGCACAACAGCTATTTTGCCCTCTGGACCGATTATGGCATCATCTTCGGATCCCTGCCAATCGCACTCCTCGTCATTCTGGCCCATCGCCTCATCAGCAAATATGCGCAATCGGCCAGGGTCGATGCGCCGGTAGCTGCCTCCATCGGCACTCTGATCGTCGCCTCGCTGCATTCCTTGGTCGACTTCAGCCTCGAAATTCAGGGCGTCGCCCTGATTTTTGTCGCTGTCGTTGGGGCAGGCATCGCTTTTCCTAACAATGCAGATCCAAAAGGGGAGAGCGACAATGGTGCTTGATCGATTGCGCTCCTTCGTTCGCTCGAGGACCGAACTCCCTCAAAGCCCGCGGGCAAAGTTGATCTATGATCACGCCCCGGCGGCAATCTATGCGATTGGCGACGTCCATGGCCGACTGGACCTTCTCCAAGCCATCGAAGATCAGATCGTTTCCGACGCGGCCGAATTCGCGGGTGAGAAATGGATCGTGATGCTGGGCGACTATGTCGATCGCGGGCCAAAGTCTGCCGGCGTCATTGATCACCTTCTCCGCGCGCCGCCTGCGGGCTTCCTAAGAACATGTCTGGCTGGAAATCACGAAGAACTCATGGCTTCGTTTCTGGAAAACCCGGGAAGCAAGCACCCATGGCTGGATTTGGGGGGCTTCGACACGCTGAGGTCTTACGGTATCTCCCCTGGTCAAAGACATTCACGCAGCGTCCTTGATGCAAGCATTCCATCCGAGCATCGCGAGTTCATAACAGGCCTTCCGTCACTCGTCTCGATACCTGGCTACATCTTTGTGCACGCCGGCGTGAAAAGAGGGGTGCCGCTTCAGCAGCAACTCGACCGCGATCTGCTTTGGATGCGGCCGACCGCCGCCGGTGGCATTGGTTTTGCGGACGCAATTGTCGTTCACGGTCACACACCAGTGCAAGACATCGAAATCACCAATGGCCGCATCAATGTTGATACTGGCGCATATGCGACGAACAAACTCTCAGCGATCAGAATATCAAATGGAACGGCTGCTTGTCTTTCCGTCATCAAATAAGATTTCCCAATTTGTTCGTCGTAATTTTACAAAAATAATACAGATAAGAATTTCTCCAAAGACGTAGGCAAATATGTCCAGTGAAATCGACGTAAAAGGCATGCTCGGCACCATCCGCCGGCAATTTTGGCTCATACTGACAACGGTTGTTTCAATTTCATTACTTAGTTGCATTTTCGCCTATGGACTTACTTCAAAGTTCACGGCCACAGCTTTGGTTTTGATCGATGCAAGCCCGCAAACGCTGCTCGACCCACAAACGCGCGCTCCGACAACAACGACCGACAATGGCAAGATTGAGAGCGAAGCGACGATTCTTGCCTCTGACAGTGTCATGATCGGTGCGATGCGTTCTCAAAACCTCGTCGCTGACCCGGAATTCGGCGTCAAACTTGGATTGAGAGATAAGCTTGCCGGCTTCTTTGGGATCAATGCCCCCGGTAGCACTGCTGAGGCCGCGCTGGGCAGTGTCCTGCGATCGTTCAAGCGGGCGGTTTCCATCAAACGGGCTGGATTGACGTCCGTTATCGAAGTTTCGGTAACGTCGGCCAATCCGGCGAAAGCAGCGGCTTTGGCGAACGCCCTTACCAGTTCCTACGTCAACCAGCAGGTCGAGGCAAAGATTGCCTCGATTGTGGCGGCGCGCAATATTCTGCAAGCCCGCGTTGAGTCCGCCAGTGCTGCCATTGCGCAAAATGAAACCAGCTTCGACCAATACCTGTCGCAAAATGTCCGCCAGCTCGAGGCGAATGGTGGTGGCCCGATTACCGCGCTGCAAGAGCAGCTTGCGACCATTGAGAATACACGCATTCGCGAGCTCGCGCGTATGGATCTCGCGAACCAAAGTCTTCAGCAAGGCAATTTCCAGTCGGCCGTCGCCGCCCTCGGTTCTGAAGCACTCGCAGAACTCGGGAAGAAACAGGCATCCTTGCAGGCGCAGCTTGCGGGAAATGCCGCGGGCGCCGCGCAATTGACGGATATCCGGCAAAGGCTGGACGAGGTCAATGCATCGATCAGACAAAAGGTGCCAGTGGCGATAGAGGATTCTCGCAGTGCCATTCTCAAGAAAGCGCAAGAGGACTCGACGAAGGTGAGGGAAGAGCTCCGGATAGCAATTCTCAGCAGTACCGATGATCTACCGCCCGAGAAGCTTACGGAGATTTACGCACTCCAGCGAGCAAGTGACATTGCAAGAAAGCAGTATGACGCGCTTTTGACGCGCCTGAAAGATCTGGACACGCAATCCAATCTCCAGCTTGCAGATAGCCGGGTCGTTTCACCGGCCCTGGTGCCGTCCATCCCCTCGTCACCCCATCGCCCGCTCATCATTGGACTGGCGGCGATCGGATCGGTCCTGCTGGGTCTCGGCATGGCAATCGTCCGGGAGCACTTTATTGGCGGATTTGTCGATGAAAATCAGGTCGAGGATGTGTTGCGGATACCGCTGGCATCGGTCGCGCCCAGCTATGCGCCGCCGACACAGGCGCTCAGTGTGTCGGATGGCGTCGTGTCTTCACCCCTGTCCATTTATTCCGAGTCGATTAGACGGCTTCGGGCAAACCTCGATCACGCGTTTCGTGGAGCAGATATTGGCGGCAAGGTCATCATGATTTCATCTGCGGTTCCCGCGGAGGGAAAATCGACCCTCTCCCTCTCTCTCGCGCGCATCTACGCCTTATCCGGAAAGAAGACACTTCTGATAGATTGCGATCTGCGGAAACCAAGCATTCATCGTCATCTTGGGCTTCCGTCCGACATAGGCCTCATCGATTACCTCGGTGCCCCATTGAGCGAGGGTGTACCGCTTTCAAAGCTGCTTGTGTCCGACCCCAAAACCGACCTGAACGTCCTTTTAGGAGGCCAGCGGAGCGACGTTCCCACGGATGCCTTCTTCACGGACGCCAGAATGACGCGGCTGATAGCCAGTGCACGAAAGCACTTCGATTATGTCATCATGGATACGCCGCCAATCGACCCCGTGGTCGATGGACTCTATATTGCCCCGCAAGCCGATGCCTTGGCATTTTTGATCAAATGGGCGTCAACGTCACAAACCGTGGCAAAGCGTTCACTTGCGGCACTCGCGGAAAACAAGCAGCCGGCGGCTCCTATCCTCGCGGTTCTGAGCCAGCAGGACCAGACGAAAATGGGCGGGAATTCGCGCTATTCCGATTATTACTCGGAATAAACGCGACGTCGCGTTGCGGATCGCTTGCACAAAGCGGTCCTGCAAGGTTACGGCGGCGCACCGCCATTCAACGCCGAGCTGCCATCCTCTCCAGGATGGCCATGTATAATGGAGCAATGCGATCAATGGTGAAGTCCTGGCCGCGCCGCTGCAGATCCTGCGGGACCTCTGCTTCCAAGGTGGCAAGAATTGCTTTGGCCAGTGCCTTATCATCCGCGACCGGCACCAGCGAGCCGTAACGTCCACCAGCCAATATCTCGGCAGGACCACTCTCGCAATCGGTGCTGACAACCGGCGTTCCAAGTGCCAACGCTTCCGCGATCACGTTCCCAAACCCCTCATAGATCGAGGACAGCGCCAATAACTCTGCATGCGCGATAAGGGGATAAGGATTGGCGACGAAACCGGCGAGCTTTACCCGATCGGCGATTCCAAGAGACATCGCCTCGGACTGGAGCTGCTGCCTCAAGGGACCATCACCCAGTATCAGCAGATTGACATCCTTCGTCAGCGAAATGGCTCTCAGGAGCGTTGAAAAATCTTTCTGTGGAACAAGCCGTCCGATCGCGAGAACGTAAGGCCGCCCACCGGTCACATCGACAGGCAGAGGCTCAGAGGCGAGAGCTTGAATATCGTCTGGCACCGCGGGGTTGTGGATGACTGTAATCCTGGCCCGATCAATTTTGATCGCTTTCGCAAGGTCGTCCGCGACGCCGGCGGAAACGGCAACAACCGCATCCGCAAATTTGAGTGCCAGCGGGTAGATGTACGGGAGTATCCGGAATGACAGCTTCTTTTTATGGTCCGTGAGCTGCCGGGAGAAGTGGTTGTGCTCGACCGCCATGACCTTCAGCTGAAAACCGGACAGGATCTTCGCAGCGACTGCGACGATGTTTGAATGCGGCATATTCGCAACCAGCACCGCCGGCTTGTGCTGGCGGATGTATTGCGCCATGGGGAGGATGGAGCGCCCCGTGCTTTTTGAGCCGAGTTCATGTATTCTCGCGCCCGCAGGAACATGCTCGAGATGAGGTCCTACAGCCTTGTGCACAACAAAGGTAACGTCATATCCATATTTGAGAAGAGCTTTCCCCAAGCTCATTGATTGTCTTTGAACGCCACCAGACGCAAAGTTCGAAAAATAAAACGCCACAGAAGTCATCGGTCTGGATCTCTATCTATTATCAATTGCTTTAATAAATTCTGCTGAAATTACTTAGTTCGAAAATTTTAGAATTTGCTATTCGCCGAGCTGGCGAAGAAAATCTCAAAAACCTTATCATTATTTCGAAATTCTTCTACACCAAACGGGCTCAGTTCTCTTGGGAAACACACTCAACGCAATAACCCTCACCATCGGAATGCTGGTCAGTGACGGGACAGCGACGCATAAAGACTGGAAAGACTACCGGTGGGCCGTGGTTCCCGCCACATCCTGTTCCGCCGGACCGATCTGCATTTCAGCGAGAGCAAAGTGGGACTGGAAGAGGCCGCAATGGGTCGAGTTCTCAGCCGTGCCATCCTCGAAAGGACTAGAGGCCAAAATTCGGCTCATCAACGAGGACCGGAAGGATGATGACAATGTCTGCATCACCGTCCTTTTCCTGTCCAGCGACGGCTCTGCACTCTCAATTCTCCACAAAAACCTGCATTCCCTTCCGCAAGCAGTTCGCTCTGAAACGGTCGACATTGCATTGCGAGCTTCGCTCCTGCGCAGGATCTCATCCATCGCGCTCGGCACGAAACAATGCCGCAGAGGCCCGCACGAAGATGACGACGTCTATCGTCGTGCAAAGGCTCGTTTGAAGATGCGGTGAACTTCGTGGCTGAGATCGGTGCTGTTCATCGCTCGTCTACCCCCGGGTGTCTTTCGAGCTTGCATGGTCGACGGCGGAAAGGAACTCCCCTCTCCCGGTAAGTCTTTGTGACGTATAAACTTACTGGGAGAGGGGAATGGTACGGTTGAGTGGGGTCGAACCACCGACCTCAGGTGCCACAAACCTGCGCTCTAACCAACTGAGCTACAACCGCACATGAAACGCCGAAGCGGCGTCACGGGGGGTGACATAAAAGGTGTTTCCCCCATTTGCAAGTGCCTGTTCGAATTTTGCGAAAAAAGGCTGCGAAAGGCAAGCGGTTTTCAGCGGCGCCGGCTGACACATGAAGACGAAAGCGGCCTGTTGATGTTAACTCTATTTGGCAATTCCTGCGCCCGGCGGTGGACCCAATCGCGCTGGGAAGTTATTTAAAATTCTGTTAACGTGATGCCTTGGCGGGTTTACGTTTTGCGTTTCATGAGGAAGCCAAAAGCCCGTCAGGTCCGGTAGTGCCAGAATAGGTTTCGACATGCCCGCCGTCCAGTATCCCTTTATCGATATCGCAGTGCATGAACGGGTGCGTGAAGGTTTTGGGCGCGGCGAGGCCATGGCGTTGTTTTCGCTCGACCTTAAAAATGCGCTGTGGGCCAATGGCCGCGGTGCGGCGCTGTTCGGCACGCCGATGGTCTATGATTTTCTGGAACAGGGGCCGAAACCGCAGGATGTGACGTTCCGGCAATTGGCGGCCACGGCGGCGCGCCTTTCAAAGACCGGCGACAGCCTGCCATTTACCATTCGCATCACCTCCGGCTTTCGCAGCCTTGCCGTCACCGCACGCGTGGAAATCATCGAGGCTGAGCCCGGCCAGTCGGCCATTCTGTTTTCCGCTCTCACCGACGAGATCGCCCCCGATACGGTGGAATGCGCCCGCCGCATGATCGAAGGTTTCGATGACCCCGATATTCACATGGCGGTTCTCAATGGCGAGAACGAGGTCATTGCCGCCTCGGCAGGTTTTTCGTCGCTCGGCATCACCCCGCAAACGGCGCGGACTTTGGTGAGGATGGCAGCGGGACAATCCGGCCATCTCGTCAAACGTCCGGTGCCATCAGGCAAGGGCTATATGCCTGCCGCCACCGGCCAGATCACGACCTCACCCGAACTGAACCTGATGTTCGTGGTGGAGACTGCGCTTGGCACGCTCGACCCCGTTAATGGCTTTGCCGACGATAGGCAGCAAGAAACGCTGGCCACCGCCACAGAGCTCACGGTAGCGGTTGAGCAGGCTGAGCCAACAGCTGCTGCCACCGTCTCTTTCGAGGCCGCGCTCGATGCCGTGGCTCACATCGAGGAGGTGGAAGAACCGGAGGAACTGCCTGTCGATGCGGAACAGGGGCGCGCATCAGCCGACAAGGACGACGTTGACCCTCTGCTGATCGATGGCGGTGAAACCGCGCCTGAGGCGACCCCGCAGGATGAGGACATCACTGCTGATATGGCGATGACTGACGACATTGCCGATCTTTTCGAACTTGATGAGGATGACGCGAAGGCGCCGTCTAGCGAGCGTCATGCCGACAATCAGGACCTCGTTGAGGTTGTGGATACCGTGAGCAATTCTGCCGGCGATGAGATAGCTGAAACCACGGCTTCGGCAGCCGCGCCTGCCGTCAGTGAGAATGCAGCAAGCGAGACAGACGCCGAGCCAGAGCCTGCTGCGACGCGCTCTGACCGCGTCGCTGATGAGGCATCGCGGGCTTTCGTCTTTAACGCCGGTGCCCGTGCGTCCCGCTTCGTCTGGAAAATCGATGCTGAAGGGCGCTTCAGCTCCATTTCGCATGAATTTGCCGAGGCCGTGGGCGCGAAGGCGGCTGCCGTGGAAGGCATGGGCTTTGCCGATGTCGCAGCCCTTTTTAATCTCGACCCCGACGGTAAGATCCGCGAACTTCTCGGCCGGCGCGATACCTGGTCGGGCAAGACGATCTACTGGCCGGTCGAGGGCACATCACTGATGGTGCCGATCGATCTCGCAGCTCTTCCCACTTACACGCGTTCGCGCGAATTCGACGGTTTTCGCGGTTTTGGCATCGTTCGGCTTGCCGATGCCATCGAAGACCCCAATGCCACCGGCCTGACCTTCCTCGAAAACGGCAAGGCCGATCGCGCAGAAGCGCCCTCGGCATCGTCCGCCATGGATGAAAGCCACGAGTTGCTGGCCTTTATCGATGAGGATGACGAGGACGAGAAGAACGGCGCTGCCGAACCGGAAGCTGAAGATGCGGCAGGCGCACAGGATGCTGCTTTGGCTGAAGAGTTGAGCCATGATGAGGCCCCCGCCGAGCCAGAAACACCTGTTATCGTGCCATCGGAGCCACCCGTTTCCAAGAATATCGTGCATCTGGAGGAGCGCCGTTCGCGCTCGCGTGAGGGCCTGACGGCTGGCGAACAGGCCGCCTTCCGCGAAATCGGCCGCGCGCTTGCGCCGGAGGGCATCGTTTCGGAGGAAAAGCCGGACACGAATGCGCAGTCCGTGTCCGCCGAGCCTGTCGGAGAGACTATCCAGCATGAACTTGCTGATGATGCGACCTTCGCAAATGAGAGCGAAGAAACGACGACGGACGAAGACGATCTTTTCGCCGACTATGTTCGGGGCGAGCAGGCCCCGGCCGTAAATGCCGCCGCAAATGAAAGTCGCGCCGAGGAATTTGAGGAGGCTGCGGCTGACAGGGTGCGTGCCGCCGATCTTGCCGCCCCCGTGGCCCATCCGTCCTCTCGTCCCGCAAATGCGTTGACGGCCGAAACGCTGGACCAGATGCCTGTTGCTCTGCTTGTGCATGCCGGCGACCGGCTGATCCACGCCAATCCGGATTTCCTGCGCCTGACGGGCTATTCATCTCTGGCCGAACTGGAAGAGGTTGGCGGGCTGGAAGCGTTGCTGCAGCGGCAGGATCTGGAAGACATGCCTGACAATGAGGGCGGCATGGTCGTCGTCAGCGCCGAAAACGATATCATTCCGGTCAAGGCACGTTTGCAGTCCGTTCGTTGGGAAGACAGCAAGGCGTTGATGCTGTCGCTGGTACCGCTTGAGGAAAAGCAGGCGCCGGTTGCAGCGGCCAACGAAAACATCGCTGCCGCGGGCATCGAAAGTGCCGAGGCGGACAGCCTCTCCCTTCTGCAGGGCGAGGTGGAGGAACTGCATTCCATCCTGGAAACCGCCACCGATGGCGTGGTGCTTCTTGGCGATGAAGGCGAGATACGCTCGCTCAACCGTTCCGCCAGCGCGCTGTTCAATTATGACAACGGCGAAATCGCCGGCAAACCGTTCGTGACGCTCTTTGCCCATGAGAGCCAGCGCGCCGTGCTGGATTATCTCTCCGGTCTTGCCAATAATGGTGTCGCCAGCGTGCTGAACGATGGCCGAGAGGTGATCGGCCGCGAGGCATCGGGCGGCTTCCTGCCATTGTTCATGACGATCGGCCGGCTGAAGTCGTCGCACGGCTATTGCGCCGTGATCCGCGACATTACCCAGTGGAAGCGCACGGAAGAGGAACTGCGCAACGCCAAGCGGGCGGCGGAAACTGCGAACGCCCACAAGACCGATTTCCTGGCGCGTGTCAGCCACGAAATCCGCACGCCGCTCAACGCCATCATCGGCTTTGCCGACATGATGGCGACGGAACGCTTCGGGCCGATCGGGCATCCGCGTTATGTGGAATATGCCAATGATATCGGCCGTTCTGGCCGGCATGTGCTCGATATTGTCAATGATCTCCTCGATATTTCCAAGATCGAGGCAGGGCAGATGGACGTCGATTTCGTCGCCGTACCGCTCAATGAAACGGTGGCCGAGGCCGTATCGCTGGTGCAGCCGCAGGCCAACAACCAGCGCGTGATCATCCGCACGGCGCTCGCACAATCCGTTCCGCAGATCGTCGCCGACCTGCGCTCGATCAAGCAGATCGTGCTGAACATCCTGTCGAACGCGATCCGCTTCACGCCGTCGGGCGGGCAGATCGTCGTCTCCACCGCCTATGAGGCGAATGGCAGCGTCTCGCTGCGCATCCGCGACACCGGCATCGGGATGACACGGGCGGAGCTGGAACAAGCGATGAAGCCGTTCCGCCAGGTCGCCTCGTCGGGCAAGCGCGTGCGCGGCGACGGTACCGGGCTTGGCCTGCCGCTGACCAAGGCGATGGTGGATGCCAACCGGGCGAATTTCTCCATCACCTCGACGCCGAATGAAGGCACACTGGTGGAAATCACCTTTCCATCGCAGCGGGTTCTTGCCAACTGAGGTCATGCGGGCGTAGCAATGCGGAAGCCGGCGGCTGAAGGACCAGCCGTGCCGGCTTTTGCAGGACAGCAGGCTCGCATGACCATGATGGTGCCCATTTCCGCGACGAGACGCGTATCGCTACTGCCGATTGCGGCCATCATTGTTTCGGCCATCGCCGCCATGCCCGTTCTGGCAATCTTCTGGCTGGCGCTGACCGGCAGCACGGAGGGGTGGCAGCATCTTCTCGCCAATGTTCTACCGCGTGCCGGGTTCCGCACCTTCATGTTGCTTGGTCTGACGGCCGCCACGACGGCATTTTTTGGGATAGTCTGCGCCTGGCTGGTCACCACCTTCGAGTTTCCGCTGCGGCGGCTGCTGTCCGCGGGTCTTGTCCTGCCGCTCGCCATTCCCTCTTATCTGGCGGCCTATGCATTCGGCGAGTTCCTCGACTTTACCGGGCCGGTACAAAGCGCCCTTCGTGCTGCCTTTGGCTACCACAGCATCCGTGACTACTGGTTTCCCGATATCCGTTCACTCGGCGGCGCGGTGATTGTTTTGAGTTCGGTGCTCTATCCCTATGTCTATCTCTCGGCACGTGCCGCCTTTTCCATGCAGGGGCGGTTTGCGGCCGAAGCGGCCCGCACACTCGGCGCAAAACCGATGAGTGTGTTTTTCTCCGTGCAATTGCCCATGGCGCGGCCCGCCATCGCTATCGGGCTCTCGCTGGTGTTGATGGAGACGCTGAACGATATTGGCGCGGTCGAATATCTCGGCGTCCAGACGCTGACCTTTACCATTTACGAGACCTGGCTCAACCGCGGCAATCTCGCCAATGCAACCCAGATCGCCGCCATTATCCTCATCATCGTCGGTGCGTTGATCGTCATCGAGCGCAATGCAAGGGAGAAACAGCGCTTTGGCGCACCCAAGGCTACAAGCATGGCCCAGCGACACCCGTTGAAGACGCTGACCGGCTGGCGGCGCTGGTGTGCCGGGCTGTTCTGTTTCCTGCCGGTGGCCAGTGGATTTTTCATTCCGGTCATCGTGCTCGGCGGTTACGCGGCAAAAAGGCTCGACGCCCTTTTTGCACCGAAGCTTCTGAAATCCCTGGGGCACAGCCTCGAAGTGTCGCTGACCGCTGCCTTCGTGACACTAATTGCCGCCTTCGTGTTCTCTTACGCCATCCGCACGGAACGCTCCGGCATCTCGAAAGTGGCGGCGCGTTTCGGCTCCATGGGTTATGGGGTGCCCGGCACCGTTCTTGCCATCGGCGTCCTCATTCCGCTGGCAGGCCTCGATAACGGCGTCGATGGATTTTTCCGTATGCATTTCGGTTTCTCCAGCGGGCTGCTGCTCTCTGGTACGGCGTTTGCCATCATCTATGCCCATGCCGTGCGTTTTATGACCATGGCGGAAGGCACGCTCGATGCCGGTTTCCAGAAGCTTTCGCCGCATATCGATATGGCCGCGCGCACGCTCGGGCGCAACCGGGCGCAGACGCTGTTCAGGGTGCTGCTGCCGAATATGCGGCCGGCGGCGTTGACTGCCTTCCTTCTCGTGCTAATCGAATCCATGAAAGAACTACCAGCCACGATTTTGCTGCGGCCTTTCGGGTTCAACACTTTGGCTACGCTTGTTTATGAGGATGCGTCCCGTTCACGAGTGCAGGATGCCGCCGTGCCGGCGATCATCATCATTATCGCCGGGCTTATTCCGGTTCTCCTCGTTTCAAAATCGATGGATCATCCGGAAAGCCGGTGACAGCAGACATGATGTGGCAAAAAAGAAAGGCGGCCTTACGACCGCCTTGGATAAGTTGTGCTTTTCAACGAGAGAAAGGGGACAATCTCGCTCTATGGAAATTATCAATCCCGGCCATCAACACATATGACGGCCCTGCGTTGGATTTACTTTCCGCCAACCCGTATTAACAGGGGGTTAAAACCAAAATAGAGCAATTACCGACGATAATTCCTATTCCGAGACCGTAGAGCCGTAAAACTACACTGTCGGCCTTTGAATTTCTGCATGATCCATTATCAAAGCGAAGACGCAGGACGGGTCTTTGGATCAGTTGCGCGCGGCCGCATGTTCGTCGCGCATCCGCTGCAGCTCCGTGCGCTTGGAGGCGATTGACGCGACAATAACACCAACAGTCACGAGCCCGATCAGGATGGTGCAGATGGCATTGATTTCCGGCGTCACGCCCAAGCGAACCTGCGAATAAATCTTGATCGGCAGCGTGGTTGCACCCGGTCCGGTGGCGAAGCTGGCGATCACGAGATCGTCGAGCGACAGCGTGAAGGCCAGC
Organism: Agrobacterium tumefaciens; assembly: GCF_017726655.1. Lineage (NCBI taxonomy): Bacteria > Pseudomonadati > Pseudomonadota > Alphaproteobacteria > Hyphomicrobiales > Rhizobiaceae > Agrobacterium > Agrobacterium tumefaciens. Next base: position 1,520,944 of record NZ_CP072308.1, read on the forward strand.
ATCCAGCCGGCGATGACGGCGGGGAAGATCAACGGCAGTGTAATGCGGAAGAAAGTCTTGACCGGCGGGCAGCCGAGATCGAGGGCGGCTTCCTCAAGGCTTCGGTCAAAGGTCAGCAGGCGCGACTGCACGACGATCGCCACATAACACATGGTGAAGGTGGTGTGAGCGATCACGACAGTCCAGAAACCACGATCCACCCCGACAGCAACGAAGAGCAGAAGGAGCGACAGGCCGGTGATGACCTCCGGCATGACGAGTGGCGCATAGATCATGCCGGAAAACAGCACCCGGCCGGGGAAACGGGCAAAGCGGGTGAGAGAAAGCGCTGCCAGCGTTCCAAGGATTGTGCCGATGGTGGCGCTGAGGATACCCACGCGCAGCGTCACCCAGGCCGCATCCATGAGGCTTTGGTTCGACCACATGGATTCGTACCACTGCAGCGAGAAGCCGCCCCAGACTGTCACCAGCTTGGAGGCATTGAAGGAATAAATGATCAGGATGATGATCGGGATATAGAGGAAGGCAAAACCCAGGGTGAGGACGGTGATGTCGAATTTTCCGCGCTTCATGGCCTCACCCCACCTTCTTCTGCTGGTTCTGGAAGATCGCGATGGGCACCACCAGCAGGATCAGCAGGAGGACAGCGACCGCGGATGCCAAGGGCCAGTCACGGTTGCCGAAGAATTCCGTCCATAGCGTCTTGCCGATCATCAGCGTCTGGGCGCCGCCCAGCAGATCGGGGATGACGAATTCGCCCGTGATCGGAATGAAGCAGATCATCGAGCCGGCCACGACACCTGGCAGGGACAATGGGAAGGTGATCTTCCAGAAGGCCTTCCAGGGCGGGCAGCCCAGATCGGCCGCGGCTTCCAGCAGCGTATTGTCGAGCTTTTCCAGCGCCGAATAAAGCGGCAGCACCATGAAGGGCAGATAGGAATAAACGATGCCGATGAAGATCGCCGTCTCGGTGCGGAAGATATTGACCTGCTGGTCGGGTCCGAGAAACCCGAGCCACTGGAACAGCACCGTCAGCAGACCTTCCGGCTTCAGAATACCGATCCAGGCGTAGACGCGGATGAGGAATGAGGTCCAGAAGGGCAGGATGACCAGCATGACAAGCGTCGGGCGCACCGAAGATGGTGCGCGCGCCATGGCCAGCGCCATGGGATACCCAATCAGCAGCAGCAGGAAGGTGGAGATGAAGGCGATGCGCAGCGACGACAGATAGGCTTCAATGTAGAGCGGATCTTCCGTGAGGAAGAGGTAATTCTCAAAATCCAGTTGCGAGAAAAATTCGCCGAGCTTCGAAAATCCTTCGAAGACAGGCGTATAGGGCGGCATGGAAATTGCCGTATCTGACAGGGAGATTTTAAGGATGATGAAGAAGGGTGCGGCGAAGAACAGCAGCAGCCAGAAATAGGGGACCGCAACAACCAGCCAGCGCCAAGGGCTTTGCCGGTTTTCGGGAGTGGTGATTGCCATCGAAGCCTCCCTCAGCGTGTCAGGACGAGCCCTGAATCCGGTTTCCAGTTCAGCCACACCATGTCACCGAAGGTAATCGGGCGATCCACGAGACGCGATACATTGGCCTGCGCGGCGCGCATGACGCGGCCGTCGGCGAGCTTGACGATGAAGACCGAGAAGTCACCGAGATAACCGATATCCCAGACTTCGCCATAGGCGGAATTGATGCTGCTATCGGCGGGCTGGTCGAGCGAGATGCGGACCTTTTCCGGGCGGATGGCGAAAGCCACCTGGCTGCCGGTGGCCGCCGCGCATTCCTGTTCCACCGACACCTTCAATCCGTCGCAATCCAGTGTCACGAGGCCGGGCCTGCCGATATCGGAGGCATTGGCGACGACCGTGGCGTCGAAAATGTTGATGTCGCCAATGAAGTCGGCCACGTAGCGGCTGTTCGGTGCCTCATAGATTTCGGCTGGCGTTGCCACCTGCACGACGTTGCCCTTGTCCATGACGGCAATGCGGTCCGACACCGTCATCGCCTCTTCCTGGTCATGGGTGACGATAAGGAAGGTGAGACCGAGATTGGTCTGGATATCCATCAGCTCGAATTGGGTTTCCTCGCGCAGCTTCTTGTCGAGCGCGCCGAGCGGTTCATCCAGAAGAAGCACCTTCGGCCGTTTGGCGAGCGACCGGGCAAGCGCCACGCGCTGGCGCTGGCCGCCGGAAAGCTGGCTTGGCTTGCGCTTGGCAAATTCCGTCAGCTTGACGAGCCGCAGCATTTCCTCGACGCGGCCGGCGATCTCCGCCTTCGGCAGCCCGTCCTGCTCAAGGCCGAAGGCCACGTTCTTTTCTACCGACATATGCGGGAAAAGCGCGTAGGACTGGAACATCATGTTGGTTGGGCGCTTGTAGGGCGGTACGCCGGAAATATCCTTGCCCTGCAGGAGGATGCGGCCCTCGGTCGGCTCCTCGAAACCGGCCAGCATGCGCATCAGCGTGGTCTTGCCGCAGCCCGAGGGACCCAGCAGCGAGAAAAACTCGCGCTCGTAGATATCGAGAGTCAGATTGTTGACAGCGACAAAATCGCCAAACCGTTTGGTGACGTTTTCAAAGCGGATGAAGGGCACCGCGTCTGGATTATCCCAAGGGCTGAATTTGCGTTTGACCGGTCCGAGTGTCTTTGCCATGCCCGCCCCATTTCACCCAAGATTTCATCGACACCTGATAGGGCAGAGAGGGTGGACGGCGCCACCCTCACCCAAGTCCGGTTAGCTGCCGGTCTTGATCTGCGTCCAGACGCGGTTCAGGACACGTTGTTCCTTTGGCCCGTAGGGCGAAATCGTGAAGAGCTTCTTCATCGTTTCCGGGCTCGGATAAACAGACGGGTTCTTGGCGACAGCCGGATCCATCAGCGCCTGCGAGGCGAGGTTGCCGTTGGCGTACTGCACGTAGTCAGAGGCCTTGGCGGCGACTTCAGGCTTCATCATGTAGTTGATGAAAGCATGGGCCTCCTCGACATTCTTGGCGTCTGCCGGAATGGCGAAGCTGTCCATCCAGATATAGGTGCCTTCCTTCGGGATGACGTAATTCACCTCGACCCCGTTCTTGGCCTCTTCGGCGCGGGTTTTGGCCTGGAGAATATCGCCGGACCAGCCGATGGAAATGCAGATGTCGCCATTGGCGAGGTCATTGATATAAGGAGAGGAATTGAAGGTTTTCGCGAAAGGACGAATCTTGGAATAGACCTCGCCGCCCGCTTCCAGGTCGGCCGTCTCCTTGCTGTCGGGGTTCTTGCCGATGTAATTCATGGCAATCGCGAAAGTCTCGTCGGAGGCATCGAGAATGTTGATGCCGCAGGCCTTCAGCTTCTCGGCATTTTCGGGTTTGAACAGCACGTCCCAGCTATCGACAGGCACATCGCCAAGCGCCGCCTTCACCTTGGCGACATTGTAGCCGATGCCTGTGGTGCCCCACATGTAATTGACGGCATATTCGTTGCCGGGGTCGTATTGCGCCAGGCGTTCCGTGATTTCCGGCCACATGTTCTTGAGGTTCGGCAGCTTGGACTTGTCCAGCTTCTGATAAACGCCGGCCTTGATCTGCCTTGCAAGGAAGGGCGACGTGGGCGCCACGACATCATAACCCGAACTGCCGGCCAGAAGCTTGGTCTCCAGCACTTCGTTGCCGTCATAGACGTCATAAACCACCTTGATACCGGTTTCCTTGGTGAAATCCTCAAGGATGGCGGGATCAATATAATCAGACCAGTTGTAGACGTGCACGACCTTTTCCTGGGCCATTGCCGAACCTGCTGCAACAAGCACGGTGGTGAGAGCCAAGGTCAGACGGAGAGAACGGTTTTTCATGATGTCTCCTGTTAACGCATCCTTACGGTGGGAGCGTGATCCCCTTTTTTAGCGAGACTAGAAAGGAAAACAAAAGGGAGCAAGCGGGAAATGTGCAGCACAGCATTTTCAACCACGTGTGTTTCACACGCGAAAAATTGCGTGGAAAAGCTTACTGGAAGTCGAAAACACTGAGGCCAGTGACCATTTCATCCAACCCGAGCGGGCGCGTAAGCGGCGCTTCCGCCCGCGACAGGCAGCCCTGCCTTTCGCACAGCCGGCATGAGGGACCAATGGCAACGGGGGCGGCCCCCGAAGCAGCCGGGCCATAGACGGTGTCCCCTGCCTGCGTGAAATCGCAGCCCAAGAGCAGAGCCGTGCGCCGCACTCTTTCGCCGAAACCAGCCTGCGGGCCTTCCAGCGTGCGCGACACCGTGAGGAAGGCGTCACCATCAGGCATCTCAACCCCCTCCACCAGGACCTGCCCCGGCTGGGCGAAGGCGGCGTGAATATTGAGCCGTGGACAGAGGCCACCGAATCGCGCCCTCGGGAAACCAGTGGCGCCGGAAAGGCGGAAGCGGTTTCCGGCGTTGTCGATTTCCATCAGGAAAAACGCGATTGCCGGAGCCGACGGCCGTTGCAGGGTAACCAACCGGTTGGCCGCCTGCTCGAATGACACGTTAAAGCGCGACCGCAGAACGTCGACGTCGTATTTCGCCCGCTGCGCGGCGGCGAGGAACGAACCATAGGGCATCATCAGCGCATGGGCCGCATAGCGCGCCAGTTCAAACCGAGCAATACGCCGCGCCTCCTCACCTTTCAGGCCCAGCGCCTCGAGTTCCGCGCCTATCTCTTCGCGAAGCGCCAGGAGACACGTTTCCATCGCCATTTCACGGAGCTGATCTGGCTGCGACAGACGCTCTGACAAAAACAGCCGCATGGAATGGCGGTCATAACGCCGTCTCAGGTTCGGCATGGCATGAACCGGTAAGGTCCTGACGACGATGCCATGGTTCTTTTGAAGCCATGCCCTCAATCCAGAGCCAAGATCATCTCCCATCACCAATTGCTTATGAAGGTCTTCCGCCGCCGCATCGATGGCATGGAGATAGGCCGGGCGGTTTTCAAAGACGTGGCGCACCTCGTCGATCGGCAGGCGGGTGGAAGACAGCGCCGTCTCATGCCCTTCCCGCGCCAGAAGATCGGAGAGGTCGGACAGGCGCTGCGCCTGTTCCCGATAGGCCCGGTAAAGCTTGAGGACGCCGCTCGCCGCATTGGGCGCGGCATCGGCCACTTCGATCAGTTCCTGCGGCGATGGCACCTCGCCCGCCAGCAATGGATCGGCGAAGACCTCTCGCAGCTGCCCGGCGGAACCGGCGCTTTCGCCCTGCAAGTCGTCCAGATCGACCTTGTAGACTGAGGCGAGCTTCAAAAGCAGCTGCACCGTCAGCGGCCGCTGGTTGCGCTCGATGAGATTGAGATAGGACGGCGAAATCGCCAGCGTCTCGGCCATGGCCGTCTGCGTCAGCCCCAGCCCATTGCGAATGCGGCGTACCCGCGGGCCTGCAAAAATCTTGTTTTCCGACACCGCCCTTCCCCCTCCGTCCTCGTCGACTCATACAAGCCTGTCACAAACTCGACAGATCACGCTATTTTACAAAATTTACATTTTTACAGCGCCACTCTGTCACGCATCCTACAGCATGACCTCTTTCAAGTCACTGTTTTTATGTTTGTTCTGGCGCTCAAATCTAGGAAAATGTAAATGTAGTCACATCAAACGGCGGCGCACGCAACTCATAGTCCTCCGTTCTTGAAACTGTATTTATCTTGGGAGAGAGAAGTATGACGGATTTTTACAAGCTTGTTCCGGGTGCACCGCAGGGGCGTTTCGATGGCATCGAACGGACCTATACCGCCGGCGATGTGGAGCGGCTGCGCGGCTCTGTCGAAATCCGCCATTCGCTGGCCGAAATGGGCGCGAACCGGCTGTGGACGCTGATCAACGAGGAGAATTTCGTCAATGCGCTGGGCGCGCTCTCGGGCAACCAGGCCATGCAGATGGTTCGTGCCGGGCTGAAGGCGATCTATCTCTCGGGCTGGCAGGTTGCAGCGGACGCCAATACGGCGTCGGCCATGTATCCGGACCAGTCACTTTATCCGGCCAATGCCGCGCCGGAGCTGGCGAAGCGCATCAACCGCACCCTGCAGCGCGCCGACCAGATCGAGACGGCAGAGGGCAAGGGCCTGTCGGTCGACACCTGGTTCGCGCCAATCGTTGCCGACGCAGAAGCCGGTTTCGGCGGGCCGCTCAACGCCTTCGAGATCATGAAGGCGTTCATCGAGGCGGGTGCGGCGGGTGTTCACTATGAAGACCAGCTGGCTTCGGAAAAGAAATGCGGCCATCTCGGCGGCAAGGTTCTGATCCCGACGGCGGCGCATATTCGCAACCTGACGGCGGCGCGGCTTGCGGCCGATGTCATGGGTGTACCAACGCTGGTCATCGCCCGCACCGATGCGGAGGCTGCCAAGCTTCTGACCTCCGATATCGATGAGCGCGACCGTCCCTTCGTGGATTACGATGCCGGCCGCACTGTCGAGGGCTTCTATCAGGTCAAGAACGGGCTGGAGCCCTGCATTGCCCGCGCGGTCGCCTATGCTCCCTATTGCGACCTGATCTGGTGCGAGACGTCGAAGCCGGATCTCGAGCAGGCGCGCAGGTTTGCCGAGGGCGTGCACAAGGTCCATCCCGGCAAGAAGCTCGCTTACAATTGCTCGCCATCGTTCAACTGGAAAAAACACCTCGATGACGCGACGATTGCAAAGTTCCAGCGCGAGCTAGGCGCGATGGGCTACAAGTTCCAGTTCATCACGCTCGCCGGCTTCCACCAGCTGAACTACGGCATGTTCGAACTGGCGCGCGGTTACAAGGATCGGCAGATGGCGGCTTATTCCGAGCTTCAGCAAGCGGAATTTGCAGCGGAAGCGAATGGTTACACCGCCACCAAGCACCAGCGCGAAGTCGGCACCGGCTATTTTGACGCCGTGTCCCTGGCGATTTCGGGCGGTACGTCTTCCACGACAGCCATGAAGGAATCCACCGAGCACGACCAGTTCCGCCCGGCGGCGGAATAAATCGAAAAAACCGCCCTTCCCATTACAGGGAAGGGCTTGCAAACCGGATCAAAAACCCCTGACAATAATGAGAGGAGAAATGCCATGAACGCCCACAACCCGATCAAGACCCATGTCAAGGAACGCGCCGAGGAGCAGTCCTCCGCCATGACGCAGGATCAGCAGGCCGCCATCCGCATGCTGGCCAACGACCTGCACCGCCTCAACCAGGCCGTCATGAAAGCCGTCGAGGCCGGTGTTTCCGTCGAGCTGGTCCGCTCGGCCCGCCACCATGGTGGCGGCGGCAACTGGGGCGATCTGCTGATCCCCGTCATCGTCGCGCAGGGAAGCGCTGCGGCCTGATCCGCAGAACGGTTATGCCGGGCGGCTTTTGCGCCCGGCATAAAGATCGGAATGCCCCTTGATGAGACGGGTCATCCGGTCCGCCACCGTCCTGATATCGCGGCGGTGGCGATCGTCGTTGTTCATGACGATCCACTGATTGTGGCGAAGCGCCCCGAGCTCTTCGCCCTCACGCGTCAGCCGCGTATCGGCATCGCCGACGAAACAGGGAAGCACCGCAATCCCCGCCCCTGAGAGGACAAGATCGAGAAGCGCCGTTGGCCGGTTCACCGTCACCACGATCTGATTGCGACGGTTTTCGTGCGGCCACCGCAGGTAGGTTGAAATCGCATTTTCCTCGGCCACCGCCAGCCAGCGATCGGCAACAGAAACGGCAGCGTTTCGCAGTCTGTAAGGGGCGTAGGCAACCTCCCCCGTCTTGATGGCAGCGAGATTACGCTCCTGCGGCTCGAAAGCGCGGATACCGATATCGTTTTCGCGATGGGCCAGAGACGCCCTCTGCTCGGCAATGAAAAGGTCGATGCGGAAATCATCGCGATCCGTGCAGATGGCGGAGAAGTTGCCGGTCAAGAGCCAGGCATTCCAGGTGCCCACGGCAATCCGCACGATGGACGAGGCCGATGACGCTTTCTGCCATCCCTCAATATCTCGCGCCGCATTCTTCATGGCCTGAAGTCTATCGAACAGCACACGACCGTCCATCGTGAGGGCGTATCCCGTCTGACTGCGCTGGAACAGCGCCTTGCCGATCCGCTCCTCCAGTTCGACCATGCGCCGACCTATGGTCGCGGGGCTTAAACCCGTCAGGCTGGCAGCGCCCGTCAAGCCGCCACTGCGTGACACATCAAGGAAAAGCTGATAGGAATCCCAGGTGACGTTTTTCATCATTGAAAAACGTAGCGCATTTTCTTGCGCAGATAAATCAAAAAACGGCGTGCATCATGGCCCTCCGCATTAGAAGGAGAGCGACATGCACGCGATTTTTGCAGCACGGGCCATCATCGACAACCAGCGGCCGCGCACACGGCGTGAGGCCATTCTGCTGGAAGAAAAGTTTTACAGGGATATGGCCGAGGCGTCTCGGCCATGGCGGCTTTTTAGCGCGCTAATCAGCTTGATAAGAGCGAAGGGCCGCCGATCAGTAAAAGAGCGCTATCAGGGCTGCGAGAGCACCGGCGGCGATGAGGCTCAGGCGAAAGGCCAGCTGACGGCTCTCGTTGTCAGTGCGGGCGATGGCAATGGCGCGAGGGCGGCGATGTGCAGATCTGTTCATGCGCGGGCTCCAGACGAAAAACTCAACCGACCCATGCCCTGTTAAGGCCTCCAGCAGGACATCATGTGCAGCGGGATCGAGATGTGATCCCGCTTTGCTGGCATTCGGTCAGGATGACTCGGGCCCGTTAACAGGTTGTTAAAAAGGGCGAAGAGGGACAATTAACTCAGCCAGCAGTTTGGCGAACAGGCCTCATCATACGCCATCACTCCGGACTAGATCCGGGGTCCAGCCGACGCACGTCTGTGCGGCGAGAGCAGTCTTTTCAGCCCAAAGACTTGGGCTGACTGGATACCGGCTCAAGGCCGGTATGACGGAAGAGAAAGTTGCGAACTTGCTCCACGGCCAGAGACGATCACGCGAATTCGCCCGCCGCCTGACCAGACGCCCAGGCCCACTGGAAGTTATAACCGCCGAGCCAGCCGGTCACATCGACACATTCACCGATGAAATAGAGGCCGGGCACGGCCTTTGCCGCCATGCTGCGGGAATCGAGGCCGGTCGTGTCCACCCCGCCGAGCGTCACCTCTGCCGTGCGATAACCTTCAGACCCGGCGGGCTTGATCTGCCAGTCCTGCACGTCTGCCGCCAGCTTTATCAGCACCTTGTCGGACATGTCGGCGAGATGGCCTGTGAGGCCGGATTGGTCGACGACATGCTGGGCAAGCCGTTTCGGCAGGATTTCCGACAGGGCCGTCTGGGGCGATTGACGACCGTTCTTCTGTTTTGCCTGTTTTAACAGTCCGGCGATATCACGATGCGGCTCGAGCTTCAGGCGGATCACATCACCCTCACGCCAGTAGGAGGAGATTTGCAGGATCGAAGGACCGCTCAAACCGCGATGGGTAAACAGCAGCGCTTCCTCGAACGCGGTTTTGCCATGGGAAACCTCGGCCGGAACCGCGACGCCGGCAAGAGGGCTGAGCTTTTCCAACGAAGCGGGATCGAGCGTCAGAGGTACGAGGCCGGGGCGGGTTTCAATGAGCTTGAGGCCGAACTGTTCGGCGATCTGGTAGGCAAAACCGGTCGCGCCCATTTTCGGGATGGACTTGCCGCCCGTCGCCACGACAAGGCTTTCCGCCTCGATGACGCCGCCTGAGGTCGTCACGCGAAAACGGTCACCGTCATGGCTGACGGCCATGACTGATGTTTCGAGCCGCAATTTCGCATTGGCCGCCTGCATTTCGCCGAGCAGCATGCGGATGATATCCTTGGCGCTGTCGTCGCAGAAAAGCTGGCCAAGTGTCTTTTCGTGCCAGGAAATGCGGTGTTTTTCGACAAGGGCGATGAAATCGCGCGGCTTATAACGGGCGAGCGCGGATTTGGCGAAATGCGGATTGGCAGAGAGATAATTCTTCGGCCCGGCATGGATATTGGTGAAATTGCAGCGACCACCGCCGGAGATGCGGATCTTTTCGCCGGGCGCTTTCGCATGGTCGAGAATGACGACGGAACGGCCGCGCTGGCCAGCGCGGATGGCGCACATCATGCCGGCGGCGCCCGCCCCCAAAATCAGCACGTCACATTTCTCTGCCATCATTCCATTCGATCCGTTTCCTTCCTCTTTTTCCAAGTCCCGGCGCTTGTCAATGGCGCTTTCCCCCTCGCCAATTGCCAAACTACGGTTATGATGGCGCCACCAGAAACACAGACCCGGTGATACATGCCCGCGAAGAAAACCATGCTCCGCCCGAAGAAACAGGCAACCATGGCAAAGAAGTCCCCTCCCCTCGACCTTTCCTCCACCCGTGGCGTTTCCTCCTGGCGCGAAGCCGCGCAATGGCTGCGCGCACGCGGCATCGAGGACATCGAGTGCATCACGCCCGACCTTGCCGGCGTTCCCCGTGGCAAGATGATGCCGACGGCGAAATTCACCGGCGACACTTCGCTCGCCCTCCCCTCGGCACTTTATCGCCACACGATATCAGGTGAATATCCCGATGAGACGGCGAATTTCCGCTACGAACCGCGCGACAGCGACCTCAAGCTGGTGCCTGATCTTTCCACGCTATCCGTCGTGCCTTGGGAAACCGACCCCACCGCGCAGGTGATCTGCGACGTGGTGGATGCGGAAGGCAATTTCGTGCCCTACACGCCGCGCAACGTTTTGAAGAACGTGCTGTCGCTCTACACAGAAAAGGGCTGGAAGCCTGTCGTGGCGCCGGAGATCGAATTTTATCTCGTCGCCATGAATGACGACCCCGACTATCCGTTGCATCCGCCGAAGGGCCGGTCCGGACGCTCCATCGTTGGCGGCCAGAGCTACTCCATCGCCGGTATCAACGAATTCGACGAGTTGATCGACGACATCTATCACTTCTCCGAAAAGCAGGGTCTGGAGATCGACACACTCATCCATGAGGAAGGTCCGGCGCAGCTGGAAATCAACCTGCGCCATGGCGATCCGATCGAGCTTGCCGACCAGGTGTTCCTGTTCAAGCGCACCATTCGCGAAGCGGCGCTGAAGCATGGCATCTACGCCACCTTCATGGCCAAGCCGATGCAGGGCCAGCCGGGTTCAGCCATGCATATCCACCAGTCGGTGGTGGAGATCGACAGCGGACGCAATATCTTCTCCAATGCGGATGGCAGCCCCTCGAAAGAGTTCTTCTCCTTCGTCGGCGGCATGCAGCGTTACGTGCCGAATGCGCTGGTCATGCTGGCGCCCTATGTCAATTCCTACCGCCGCCTGACGCCCGACATGGCCTGCCCGGTCAACAATGCCTGGGGTTATGACAACCGCACGACGGCCTTCCGCGTGCCGATTTCCGGCCCGCAGGCGCGGCGCGTCGAAAACCGGCTGCCGAGTTCGGATGCCAACCCTTATCTCGCACTTGCCGCTTCGCTCGGCTGCGGCTGGCTCGGTATCGTCAACAGCATCGAACCGACAGAACCCACCGCCGATACGGCCAATGAGGGCTCGATCGACCTGCCGCGCGGTCTGCTTGAAGCCGTGGCCCTGCTCGAGGGAGAAGCGCAGTTCGACCGGGTTTTCGGCCACGAATTCGTAGGCCTTTATGCCGGCCTGAAACGCGGGGAATTCGAGACCTTCATGCAGGTCATCAGCCCCTGGGAGCGCGAGTTCCTGCTTCTCAACGTGTGAGGAACCACGAGCATGACATGGCAGAGCCCGATTGCGCCGGGACTATCCTGGTATCAGGCAACCGTTGGCGAGCGGCCGGACTACCCCGCCCTCGACGGGCCGAAGCAGGTCGATGTCGCGATCATCGGCGGCGGTTATACCGGCCTGCAGGCGGCGTGTAACCTTGCGGAAAACGGCGTGTCGGTCGCCCTCATCGAGGCGCATCGTTTTGGCGATGGTGCTTCCGGCCGCAATGGCGGCCAGTTCGGCACCGGTCAGCGCTCATTTCCCGACGAGATGGAACAGGAAATCGGCTTCGAGCAATCGAAGCTGCTGTTCGACATCGCCGAAGATGCCAAAAACTACGTGCGTGACTTCGCCAGCAGCCGCGGCATCGACATGGAGTATCTACCCGGGCAGCTTTATGTGGCGCACAAGGCGGGCTACGAGGACGACTATCGCCGCAGCGTCGATGCGATGAACAATCGCTACGGCTATCCGCATATTTCCTACATGGAGCGTGGCGAAGCGCGCAAACGTGTCGGCTCCACCCATTATTTCGGCGGTACGCGCGATACCGGCACCGGCCATATACACCCGTTGAAGCTGCTCGTCGGGCTTGCAAAAGCGGCAAAGGATGCCGGCGCTCAGATTTACGAGATGACGCCGGCGAAATCGATCCGGCAGGTGGGCGGAAAGTCAATCATCGAAACGCCCTTCGGCACGATTACCGCGCCGCGGGTGCTGATCGCCACCAATGCCTATATCGGTAATCTGGAGCCGGTGACGGCGGCCCATATCATGCCGATCCGCTCCTTCATCGGCGCGACCGCACCGCTCGACGCCTATCCCGACATCATCCCCGGCAAGGAGGCGGTGGCAGACTCTCGTTTCGTGGTGCGCTATTTTCGCAAGACGGCCGATAATCGCCTGCTGTTCGGCGGACGCGAGGCCTATACGGCAGATACGCCGCGCGATATCTCAACCCATATCCGCCGGCAGATCGCGGAAATTTATCCCGAACTGAAGGCTGTCGAAATCACCCATTCCTGGGGCGGCTCCGTTGGCATCACCCTCCCGCGCACGGTGTTCGTGCGCGAGGTCATGCCCGGCGTCACCTCCATCGGCGGTTATTCCGGTCACGGCGTGATGTTGTCGAATTATTGCGGCAAGCTTTATGCCGATCTGGTACTCGGCAAAAAGGACATGCTGGCGCCCTTCGCGCGGCTGAAAGTCCCTGCCTTCCCCGGCGGCACGTCGCTCCGTGCGCCGTTGCTCTTTCTGGCGCTGTCGTGGTTCGCGTTGCGAGACAGGTTTTGATCCTTCACAATAAACAGGGGGTTCAAACAGGGGGGTCGATGGAAAAAGCGGATGACCGGCTTGTTACTATTGCCACTGGCTACGGGCTCGCTGAGACGGCAGTGACAGCGTCTTTCCTGCGGGCATATGGAATTCAAACCGTTGCGCCGCCGAGCCAATTCGCCTCGATCTTCTGGCATTACGCTGTTGCGCTCGGCGGAATAGAGATCCGGATTGCTGCGCGGCAATTCGAGGAAGCGCAGATGTTGTTGGATAGCATCGAGCAAAGCCAGGATACCGGACGTACTTGCGCCATCCACCTGTTCTGGCGGGGTATCGCCGCAGTCATGGTATTGTTCCTGTTTTCCGTGCCCCCACCGGCAAAAGGTCTGTTCCGAAACGCAACCCATTCCACATACGGCCTAAGGCCAAACCAAAATTCATAATTTCACCCAACTGAGTCTGGCATTTTTAAATCGATTAGATTATGGATGCCCCAACCTTTGAAGATCGAGAGAATCGATATGAGCAGTCAGATCATTCCTGTTGAACCTTTTGATTGTGTCGTTTTCGGCGGCACGGGCGATCTTGCCGAGCGCAAGCTTCTGCCAGCCCTTTATCACCGGCAGATCGAAGGGCAGTTCACGGAGCCGACCCGCATCATCGGCGCGTCGCGTTCGGTCATGACCCATGAGGAATATCGCAAATTCGCGCAGGACGCGCTGAAGGAGCATCTGAAGGCCGGCGAATATGACGACGCCCAGGTTGCAGTGTTCCTGAACAGGCTATTTTACGTGCCCGTTGACGCCAAGGGCAGCAATGGCTGGGATGTGCTGAAGAAGCTGCTGGACGAGGGTAAAGAGCGCGTGCGCGCCTTTTATCTGGCCGTCGCGCCAGGCATTTTCGGCGATATCGCCGACAAGATCCGCGAGCACAAGCTGATTACCCGCTCGACCCGCATCGTTGTCGAAAAGCCGATCGGCCGGGATCTCGCTTCGGCGCAGGAACTCAACGACACCATCGGCCATGTCTTCAAGGAAGAGCAGATCTTCCGCATCGACCACTATCTCGGCAAGGAGACGGTGCAGAACCTGATGGCGCTGCGTTTCGCCAACGCGCTTTACGAGCCGCTGTGGAATTCCGCCCATATCGACCACGTGCAGATCACCGTTGCCGAGGCGGTCGGTCTTGAAGGCCGCGCCGGTTATTACGACAAGGCCGGTGCGCTGCGCGACATGGTGCAGAACCATATTCTCCAGCTGCTCTGCCTCGTCGCCATGGAGCCGCCTGCTTCCATGAATGCCGAAGCCGTGCGCGACGAAAAGCTGAAGGTTCTGCGCTCGCTGAAGCCGATCGACACCAGCAACGTCGAAAAGCTGACCGTTCGCGGGCAGTACCGCGCCGGCGCTTCCGCGGGTGGCCCGGTCAAGGGTTATCTGGAAGAGCTGGAAGGCGGCGTTTCCAACACCGAAACCTTCGTCGCCATCAAGGCCGAAATCGCCAACTGGCGCTGGGCCGGCGTTCCCTTCTACATCCGCACCGGCAAACGCCTCGCGACCCGCGTTTCGGAAATCGTCGTCACCTTTAAGCAGATCCCGCATTCGATCTTCGACGATGCGGCCGGCAAGATCGAGGCCAACAAGCTGGTCATTCGCCTGCAGCCGGATGAGGGCGTCAAGCAGTCTCTGCTCATCAAGGACCCCGGCCCGGGCGGCATGCGCCTGCGTCAGGTGTCGCTGGACATGAGCTTTGCCGAAGCCTTCAACGTGCGCAGCCCCGACGCCTATGAACGCCTGCTGATGGACACGATCCGCTCCAACCAGACGCTGTTCATGCGGCGCGACGAAGTTGAGGCCGCCTGGGACTGGGTCGACCCGATCCTGAAGAGCTGGGAAGAGCTGGGCCAGGGCGTGCAGGGCTACACGGCGGGCACCTGGGGTCCAAGCGGTTCCATCGCGCTGATCGAGCGTGACGGCCGCACCTGGCATGATGCCGACTGAGGGCCTTCAATGAGCGAAACAATCCACGTCTTCGACACCCCCGCAGCGTTGGCGACAGCGCTCGCGGCGGAAGTTGCCAAACGCCTTGATGAAGCAACCAAGGAACGGGGGACCGCAAGCATTGCGGTTTCCGGCGGCTCGACACCGAAGCTGTTCTTTCAGGCGCTTTCCCATCACGAACTCGACTGGCCCAATATCAGCGTGACGCTGGTGGACGAGCGTTTCGTGCCACCGGAAAGCGACCGGTCGAACCATCGTCTCGTCGCCGAGAACCTGTTGCAGGACAAGGCGAAGGCGGCTTATTTCGTGCCGCTATTCCAGCCTGCCGCTTCCCCGGAAGACGCGGCAACCCTTGCGACCGTCAAGACCGAAGCGATCTGCGATCCCTTCGATGTCGTCATTCTCGGTATGGGAACGGATGGCCATACGGCATCGTTCTTCCCCGGTGGAGACAATCTCTACGAAGCGCTTGACCTCGATGAACCGCGCGGCGTCCTGACCATGGCGGCGGAAAATGCCGGTGAGGAGCGGTTGACCTTCAACTTCTCAAGCCTGCACGATGCCGGTTTTCTGGTGCTCCACATCGAAGGTGCGGCCAAGAAGGCAACGCTGGAGAAAGCACAGTCCGGTGAGGATGAGGATGAAATGCCTATTCGTGCCGTGCTGAACCGGGCGGAGACGCCTGTGGATATATACTGGGCGCCATAACCCACCGCGGCTGCCGCCTCTGCGGCCCGCGACAAGCGCCCCGAAGACATGAAGACTGAACCACGACAACCGGCCGCTCACCTCCCGGAACGCCGGTTGCCGACCAACGAACAGGATGAACGCCCATGTCCGCCGATTCCCGCATTCAGGCCATTACCGCCCGCATCGTCGAACGTTCCAAGCCCTATCGCGAGACCTATCTCGAGCGACTGCGGCTGCAGGTTTCCAAGGGCGTTCACCGTTCCGTGCTTTCCTGCGGCAATCTTGCACACGGGTTTGCGGTCTGTTCCCCCGCCGACAAGGACATCCTTGCCGGCGACCGGGTCCCCAATCTCGGCATCATCACCGCCTATAACGACATGTTGTCCGCGCACCAGCCCTATGAGACCTTCCCCGCGATCATCCGCGATGCGGCGAAGGAAGCGGGCGGCATCGCGCAGGTTGCGGGCGCCGTTCCCGCCATGTGCGACGGCGTAACCCAGGGGCAGCCGGGCATGGAGCTTTCGCTTTTTTCCCGCGATGCCATCGCCATGGCTGCAGGCATCGGTCTTTCGCACAACATGTTCGACGCCGCTCTCTATCTCGGCGTCTGCGACAAGATCGTGCCCGGCCTCGTGATCGCTGCCCTTGCCTTCGGTCACCTGCCCGCGGTCTTCATTCCCGCCGGCCCGATGACATCAGGCCTGCCGAATGACGAGAAGTCGCGCATTCGCCAGCTTTATGCCGAAGGCAAGGTCGGTCGTGCGGAGCTGCTCGAAGCGGAATCCAAATCCTACCACGGCCCCGGGACCTGCACCTTCTACGGCACCGCCAATTCCAACCAGATGCTGATGGAAATCATGGGCTTTCACATGCCCGGTTCCTCCTTCATCAATCCGGGTACGCCGCTGCGTGACGCGCTGACGCGCGAGGCCACAAAGCGCGCGCTCGCCATCACCGCACAGGGCAATGAATTCACGCCGGCAGGCGAGATGATCGACGAGCGATCCGTCGTCAACGGCGTCGTCGGCCTGCATGCGACAGGCGGTTCCACCAACCACACCATGCACCTGATCGCCATGGCGCGTGCGGCGGGTATCATCCTCACCTGGCAGGACATTTCCGATCTCTCGGACATCGTGCCGCTGCTCGCCCGCGTTTATCCCAACGGTCTTGCCGATGTGAACCATTTCCACGCCGCCGGCGGCATGGGTTTCCTCATCAAGCAGCTCCTGAAGCAGGGCTTCGTGCATGACGACGTCCGTACGGTCTTCGGACAGGGGCTTGCGGCCTACACAGTGGATGCAATGCTTGACGAGAAGGGGGCCGTCACCCGCCAGCCCTCCCCGGAACAGAGCCACGATCCGAAGGTGCTTTCCAGCATCGAAACCCCGTTCCAGCCGACCGGTGGCCTGAAGATGCTGACGGGCAATCTCGGCAAATCGGTCATCAAGATTTCCGCCGTCAAGCCGGAACGCCATATCATCGAAGCGCCGGCCATCGTTTTCCACGACCAGCAGGAGCTTCAGGACGCCTTCAAGGACGGCAAGCTCAATCGCGACTTCATCGCCGTTGTCCGCTTCCAGGGGCCGAAGGCTAACGGCATGCCGGAACTGCACCGTCTGACGCCGCCGCTTGGCGTGCTGCAGGATCGTGGTTTCAAGGTGGCGCTGGTGACCGACGGGCGCATGTCCGGTGCGTCCGGTAAGGTGCCGGCCGCCATCCATGTGACGCCGGAGGCTTCCGATTGCGGTCCGATCTCGCTCATCCGCGACGGCGATATTATCCGTCTCGACGCGATTTCCGGCTCGCTCGAGGTGCTGGTGTCCGCCGCTGAACTGTCAAAGCGCGAGCCGGCGCGGGCCGATCTCTCAGGCAATGAGTGGGGCATGGGCCGCGAACTTTTCGCCCCCTTCCGCCGCAATGCCGGCCCCGCCGATCAGGGCGCCAGCGTCCTGTTCCATTGATATTCGGGGATGGATGTTCGGATGAACAAGATGGGTCAGGGCGGGCTTTAAGAGCTTCGCCCTGATAACTCAGAACGACCTGATATCCAGCTTCCGGTCACGATGCGCCGGGTGCGTGCTGAAGACAAAGATGCGGTCCAGTTCCTTTTGCGTCAGCATGCGCAAGAAGCGGACGTGGATGGTGTTGTTGGCGTTGACGCGCAGCATGACGCAGCCGATCTTGCTGATGCGGGCGTCGGGAATATCGAGATAGAACTGGTTCGGCAGGTTATATTTCGTTATCAGGGCCAGCACTGCCTCGGTCTGCGAAATGCGGATGACATCGCAGCGGCGCGCCGCCATGTGCATCACAGCCTTTTCAGTATATTCGATGCGTGCGGCATTCATTGTATCTTCCATGCGAAACCGGCTTTCGCGGTCATACATGAAAGATTCTTCCTTGCTCAGGTAATGGTTCCTGATCACACCGGTACCGCTTTGCACGCCCAGACTCCATGCTCGATCAATGGAGCAAGACTAGGCCATAGTCTTTAACAATTCATATCAGCGCCGTCTTAAACAGACCGGAAGTGGGACATTCGCGGCGTTTTTCCACAGGCGAAAAACCTGAGAAAAACCCGAAACGAGTGGCGTTCCGGGGCTTCAGCCTAAATCGTCAGACGCGGTAGGTCTTGCCTTCGGCGTTGAAGAGGTGGAGTTTTTCCTGCGGCGCGGCGAAACGCAGGGTCTGGCCCTTCGCAGCCGAAACGATGCCCGGTGCCTTGACGATGATCGGCTCCTGCCCTTTCGGTGCTTCAAGATAAAGCAGGGTAACTTCGCCAAGCGCCTCGACAATCGATACTTTCCCTTCGAAGAGATAGTCTTCGCCAGTGACGATGCTCAGATCTTCCGGCCGCACGCCGAAGCTTGCGGCCTTGCCCTGTTCGCTCCCCGGCGTGGGAACGTTGACGGCGAGCGTCTTGCCGCCGGCAAGTTCGATCGATGTCCGCTCTCCGGTCCCGACGATCTTGCCAGCGATGATGTTCATGGCTGGCGAGCCGATGAATTTCGCAACGAAGAGATTGGCCGGGTTCTCATAAAGTTCGAGCGGCGCACCGACCTGCTCCACGCGCCCGGCATTCAGAACGACGATGCGGTCGGCGAGCGTCATCGCCTCCACCTGATCGTGAGTGACGTAGATCATCGTCGTATCGGCCATCTGCTCGTTGAGCTTGGCGATCTCGATGCGGGTGGCGACACGCAGCGCCGCATCGAGGTTGGACAATGGCTCGTCGAACAGGAAGACCTTCGGGTTGCGGCAGATCGCGCGGCCGATGGCAACACGCTGGCGCTGGCCGCCCGAGAGAGCCTTCGGCAGACGCTCCAGATATTGCGTCAACTGCAGGATTTCTGCAGCGGCGCGGACGCGGCGGTCGATTTCCTGCTTGTTTTCCTTGGCGATCTTCATGCCGAAGGCCATGTTGTCATAGACCGTCATATGCGGATAAAGCGCGTAGGACTGGAACACCATGGCGATGCCGCGGCGCGAAGGTGGGATCTCGTTGACGAGCTGTCCGTCAATATACATCTCGCCGCCGGTGATCTCCTCCAGACCCGCGATCATGCGCAGCAGCGTCGACTTTCCGCAGCCGGAGGGGCCGACGAAGACGATGAATTCGCCCTGTTCGATCGAAAGATCGATGCCGTGCAGCACCTTCACCTGTCCGTAGGATTTGCGGATATCCTTGAGAACGAGACTTGTCATGGGTGGTCCTCCCTGTTCTGTCAGGCGTAACGGGCGAAGAACGCGCCCCACGCCGGAAGTTCTACGTTTCTGCCTTCGAGCGCGGCCGTAAAGCCGTGGCCCTCCAGAACCTCCCAGTTCCCATCAGGCAGCGATGCCTTTGCCGGCGTCGCTGACAGATTGAAGAGGCAGAGAATGGTTTCGTTTCCGAGCGTCCTTGTGTAGCTCGACACCTCGCCCTGAACGGGCTGGAACTCGATACCACCTTTCGCGAAAGCCGGGTGCTGCCTGCGGAAAGTGAGGAAGCGACGGTAATGTTCCAGCACCGATGCCTCATTGCCCTGCTGGGCGCTGACGGCACGCTGCTTGTGCTCCGCCGGAATCGGCAACCACGTTTTGTCGGCTGTCGAGAAACCCGCCTGCGCATGGCCGGCATCCCACACCATCGGCGTGCGGCACCCATCGCGGCCCTTGAATTCCGGCCAGAACTGGATGCCGTAGGGGTCCTGCAAATCCTCGAACGCGATGTCGGCTTCGGTGAGGCCGAGTTCTTCGCCCTCATAGATGCAGACGGACCCGCGCTGTGTCATCAGCAGTGCCGAAAGGACCTTGGCGAAAGCGTCCTTGTCCTCGACATGCTCGCCCCAGCGGCTGACATGACGCACGACATCATGGTTGGAGAATGCCCAGCAGGCCCAGCCTTCCGGCGCAGCTCTCGCAAAATCCGCCTGCACATCGGCGACGCGCTGCGGGGTCAGCGCGTCGGGCGCCAAGAATTCGAAGGCGTAGCACATCTGCATCTTGTCATCGCCCGACGTATACTCACCGACGATCTCCAGACCGCGTTGGCTGTCGCCCACTTCACCGACGGCGGCGATATCCGGAAACTCGTCCAGCACCGCGCGGAAGCGCTTCAGGAAGGCAATGTTTTCCGGGCGGTTCTTGTCGTAGAGATGTTCCTGGAAGTTATAGGGATTGACCGCAGGCGCGGTGGAAGCATTGCGGCGCTCCGGGGCCAGCGCCGGGTTGTCGCGCAGCTCGAGGTCATGGAAATAGAAGTTGATGGTGTCGAGGCGGAAACCATCGACACCGCGCTTCAGCCAGAAGCGGGTGATGTTCAGCAGCTCTTCCTGCACTTCCGGGTTATGTAGATTGAGGTCCGGCTGCGAGGTCAGGAAGTTGTGCATGTAATATTGCATGCGGGTCGGATCCCACTGCCAGCCCGAACCGCCGAAGATCGACAGCCAGTTGTTGGGCGGCGTGCCATCCGGTTTGGCGTCCGACCACACGTACCAGTCCGCTTTCGGATTGTTGCGGCTGGCGCGGCTTTCCACGAACCAGGGATGCTGGTCCGAGGTATGCGACAAAACAAGGTCGATCATGACGCGGATGCCAAGGCGATGGGCCTCCGCAATCAACCCGTCGAAATCGGCCAGCGTACCGAACATCGGATCGACATCGACATAATTCGAGACGTCGTAACCGAAATCCTTCATCGGCGAGGTGAAGAAGGGCGAAATCCAGATTGCATCGGCACCCAGATTGGCGATGTGATGGAGGCGGTCGGTTATGCCCTTGAGGTCACCGATTCCGTCGCCATTGGAGTCCTGATAGGAGCGCGGATAGATCTGATAGATAACAGCGCCGCGCCACCAGTCCTTGTTGGGCGTCAAAGCGGAAGTCACCGAAGCGGTCATTGATTTGTCCTGTCTGGTATGGGCGTCCATGGTCTGTCAGCCTCCCTTGACGGAGCCAGCGAGCAAGCCACGCACGAGATAACGTTGAAGCGCGAAGAAAACGCCAAGCGGCACGACGATGGTGACGAAGGCCGAGGCGGTGAGGATTTCCCAGTTGCCGCCGCGCGAACCGAGCAGCGCATTGAGCGCACCCGTCAGCACGAGTTCGTTCTTCTGCGTTCCGAGAAAGACCATGGCGACGAGCAGGTCATTCCAGGTCCAGAGAAACTGGAAGATGGCGAAGGAAGCGAGCGCCGGGAAAGAGAGCGGCAGGATGATCTTGACGAAAATTTCGAAATCGCTTGCGCCATCGACACGGGCGCTTTCGATAATTTCCTTGGGCAGCCCGGAAATATAGTTGCGCAGCAGATAGATGGCGAGCGGCAGTCCAAAGGCGGTGTGCGCCAGCCAGATGCCGGCATAGCCTTTGGAAGAGACGCCGAAAATATTGCCGATTTCCGTGTACATGCGAAGCAGGGGAATGAGCGACATCTGCAGCGGCACGACAATCAGCCCCACCACCATCGCAATCAGCAGATTGCGGCCGGAAAAGCTCATCCACGACAGGGCATAGGCTGCAAAGGCGGCAATCAGGATCGGGATGATCGTTGCAGGCACAGCAACCGTCAGCGAATTGACGAAGGACTGGCCGATGCCCTCAGAGGTCAGGACCGTGCGGTAATTGTCGAGCGTGAAGACAGGCGGGGTGGCGACGGAAATATAGACGCGCTTGGCGCGCGAA
The DNA here is from genome assembly GCF_017726655.1 of Agrobacterium tumefaciens. Taxonomy (NCBI): domain Bacteria; kingdom Pseudomonadati; phylum Pseudomonadota; class Alphaproteobacteria; order Hyphomicrobiales; family Rhizobiaceae; genus Agrobacterium; species Agrobacterium tumefaciens. Next base: position 1,542,742 of record NZ_CP072308.1, read on the forward strand.
CCCTCGAAACTTGAGGCTTTGCTATATTCGTAACCGCCGTCCTCCTTGACGAGCAACGTCTCGCCATCGCCAATGTCAGCGGCTTCGCCTGCCTTGAATGCTGTCGGCTCCTGCACGCGCACGCCGAAGGCCGCGACCTTGCCGCCCTGGCCGTTTTCGAAGACATTGCCTGATATGACATAGCGGCTGCCGTCCTGCTTCTGCACGGAAGCATCGGCGAGACGAACCGCCGAGGTCTGTTCGGAACTGGAAAATGCTGTCCACCAGCCGGAAACGGTGATCTGGTCCTTGTCGCGCAACGAACTCACGAGAATGCCGAGCGTGGGCAGGAGCCAGAGAAGCACGACGATCAGAACGCTGGCATGGACGATGAGGCGCGGCAGGCCGACGCGGCGGAGACGTTTGACGATATCCATCTCAGCGGCCCTCCATCTCACGATTTGCCTGGCGGATGTTCCAGATCATGATCGGTGTGACGGCTGCCATGATCACCAGCGCGATGACAGCGCTTCTGCCGCTATCGCCGCCGCCTCGGAACATCCAGTCGAACATGAGGTTCGCGAGAACCATGGTGTTCCATTGGCCGTTGGTCATGGTCAGCACGATATCGAAGACCTTGAGCACGAGAATGGTGATCGTCGTCCAGACGACGGCGATGGTGCCCCAGATCTGCGGAACCATGATCTTCCAGAAGATTTGCCAGCCATTGGCACCATCGATGACGGCCGCCTCGATGGTTTCTTCCGGTATGCCGCGCAGCGCTGCAGACAGGATGACCATGGCAAAGCCGGTCTGGATCCAGATGAGGATGATCATCAGGAAGAAATTGTTCCAGAAAGGCATGGAAATCCACACCTGCGGATTACCGCCGAAAAACTCGACGACAGCATTGAGAAGACCGATCTGCACCTGGCCCTCGGCCCGATATTCATAGATGAACTTCCAGATGACGGAGGCGCCGACGAAGGAGATCGCCATCGGCATGAAGACGATGGATTTGGCGATGTTACCCCACCAGATGCGGTCGGTCATGACGGCAATCACAAGGCCGAAGAAGGTACAAGCGGCCGGCACGACGGCGAGCCAGAGGATATTGTTGAAGATCGACTGTCGGAATCCGGCATCGAAGAATGCCCAGCGATAATTGGCGAGGCCGACGAACTCATTGCCGGACCGGTCGTAAAACGACAGGATCAGCGTGGCGATGACGGGATAGACCAGATAGACGAGGAGCAGGACCAGCGCCGGGCCGATAAACAGCCAGGGGCGGACGGCGGCGCGGCGGTTGAGATTCCGGGATGCATGAATGACGTCTCCCGAGCGCACCGGGAAGATCACTTGGAGCGCCTTGTCCGATAACCAGTAATAGGCGGCACAGGCGAAAACGCCAGCCACCATGACGCCGATGGCAGACACGAGTTGTTGAGCCATGGTCCCTCCCTTGATCCTCTCCGCGCCGCGCTGCTTATCCAGTCGGCCGCTCATGCGGAAGAAGCCCGGCGGCGAACCACCGGGCCTCGTCTCGTCAGGTGTTATTTCAGGCCGTCCCAGGCCTTCTGGATATCGGCCGCGACCTGATCGGCGGATTTGCCGCCGACGAAATCGATCATGCCGGTCCAGAATGCACCGGCGCCGATCTTGCCCGGCATCAGGTCGGACCCGTCAAAACCGAAGGTCGTCGCCGTGGTCAGGATTTCACCCTGGCGCTTCATCTGCTCATTGGCATAGGTTTCGACATTCACGCCCTTGTACGGGGTGAGAAAGCTGGACTGTGCCATCCAGACCTCATGGGCGATCGGTGTCTGCAGGAAGTTGACGAACGCCTTTGCGGCGGGCGATTCCTTGGTGATGGTGACAAGCGTGCCCGCGCCCAGAACCGGCTTGCCGAGCTCAGGCTTGGAGGCGTAGGTCGGCATGTAGAAGAAATCAACGTCCGTCCCCACCTTGGTACCCGCCGGGAAGAAGGAGGGAACGAAGGACGCCTGATGGTGCAGATAGCACTTCGGCGGAATGTCGAAGAGGCCCTTGGGGCTGTCACGGAAATCCGTGGAGGCAACGGCTGCAACGCCACCGCTCACATATTTCTCGTTCTTGGCAATCTTGCCGAATTCATTGATCGCCGCCACAACCGCCGGATCGGTGAACTTCACCTCATTCGTCGTCCATTTCTGGTAGACGTCGAGTGGCTGCGTGCGCAGCATCAGGTCTTCCACCCAGTCGGTGGCCGGCCAGCCGGTCGCGCCGCCGGAACCGAGGCCAATGCACCAGGGCGTGCCGCCATCGGCGACGATTTGGTCGGTCAGCTTAAACAGGTCTTCCATGCTTTCGGGCACTTTATAGCCCGCTTCTTCGAAATTCTCAGGCACGTACCAGACGAGCGACTTCACATCTGCCTTGAAGGGGAAAGCGAAATAGGCCTTGTTGCCGTCCCTGCCCTTGTAGCTGCCGAGATCGACCCAGGATTTGCCCGCGCCATAATTCTCCTCGACCCATTTGGCCGTCTCGTCGCCGAGCGGCACGAGGAAGCCTTTGGCAGCCAGATCGGCCAGCAGACCCGGTTGCGGGAGAATGGCGATATTGGGTGGCGAACCAGCCTGCGTATCGATGACGATCTGCTGCTCGTAGTTTTCCGACGAGGAGTATCGAACGTTAACGCCCGTCGCATCGGCGAAATAGGCAAGTACGGTCTGGAAAAGGGCCTCGTCCTCACCGCGCCAGGGTCCGAAAATCGTCAATGTCTGACCCTTCAGGTCGGCATGGGCCGTCTTGAAGTCCTCATAGCTTTTCCAGTTGAATTTGGTGTCCTGGCCCGGCGCGAATTTCAGATCGGCAGCAAAGGCCGAACCCGACAGCAGCACGATCGAAGCAGCCGTCGCCAATAGAGTCTTCCGCATGTGATTTACCTCCCATCACATAAAAGGCTCAAAGCGCAGCTCTTCCAATCAAAGCGCTTTGGCTGCCTATTCATCTCATTGTCGCCGAGACGGAGTCAAGAGGTAGTTTGCGTCGAAGCCGCGCATATCCTTATCAATAGTCATATTAATTCAGAGAGATCGACGTCATTTTCGATTGAGAAAAGCGGAAGGGGCTGTTAAAAATCTAAAGCGCTTTGGGAATGTGAGGAGTGGCTTTTGGCTGATTCCCTGAGCGCGCATGGAGGAATTCGCAGACATGAACCTTAAACAGTTGTCGCAACTGCTGGGTATTTCGCAGACGACCATCAGCCGCGCGCTCAATGGCTACCCTGAGGTGAGTGCGGAGACCCGGCGCCGCGTCATGGAGGCAGCCGAAAAGACCGGCTACCGGCCGAATGCGGCAGCGCAGCGGCTGGCAACGGGCAAGGTGGGCTCCATCGGCCTTGTCATGCCGATCGGCGAATATCACCGTTCAGACGTGCATTTCGGCGAGTTTCTGAGCGGGCTGGGTGAAGAGGCATCGCGCAGCGGCTTCCATCTGGTCATCATGCCGACAGAACCCGAAAAAGAGCGGGACGCCCTTCGAGGGCTTGCCGCCAGCGGCAGTGTCGATGGCATCTATCTCGCTTACATGAAGAATAACGACCCGCGCATCGCCATGATGCAGTCGCTCTCCCTGCCCTTCCTCGTGCACGGTCGTTCGGTTGGCGTTGAGGAGACCTATCCCTATCTCGACGTCGACAACGAGGGCGCCTTTCGCGATGCGACTCAGCTTCTGCTACAGCTTGGTCACCAGCGGATCGGGCTGCTGAATGGCCCCGAGGGTTATGACTTCACCTTCAGGCGCTGTCTCGGCGTGGAAACGGCGCTGGCAGCCAACGGTCTCTCGCTCGATCCCGCCAACACGCGTCATAGCAGCATGACGGATGAAGAAGGGTTTCTTGGCATGGAGGCATTGCTGTCACGTCCGCAAAAGCCGACCGCCATTCTCTGCGCCAGTACAGCGCTGGCGCTCGGCGCGATCCGCTCACTCAATCAGCGGGGCCTGAAACCAGGCAAGGATATTTCGCTCATCGCTCACGACGACGTGCTGCCGCTTCTCAAGCCCGATAATTTTTCCGTTCCGCTGACCACCACGCGCTCGTCGCTGCGGGCGGCGGGGGTGCGGGTGGGTCAGCGTTTGATCAATCACATCAAGAACGACCAGAAAGACCCACATCAGGAACTCTGGAAGGCGGAACTTGTGGTGCGCGCCTCGACGGGACCGGCTCCGAGAACGTAAGTCTGGCCTCCATCCCCCCGGCCGTCATACCGGTCTTGAGCCGGTATCCAGCCAGCCCAAGTCCTTGGGCTGAAAAGAGTCGCCTCGCCGCGCAGACGCGCGTCGGCTGCATTCCGGCTCAAGGCCGGAATGACGGAAGTGAGTGGCAGCGCACAAAAATTCCTGTGCCGTATCGTTCGATTGAACGCGACAGGCTTAAAACTTTGGCGCGGTCAGACCCAGCGCGCGATAGGCAGCGATAACCGTATTCGCCATCAACATGGCAATCGTCATCGGACCGACACCGCCGGGGACAGGCGTGATCGCGGCGGCGACGGCGCTCGCCTCGTCAAAGGCGACATCGCCCACGAGCTTGGATTTGCCTTCGCCCTTTTCCGGGGCCGGTATGCGGTTGATGCCGACATCGATGACGGTCGCGCCCGGTTTCACCCAGTCTCCCTTCACCATTGCCGCACGTCCGACAGCGGCGACCAGAATATCCGCCGTCTTGCAGATGCCGGCGAGGTCCTTGGTGCGCGAATGCGCCATGGTCACGGTGGCGTTGGCATTCAGAAGCAGCTGGCCCATCGGCTTGCCGAACAGGTTGGAGCGGCCGATGACAACGGCGTTGAGACCGGAAAGATCGTCGCCATGAATGCCGCGCACCAGAAGCATGGCGCCAGCCGGCGTGCAGGAGATGAGGCCGGTGGCGAGATCGCCGGTCGCGAGCTTGCCGGCATTCAAGACGCTCAGACCATCGACGTCTTTCTCCGGCAGGATCGACTGGATGATCTCATCCGAATTGAAATGTTTCGGCAGCGGCAGCTGCACCAGAATGCCGTGGATGGAAGTATCGGCGTTCAGTTCGCCGACCAGCTTAAGTAGCTCACCTTGCGTCGTTTCTTCCGGCAGCGTGTGCTGGATGGAGTTGAAACCGCATTGCTTGGCCATCTTGCTCTTGGAGTTCACGTAGGCATGGCTTGCCGGATCATTCCCGACGATGACAACCGCGAGACCGGGCTTCACGCCCATTTCCGTCTCAAGCGCTTCCGCCGATTTGCGGACCGCCTCCGTTACCGAAGCCGCCTTCGCCTTCCCGTCAATCACAACTGCCATGCGTCCTGCTCCTGCTGGGTTACGTAGGCTCCGTATGGTGCCCCCGTCGCAGGAATGCAAGCTAAAATGCGGCGTTTTCAGGCTGTTTTGCGGTAGCCTTCACGGCGGTCGGCGTAATCGGTAAGGCACTCCTTCAGGAACGCCAATTCCCGTCGCAATTCCATCAGCTCCTCGGCTTCGGCCTGAGCATGATCGAAGTCCCCGGCGAGGGCTTCTGCCAGAAGCGGCGGCAACCCTGGTGATGCGGGATCCGCCGTTCTGACGGTTCGGTTGCCCATCAGTACCTGACGCACGCGTTCGTCCAGCGGCATATCGTCCGCGTCGTTTGCGGCCTCGCCGTAATAATCGGCAAAACTTTCCTCGTCAGCGTTCGCATCCGCTTCTGCGGGAAGAGGCTGCAGGTCGTCGAATACGGCGGGCTCGATCGGCTCGAAATCGGAAAATTGCGGCGCGGCAACGAAGGAAACTGGCTGCTCACCGGTTTCGGCAGTCGGAAGAACATCGTCTTCTTCGTCATGGCGTCGATAGCTGAGGAGATAAAGGCTGCCCAGCAGGCCGATCAAGGCCCCGCCCCCCGCGAGCATCGCAGCCTGCGTGAGGTCCCGGGACAATTCTCCCGGACCAGCTTTTGTCGTCAAGCGCGTTTCGATGGCGGGCGTTGCGGAAGCCGTCAGGTCCCGGCGTTCGCTTGCTTCCAGATAGGTATTGCGCGCCGCTTCCAGCTCATTCTGCAACCTGTAGAATTCACCGGGCGCGACACCCAGCGCATTCAGACGATCAAGATATGTCTTCTGCCCGGCGATATCTGTGGCGATCTCCTGGCTGATGCGCTTCTCGTCCGCCCGCAGCCCGTCGAGCACTTGCCGCAATGCGGGAGCCGCAAGCGCCTGCACGGCATCCACCGCGTTCTGGGCGGCGATGCGGCGGGGATGTTTCGGACCATAGTCGACAGAAACGGTGGCAAGCGCCATACTGGCGCTCGCGTGCTTTTGCCTGATATCCTCAAGTGCAGAAAAAGCCGCACCGGCGGGCAAGGGTTTGGAAAACACATCATTCGGCTTCAGAGCGGCAGCGGCCGTGAGATCGGCCTTAACCAGCTGCTGCTCGCGACCGGACCGCGCCAGCTCCTCATTCACGTCACGCAACTGCTGCTCGAGTTGCTGCACTTCCGTCAGCACCGCATCGCCATGGCGCATCTGAAAACCGTTGACGGCAGCTTCCGCCTCATCCAGTTTTTTACGTGCGTTTTCCATTATCCGCATGGCGGGCGTCATGGTGCCGGCTTTGCCATCCGCCATCACGCGCATGGAGAGATAATCCGTCAGCCGCATGGCGGTCTCAGGCGTGGCGGCCTTGGCGGTCACGACGAGCGTGTTTTCATCCGGGGTGAGCTCCAGGCGGATGGCCTCGCCCACGGCGCCGTTCAATGCCTCCCGCGGAGACACCACCCGGCCCTGACCGCCGGTCAAAAGGTCGAAAAGCAGGCCGAGCTCGCCCTGATTGCGAACGCCGACCATATCGGCTGGCGTCAGCTTCAGATCGGCGGTGACGCGCTCAAGCCCGGAGGGCGAAAGCAGGGTGCGGCGTGCCATTGCCAGAAAACGTGAGGCGTCGGGAGCATCATAGGCGGTCTGCGTTACCTCGATGCGAGCCTGCGAGACATAACCGCGAAAACCGGAATCGACGAGGAAAAGTGGAAGGGCAGCGCCAGCCATTGTTGCTGCTGCCACACAACCGGCCGTCAGGAGCCGGCGACAATGTCTGCGCCACTCAGAAGACGGCGCGGCGACAGCATCCTCGTCAGGGCGAATCGCCATCATGTCCGGATTGTCATCAACCATCTGAACTCGTCTGCCACCCTCGGCGCCGCCCGCAACGGGCGACTGTCAAAACCTTACGAGAGGTTAAAGGATCTTGGCAAACAAATGGTTAACGCGGGCGGCCCTTCAGCATTCAGCCCTTACCAAGCGCGATGTGCCAGGGCTCGGCGCAGAGGCTGTAAAGCCAGCTCATGTGGAGCTTGCGGAAAATCTCCGGCATGCCGGCGACCTCAGAGATCAGGACCTTGAACAGCGGGCCAACGGCGATCGTCAGCCGCGCATCCTCGTGGCTGACGGTGCGGTGCAGCCATGTTTCCTGTTCTTCCTTCAGCATTCCCGCCAGCAACACATCCACCTTAACACCCGTCGCATCCCGGTTCAGCATGACGAAATCGTGCCAGGGCGCGTGGGCGCGCAACCTCGCGAGAACCTCACCGACCTGCGCCCCATCGTCGCCTGCAACACCGATGCGCTTCGGCACCGCCATGTAGGTCAACAACGCCATGGTGAAGGCGACGCCGTCGATGGGGGCGGACAGAGGCTCACCCTCGTCGCGACGCGCAGCAGCCCTTGTTGCCTTGCCTTGCGGCAGAAGCATGCAGCTTTCCAGAACCTGCCGATAGGCACTGTTTTTCAGCGAAAACTTCGCCTTCTCGATTGTCAGAAAGGAGAGCATCGTATGGCCATTTGCGGCCGACGCCCTGCTGCTGACCAGCTCCAGAGCGCCATTCCAGTCGAGGTCACAGACCCGCAAGCCGTGAACAGTCCGCTGCGATACCGGTTGCGCGAAATCCGACGCGAAACTCATTGCTACCCCCAATTTCAAACCCATCGCCGCCGACGCGGCCGGATGGCCTGCGGGTCGGTGGCTAATGGGTTCGTTATAGAGGCTCGGCTTGAATTTTGCCTGAAAGCAATCGCTCGAATATCGTGGGCTGCCGCAAGAGACCGTTAACCGGACGAATGCCTTTTTTGCCGCATCGAAAGGCGGAAGGCCATCGCGCCATCGCCCTCAATGGCTCGGAGCGGCTTCTTTTGCGGCTTCTACCTTTTCGCCTTCGACGAGCTTGACCGAGCGTGGCGTGCCGTTGCCGTTCTGCTCGCGGATGTCGGCTTTCGACAGATAGTCGAGCTGCTCGATCAGCACGTCTTCGACCACCTCGTCATCAAGCTTCTTGTTTAACCCCTCACGGATGCGCTGCTTGAAGGCTTCGGGGTCGAACGTCGAGATGTTGGCGATATTGACCATGGAAGAACCGGCCAGCAGCGTGAAAAGCTCGTCGGTCATCAGCTGCGTTGCCGGCAGCTCGATCTTGGCCATCTTGGCCTTGTCGACGCGCAGCGAAATCCGGCTCAGGAAATAGCCGTTCACCCCGCCATCATTGATGACGGGAATGGTGATGCTTTCGCCTTTCACCAACTGCAGATTGGCCTTTTTCGCCTCCGCCTCATCCGGCGCGGGCGCCGACGCCAACTGGACGGAGAAATACACCGCGCCGAGCGTGACGGCGCAAACCCAGACGCCGGTGAGAAGAAGCTTCAACATCAGGAGGCGGCACCGTACATGAACTGTTCCTGCGAGTAGGTGCCGTCCGTGTCGGCTTCCTGGATCGCGTTCTTGAGCAGATCCGCGACCGCGCGGACCGCGTTGAGATGTGCTTCGACGCGGCTCGCATTGGTCGCAAGCTTGGACTTGATACCCTTCACCTGCTCCATGTAGCCGGCAGCGATTTCCTCGTGCGGCGTGTCGCGAACCAGCATCGTCAGCTCATAGAGGCAACGGCTTTTATGAGCATTGGAGACCTTAAAATCGAACCTGGGGTCCTTACCGATATTTTCATTCTCGTTGTCGATGATCATCTCAAGGCGGCCGAGAACGGATTGGATACGGTGGTCGTTCGACATAAGGTCCATGCTTGTCTCCTCGTTTGGGGTTTTCATTCTCAAGCCTCGTCCGTTTTGTCATTTGAAACGCCGAGGACCTGCCGCTCGAACTCCGCCACCATCCGAATTGCAGCATTATGGTCTTTTTCATTCATCGATACGTCGGTGATGCCTTTGCTTTCAGCCTTCCGAAGCGCATCCTTGTATGCCTGCTCCGCAATGCCGACACCGCCATTTCTGGAAATCGTGTCGGCAAACTGTTCGGCCATCATGCTCTTCCAGATTTCGCCGGCGTTACCCTTGCCGTAAACCTCTTCGCTGTCTTTCGGCAGCATGTTGGCGACGAAGGTCTGGAGAACCGAGGCCTCATATTTGCGATATGTTTCGGGGACTTCGGTGCGCGCGGAACGAATATTGGAATTGCCGAGACCAGCCTTCGAGGAGGCGCCATCCAGCATATCGACGGCGGCACCAAAGCCCTTGCCCGAATCGGCGAGGCTGGTCGCGGCAAACGCCGCCTTGTTCGCCTTCAATTTTTCTTGGGCGACCTGTACTTCCAGAGGGTCCGCCGCGCGAACCACATCCATCACCAGATCGCTTATAACCGATATCGCCACGTCCCGAACTCCCGAGCCGATGAACGTGCCGACGCAAAACGGCGCGTTCACTCAATCAAGAAACATCGCGGGCAGTGTGTTCAAGAACGCCGCGATGCAACAACGGGGAGACTATGAATCGCCAACCTTGCTGGAGGCTGGTGTTGAACGGGCAACATTCGTAATTTCTAACAAATCGTAGATCGCATTATCGTCTGCTTCGCGGTCTTCGAGATCGCGGGCGACGTGCATTCTGTCCTCGAGCCTGTCGGCCTTGGTCTTTTCCTTCAGAACCTTGTTTTCCTGAAAATGCTGGACGCCTTCAAGCTGCCGGTCCTGCACGACGAGACGGCCGTAGCGACCCTGATAATGCCGGGAAAACGTCTGGTGCACCGGCTCCAGGGAATTCATCGCTTCCAGCGTGCTTTCCATGGATTGCGCCACTTCGGTGCGTGCCCGCGTGGTGTCGGCCAGTTCGACCTCGGCCATTTTTTCCATGTGGCGCTGGACCGTCACCAGACGTTTGAGCTTGTCCGAGCGTTTGTCAGAAGCCATGGCGTTTCCCCCGATCAGAAACCGATGAAGACGGGACCGAACCCATCCACGAATTGCCGGATGAGAGCTGCGACCGAAAGGTAGAGCATGAACATGCCGCCCGCGAGAATGAAGGGCGTCGATATGAAAAAGACGGGGATTTGCGGCGCGAGCTTGTTGATGAGGCCGACGGCAACGTTGAACATCAAACCGTAGATCACAAACGGGCTCGCAAGCCGCAGCATGATGGAAAATGAAGCCCTCAGCGTGTCGGTCAGCGTGATCAGCATTTTCTGGCCGCTGATGAGCGCGCCGACAGGGGTTACATTGTACGAATCCACCAGCGCCTTAAGGACGATGTGATGGAAGTCCATCATGAAGAGAATGAGCAGGCCGCCGAAGGTGATGAAGTTGGCGATCTGGTTTTCCTGCGCATCTTCAATGGGATCGGAACCGCCGGGTGCGCTGAGACCGATCGAGGCGCCGATGAGCGCCCCCGTGAACTGGAAACCGAGGGTGTAGAAGCGCGCGATCAGGCCGTACATCGCACCAATGAGGATTTCCGTCGCTATAAGCCCGACGACGGTGCCTTGGCTCGCACCGGAGATTTTTGGGTAAATCGTGTCCCACAGCACCGGCAACAGCGCCATGGACACGGCCACGCAGAGCAGCATGCGTATCTGCGGCGAAATGCGCGAGCTTGAAAAACCCGGCATGGTCATGAAGCATGCGCCGATACGGCAGATGGCAAGGAACAATGCAATGATTGTTCCCTGCGGGTCGGTTATCATGAAATGGCGCCCAGAATCTTGATCTCCAGACCCTTGGCCAGTTCCACATGGGAGAGGACCGGCAGGGTCGCAAAGAGTCGCTCGATAATCATGCGCACATAGGACCGCGTTTCCGGCGAGGTTACAAGGACAAAGGGCAGGCCGCGGTCCATGAATTCACGGATAACTTTCGACGCTTCTTCGGAAAACTCCTCGAGATGGCGGGGATCGATGTCGAACTCGACGATTTCACCCTTCTGATCGCGCTTCAGCGCCTGATGGAAGACCATGTCCCACTTGTTGCCGAGTCGCAGCACCCGCAGCACGCCGTTGTCGGCGAGGTCGCCACAGAGCTGCTGCGACATGCGCACCCGCACATGTTCGACGATCTGCTCCGTCTTGCGCACATGCGGCGCAAGTTCGGCAACGGCTTCGAGGATGAGGTGCAGGTTGCGGATCGACACCCGCTCGGCAAGCAGCAGTTTCAGCACCGCCTGCAGGCCGGAATACGACATGTGCGACGAGCAGATTTCGTCGGCCAGCTTCTTGTATTCGGGATCCAGCCTGTCGATGAGGATTTTGACGTCCTTGTAGGACAGAAGCTGCGGCAGATTGTTGCGGATGACTTCGCTCAGATGCGTCAGCACCACGGAGACGTTGTCGATCGGATGGAAGCCTTCGCGCTTCAGATCTTCGGTGAAGGTTTCGAGGATCGAGACGGCCGGCATGCCGAAGGCGGGTTCGCGAATTTCGTCACCTGGAATGCTTGGCTTGCGCCCTGCCCCCGTGACCACGAGAACATCGCCGACACGCAGGTTGCTGGAAGCGATGGTCGTGCCGTGGACACGGATCTGGTAGGCTTTTTCCTGGATCATGATGTCGTCGGAAACCTTGATCTCCGGCACGACGAAGCCATACTGGCTCGCAAATTTCTTGCGCATCTTGCCGACGCGGAATGCCAGTTCCTGATGGGCCCCGAGGAGGCGCGTCGACACCTGCTTGCCGAGCGCCAGTTCGATCTCGGCGGTCTTGAGCACCTGTTTGACGGAATCTTTTTCCGCCTCGGTGTTCTGGAGAACCTTGTTCTCCTCTTCCTGCCGGCGAAGCGCACTTTCGGCTTCCGCCTGGCGCGGAATATACCAGCTGCCGAAAGCCATGATGCCGCCGAGGAAGATGAAGGGCAGGAACGGCAGGCCCGGAATGATGGCCAGCAGTCCCATCAGCATGGCCGAGACCATCAGGGCGCGCGGATAACCGCTCAGCTGGTTGACGACGGCCTGGTCGGTCGATCCAGCCGTACCACCGCGGGAGACAAGGAGGCCGGCTGCCAGCGAGACGATCAGGGCCGGAATTTGCGAGACGATACCGTCACCGACCGAGAGCTTGACGAAAACGTCAGCCGCTTCGCCAATCGGCATGCCGTGGCGGAAATAACCGATGATGATACCGCCGAAGACGTTAATGGCGGTGATGATAAGACCGGCGATGGCATCGCCACGCACGAATTTGGAGGCACCGTCCATCGAGCCGAAGAAGGAGCTTTCCTCTTCCAGTTCACGACGGCGGCGCTGGGCTTCCTTTTCGTCGATGATGCCGGCCGACAGGTCAGCGTCGATCGACATCTGCTTGCCGGGGATGGCGTCGAGGGTGAAGCGCGCGCCGACTTCCGCGATACGCGTCGCACCCTTGGTGATGACGATGAAGTTGACGGTGATCAGGATCAGGAAGACGATCAGACCGATCACGAAATCGCCGGACATGACGAGGCTCGAGAAGCCCGCAATCACGCCACCGGCCGCCGTTGGGCCCTCATTGCCGTGGGACAGGATGACGCGCGTCGTCGCAATATTCAGCGACAGACGGATCATCGTCGCGATCAGCAACACGGTCGGAAAGGACGAGAAATCCAGCGGCCGTTGAATCCAGAGCGCGACCATCAGGATCAGAACCGAGAGCGCGATGGAGAAGGCGAGGCCGATGTCCACCAGCATGACCGGAATGGGAAGGAAGAGGACGCAGAGGATCGCCACAATGCCCAGCGCGAATCCGATGTCGCGCGTGCTCGGACTAACCTTGGGCAGGGATATGACTGGTGGTTGCGCCATGAATTCGTCCTGTCTCTTCATGAGAAGGGCGACGGAAAAGCCGCCGCACGGTTCCGCGGCACCGGTTTTCGAAAAGCGAACGCCGTTCGGCCCGGTGCTTCAGGCCTATCCCTAGCCGCTGAAGCTTGCGCGAAGGTGGCAGCCACGGCGGCCGGGCATCAGAAGCCGGACTGGATGCGCGAAAAGACGAGATTGGAGAACAGCGATATTTGCGCACCCACGAACGGGGCCGCGACGCCAAGCACAAGCATGATCGTGACGATCTTGGGAACGAAGGTCAGCGTCATTTCCTGAACCTGGGTCAGGGCCTGAATAAAGGCAATAACGACGCCAACGATCATGGCGGCGAGAACCGCCGGACCGGCCGCGACGAGAACCGTCCAGACTGCCGCCTGCATGATATCAAGCGCATCGGCCTCGTTCATCGTCGCATCCTTGTTTCATGGAAGCGGCATCATGCCGCCTCGATATCAGGAACCGGCCGAATTGTTCGAATCGGTGGTTGTCCCTGTAGATTTAGTCGTGATCGGGCCGTTGGAGAAGACCACGCCAGCCTGTACCAGCACTTTATCACCGGCTTCGGTGACCGCGACGATACCATCGGAATAGACCTGCACTTCCTTGACCACGCCGGTAACATTGTCGTCAGCGCTCTTAACGGTCTTGCCAACCAGGTCGGAGGCGCGCGTCAGGGCTTCCGCCTGCAGCATGCTCTTCAGATGCGTGTTGGTCTTGATCGTCTGCTCGACCTGCGAGAAGCTTGCGAGCTGCGACATCTGCTGGCCCGCATCCATCGGGCTGGTCGGGTCCTGGTTCTTCATCTGTGCGATGAGGAGCTTCAGGAAGCTGTCATAGTTCAGCGAGGCCGCATTCTTGTCGCTGCTGCTGGCACCGGCATTCGCCCAGGGGTTTGCCGCTGCCGCATTGACTGCATCTACCGCCATGGTGCGATCTCCTTGCGAATCTGTTCGATGGTTGCCGGGGTCATTTCCTGATTGTTGAGGATTTTCTCCTCGATCGGGTAGAGACCGCGAATGGCTTTGAGCGCTTCGAAAGCCTTGCCGGATGCCACAAGCCCGTCGATCCGCTTCAGTTCCGCCAGAACCTCGTCATGCTGGAAGCAGTTCAGCAGCATGCTGACCGACTTGCGGAACATATTGGTGGATTGGTCGCGCCCTTCCGGGTTGATGAGGATCATCTGCGCGATGAAATAAAGCTGCCGAAGCGGCGTGGTCGCCTGCTCGGGCTGAAGCACGTGGTTTTCGAGCAGAAACGTGACATCGTTCAGGAATTCAAGCGCGACCTTGCGATCGACGCGCAGAACTGCGCCGTTGATGAAGATCTTTTCGCCCGATTTCAGCGAAATCCGAAGTGTACTTTTCATTTCAGTCCATCCCTGATGATGGTTGTCACGTCAATTATGCCCTGGAAATTCGTCGACTGACGTTTCCGGATCAGTTCGCACTCTTTCAAAATCCAGATCGCGATGGAGATCAGATTGGCTCTGAGTTCGATTGCAAGCTGATTGTCCGGCTGCTTAAGATCCTCAATGAAGCGGATCCAGACCCGTCGAGTGTAAAAAAGTGCTTCGATCGTCGGTCGCTGGGAGGAGGAGTCCCTCGCCTCCACCAGAAGTTCGATCGATTTGGTCAACGCCTGCCGCTCGCGATCTTTTGCGTTGGCGACACCATCCTCCATGATTTCGGCGTAGGAAAACTGGTACATTCATGTATCCTTTATCTGCCGCCACCCCTGTTCATCAGAGGTAGTTCACCAGACTCATTTTTTGCAGACGCGACGTGAGGCTGTATGCGATTTCAATTTGCTGCTGCAGCAGATCGAGACGGGTCTTCGCCTCGTAGGTATCGATCCCCTCGATATCCAAGAGATGCGTTTCGATGATCTTCTTCTGCGCCTCCAGCGATTCATTGGCTTTCGAGACACGGCTTTCGGAAAGGCCGAGCTGGCTCTGCTGCTGGTTCAGCCCGTTGATGGCCGAGCCGATATTCGTTACCGACTTCATCGCGACCATTTCGCGGATACCGCTGTCGACTTTCGGATCGAGGAAAGTCATCGACGTCATTGCGGTCAGTGCGAAATAGCGCATGCCCTGCGAATTGCTGTTGGTGGATGTTTCGACGATCTCGTTCTGGCTGATACGACTCGTCATGTTGGTGTCGCTCGCCTTCGAGCCGAATGTCGTCCAGAAATCATAGTTCTGGCCGGCCGTCAGGCTGGTGTGCGGCGGGTTTGTGACCGTCGTCGTGCCTTTGAAGACGCCTTCGATATGCGTCATGAAGCCTTCGACCTGCGTTTTCGACAGGCTGGCGAAATCGCCGACCGGTGGCGTCTGCGCCGCCATATAGGCATTCAGTTCCGTTTCATAGGCTGCCTTCAGCGGAGATCCGGGTGCAAAATAGTCGTCAACCGGCTTCACATCCGTATTGATGCCGGAAAACAGATATTCACCGTTGACAGCCGTATTGGCGAAGCTGGTGAAGTTGTTGAAGGCATTCGAGATCGTCTGGGCAACCGTCGTCAGCGTCGGCGCTTCACTGCTCGTATTGGGGACGAGAACCTTCTGGATCTCCTGCGCAGCTTTCGCCATGCCATCCAGCGCGGTCTGCGAGGATTTGAGGCGCTGCGTCGCAATCGAGTTGACGCTGACCAGCGAGGAAATGCGGTCGACATCACGGTTGAGATCGAGGCTGCGGGCCGTATTTGCGCCCAGCGTCAGGCCGAGATCGGCATGCTTGCCCGTCGTCAGCTCGGTGTTGAGACCGGTCATCTCAACCTGAGCCTTAAGGATGGTGCTGCGCATGCTGTTCTGCATTGCCAGCGATGAAATGAATGACGTTTTCATCGTTTACCTCACCATGTCCATCAGCGACTTGAGCATTTCGTCGACTGTGGTCACGAGTTTCGTGGCGGCCTTGTAGGATTGCTCGATGTCCATGAGCAGCGAGAGCTCCTCATCCAGGCTGACCGCCGTATTGTTCGAGTAGGAGGTGGCGGAGCGCTCGTAAAGCGCGCTTTTTGCTTCGTTTGCCGAAGTTGCGCCGGAACGCTCCTGCTCCAGCCACCCCATCGAGTTGGTGCCGTATTTCAGGATGCTGGTATTCGTATCGATACGTGTCGACGCGGCAAAATTCATGGGCGCGTCGAAAGCAGTGACATAGCTGCGGATCAGCGTGGAGAAACCGGTTCCACCCGACGTTGCTGTATTGATCACATAATCGGTACCGTTGATGCCGCCGTCACGCAACAATTCCGGATTTCCACCTTTGGAGATAATTAACGCCGGGTTGACGGTAATGCTGGCTGCGAGCCCGGGAGAGACAATTCCGTCTGCCGGAATGGTCGTCGCCAGAGGCGAGCCATAGGTGAAGAGGCCGGGCATGTTCGGCAGGCCGCTCGTCGCATCCGCAGGCTTTTCGGCGAACATGGTGATGAGACCGCGGGCGATTTCGTCAAGCTGGCTCTGCATGGTCGGCGCCAGATCGTCACGGACCTGCATCAGGCCCTGAAGCGAGCCGGCGGCCGTGGTGTTGGCACCGGTGGCGGCTTTGAGCGCAACGCCATCGACGTAAATGGCATTGCCGGTGGTCGTCGCGTCGTAGCCCGGCTGGACGTTGAACGTCACCTTGCGCGGCACGATTTCGAACAGCGTCGCCCCATCGGTCGTGTAAAGCGCCACATCATTGTTGGGCCGGTTCACGACATTGATGCCGATGATCGAGGAAATGTCCTTGAGGAGCGTCTCGCGCTGGTCGAGAGCGTCGCTTGGGTCGCCGCCGATCGCGGTCTGTGCCTTGACCTCGTTATTGGCTTCCTCGAATTTTGCGAGCAAACCGTTCAGCTTGTCGACCTGAAGGGCCATTTCCTTATCGGCGCGCAGACGCATCGCCTGCAATTCGCTTGAGGCCTTGTTCAGGGAGCTGGCGACATCCGTCGCGGAGGTGACGGCCGTTGCGGCCAAAGCGGCATCACTCGGCTTCGCGGCATAACCGTCGAGGCTTTTGAGCAATTCCTTCATGTAGTTGGCTGGCGAACTCTCGTAATTGTTGCCGCCGAAAATGCTCTTCATCTCCTCCAGGCCGCTCAGCACGGCGCTCTGCCCGGTAGCGAGAGAGGAACTGGAAATCGTCTGCCTGAGAAGACTTTCATTCTGGGCACGACCGTTGGAGACGATACTCGCTCCAGCCATGGTCGTGCCGAGAATGGCGGTACGCTTGACGTAGTTCGCATTACCGACATTGGCAATGTTTTTCGAAGTAACGTCGGTCTGCTTACCTGTGTTATTGAAAATCGACTGCGCAGTATTCATTGCTGACGTGAGCGACATTCATCTGTCCCCGTAGGAATTACTATCTCTTCAGATTGATCAGGACGTCCATCAAATCCGATCCGGTCTGGAAGACCTTCGAATTCGCTGTGTAGATGCGCTGGGATTCAATCATGTCGGTGAGTTCGCTGGCGATATCGACGTTCGAGCCTTCGAGCGCGCCCTTCTGGATGTAGCCGAAGCTACCCGTCTGGGCAAAACCGATGGTGACGACACCCGACTCGTTGCTCGGCAGATAGACGTTGCCGTTCTGCGGGCTCAGATTGTCGACGCTCGGCACGGTTGCCAGCGCCAGCTGGTAGATGTTGCGGCGACCGCCATCCTGATAGACCGCCGTCACGACACCGTCCTTACCGATTTCGACGTCCTTGATCTGACTCGGACCGTTGCCGTTCAGAACAGCCGTGCCGGGGGTGAACTTCGCCGAAAACTGCGTCATCTGCGACAGGTCGATATTGATCGCCTGCGGCACACCGCTCACCTGATCGTTGATGACGATCGATTTCGGAGACGCGGTGGTCAGCTTATTGGTGACAGGATCGAATTCCAGATCCACCTTTGTCTGGACAAGGTTAGCGGCAGGCGTTGCCGTATAGGGGAAGCCGCCATTCGTCGACTGATCCTGACGATAAACCGCTACTTCCCAGGTGTTGTCGCCTGTCTTGGTATAGTAGAAATCGTAAAGCACCTTTGCGCCGCCGCTGTCGAATGCCGTCAACGACGTCTTGTTGCCGAATGCCGCAGTCGCAGTGTTGCCGCTTGGAAGCGGTGCCGTTGCGGCCTTGTCATCGCGATTAAGATTGGCCGGGAAGCTGCCCTGCGTGGAGGGCGATGCCGTCAGGCCGAAATTGTTGACGTTGATGGCTTCAAGACCCGTGAAACCGTTGACGACGGCAGCAGGGGGGTTGGAACCGTAGGGGTAACCCATCAGCTGGAAGCCCGCAGCGTTTTCCAGGTAGCCTTCCGAGTTCTTCTGGAAGGAGCCGGCGCGCGTCAGATAAGGCGTGCCCGATCCATCCTGGACCACGAAGAAGCCGTTGCCCTGAATGGCAAGGTCCGTGCTCGACGTGGTGTAGGAGAGGTTGCCTTGCTCCGAAATGCTGTAGCGAACGTTGGACTGCACACCGCCGGAAGCGTAGCTGCCCGACGAGGAGGGCAGAACGAGCGAGGAGAACGACGTCGATGCGCGCTTGTAGCCGGTGGTGCTTGCGTTGGCGATGTTGTCGCCCACGGTGCCCAGCTTGTTCGCCTGTGCATTCATGCCGGACACGCCGGTTCGCATAGTGCCGAAAATACTCATTCAAAAACCCTCGTGGTCATCTTTCAAGGAGAAGGTAAAGCGTTTGGCTTGCGTGAAGCTGTCTGAAATACCGCGTTTGAAAAAGGACCACGCGGGTCAATGAAAATCATTGCCAATCAATGCTGTAGCCGAGGAAGCGCTTGGAATCGACCGGATCGTAGCCGAGTTTCTTGCGCAGCTTCTTGCGAAGCTTGCTGATGTGGCTTTCCACGACGTTTTCTTCGACGTCGTCATCGAAGATGCCGTAGATGGCATTGAAAATCTGCGCCTTGGAAACGCGGCGTCCGCGATTGGCGATCAAATATTCAAGGATGCGGCGCTCGCGGCGCGGCAGGGGAAAAACTTCGCCGCCGACTTCCGGGTCACGTCCATCGGAGAAGACCCGGATCGGTCCGGCGTCGGTGAAATTCGAGATAACCTGCAGCCGGCGGCGGATAGCCGCCGCACGTGCGAGGATTTCACGGGGGTGGACAGGCTTGCGCACGACATCGTCGACGCCGCTGTCGAATAATGCGAGCGTCGCCTCCAGCGATGGCTGGTCGCTCACCGCAATCACCGGTGCCGTCGTGCGATCCCTGATCGCCTTCGGCAATGAGAAGCTCCGGTCGCCCTGGCCGATTAGGAAGGCTTCCACAGCTGCCAAATCGCTTTCCGCCGCCGTCGTGACCCATTCCCCGAATTCGACCGGATCAAACCCGGTCGAGGGAATGCCCTCACGCCCAAATAGAGATGTATAGCCGTCTTTAACGAGCTCGCGCTCATCAACCACTACGATCATTCGTCCGCCTCCGAATCAGTGTGGTGTTTTCCAATGAGGCATTGGTACGAATCGGCGGATTCCGTCACAACTGTAGGAAATCATCGATAGTTATTAATAATTGATTAACTATTATGTGCCGATTTGATCTACATATAGTGGTTGTTAACCATATATGGTACAAAATTTTTGTGCAAAAATTTTCGAAAATGCGAAAAAACGCTTGATCCGCCTTTTTTCGGGCTCTCTCTCGCCACATTTCCGTTTGCGAGTCTTTGACTTCAAAGAAGCAATTTCAGGTTGTTATCCGTCGCAGAAATTTTTCGCGTTCGGGGTCCATTTTCCGTAACCGGTCGCCACGAGATTGGCGATGACACGGCAGACATATTTCTTCTGTGCCGGGTCGTTGTTCGGGCCCGCGTGATAGCGCGCGACGGCCATCGTCCAGGTTTCATGCCTGTTATGGAGGTTGCGCAGGAACATGGCGGCATATTCGACATTGCGGCGCGGATCGAACATTTCCCGCGCGGAAGTGAAATTTTCGCCGTGGAAATAGTGATTTATCTGCATGCAGCCGAGGTCGATGAGCTTGGCGCCGCTGCGTTTTGCCGCCTCAAAAGTCATCAAAGCTTCCTCGGTCGAGGCGGCAAATACCGGTTTTCCTTCGATATTCATCGCATTAGGGTCAAGCCGGCCCTTGCGGCCGGTCTCTGTCAGCCCCACCGAATAGAGAATTCCCTCCGGCACGCCATATTTGCGTGCCGCCGACTGGATCTCTCTTTCACACACGCCTGAGGTTGCCGAAGCCGATGCCTTCTCAGAGGTAGACGCCATTGTCAGCAGAAGAGCGGGCAGAGCCAAGAGCGCCATCCATGCCTTCATTATGCACCCCCAAATTATTGCCATTGTCCTGCCGACCGTCGCGTGCGCCGGACTCGTCACGGTTGCGCCCGGCCGCTGCTTGCTGGCCCTGTTGCTGCGCCTGCTGATTTTGCTGATTGTTGCCCTGTGTGCCCGTTTGGTCACTCTTGTCAGAAGAAGCGATGCTGATTGTGATGGTATCGACGGTCAAACCCTGCGCCTTGAGGCCCTCGAGGATGCTCTTGCTGTCGTCCTGGAGCTTTTTATAGGCTGCGACACTCTCCACCGTCATGTGTACGGCAAGCTCGTCGCCGGCAAGGCGCAAGGACATCGTCACCGATCCTAGCTCGATCGGCGTCATATGCAGCTTCAGGGTATGAACCACCTGGCCGGTGCTGCTCTGGGCCGCGGCGTTGGAGAGCGACGAACCCGGATGCATCGCGCTCACCCATTCGGGATCATTGGCGATCAGGCCGGTCAGGGCCGAGGCATTTGTTGAGGGCGCAAGGCCAATGAAACGCCGTGAATCGAGGACCGTTATCGTATCGGTGGCCTTGCCGCCGCTTTCCCGCGCATCGAATTCGACGCGGCCTTCACGCTGCACCGTGCCCATATCAAGCGCGCGGGGCGCGCCGGAACGTGGTGATGAGAAACGGAACGCCGAGGCATTGCCTTCGTTTTCCGATGCCGATCCTGCATCTTTAGCGGTCGGATCAATCCGGCTCGGCATGTCCTTGACCGAATGTTCCACCTTGCTGCGCACGGGTTCGGCCTTGTCGGCCTTGACCGTATCGGCCTTTCCGGCAATCGCCTGGGCGATTTCCTCAAGCGGCGTCTTGGCTGTCGCCACATCAGCCGCATTGGCCGCGACCAGGTGCAGGGCAGCCAGCTTCGGATCGATCGCATCGGCCGTTTTCTCGGCGTCCTTGTGCTCATCGTCGCGGATTTTCTTACCGGGTTTAGTGTTCTCGGGTTTCCCCAGCGTCTTCACGGCGCTTTGGATCTCGGCCAATGTCTCATTGGCACGCCCTTCGCCAACATGATCGTTGACGAGCGCATTCAGGAACGTCGAGGGCCGTTTCACCGGAACATCCACCTTCTCCGCCTCCCCTTCTGGCTGTGCCTGCGGCTCTTCAGCCGGGTTTTCATCCTGCTGGTGGCGCGAATGCAGTGCCTGTGGCTGGCGGTCGTCACGGACGTTGGAAAGAGCATCGCCAAAGCTGCCGCCATTGGCGTCATCCCGGACGTTGCCCGCGCGCGGATCGGATGGTGGTGGCGCATTCACTACCGCGTTGATGGCTGCGTCGATCATGGTGCCCCCTCGCCTTTCTTCAACAGGCTGTCGATTTCATCGAGCTTGCTGCGTCCGCTCGTCACGAGCTGCCGGACATTCTCGCTGTGATCGTCAACCTTCTGGGTTTCGACCCGCCATATGCTTTTGGTCTCGGCAGCGGTCGCCTTGTTTTCGGGCGCATTGCGCCCTGTGTCTTTAACGGTGGCGCTGTCTCCGCCTGTCCCGGAGTGCGGCGAAGGCGGGCGTACCACCTGTTCTGCAATGGCCCTTGCGGCCTCCCGCAATGCCCTGTCCCGATCCGAAAGCTGCTCGTCCGGAATTTGTCCTATTGTCTCTATCGCGCTCACAACGTCGGGTGTTCCGATATTCGACAGGCTTTCATAGAGATTTGCCTGCACTTCCGGCTCACCCGGCTGCGTGGGGGACAGCGCCTTGGCTTTGAGGGCCGCCATCCGTGCCAGCGAATCCTTGCCGCTGATTGCCGCGAGACGGGAAAGGCGCAGGTAAGCTTCCTTCTGTCTTTCGGTATCCATCATGGCGAAGGTATCCTGGATCACCTCCTCGCCAATGGCATCGGCGCGCTTGACGACAAGCGAGACCAGAAGATCTGCAAACTGGCTGGCATAAGGCGAATGCAGGAAACGTCGGGCATAACGCTGGGCATAATTGACGCCACGCGCAGCATCGCCGTCTTCCACCGCAATGGCGAGCGAACGGCGCAATGCCGCTTCTTCAACGATCGTGCCCGGCGCTTCCAGCCGGGCGATGTCATAAAAGCCGAGTGCAGCCAGCGGATCGCGCGGGATCGTGACGTTGCCGCCGATCAGGGCCAGATAAGCACCGATCCGCTTGCCGCGATATTCAGGCACCATGGCCGCGATGCTCTGCGCGACAAGTGTTCCCTTGCCGGACAGATATTTACGCAGAATGTCGGCCACGCGGCTGTCGAAATTGCCGTCCACGTCACGCGCGACCAGCAATTCCAGCGTGGCCGGATTGCCACCGCTCATCGCATAGATCAGCGCCGCATCCACATTGCGTGGATCCTTGAAGATGGCCGAGGGGGCGCTTCTCAGCCGCTCATCGATGGTCTGCAGCAGGAACCGCTGCATTTCGGATGCAGAATGGTCACCCATCGCCACCGAGTCCTGCACGAATTGCAGGGAGCGCAGCATGGCATAGGGCATGAGATTGTCCTGCGACTGCGAAAACGCCTTGCTCGGCTCGGAACCGAGACCGCAAAGCGTCGCCGCAAGAAGAAGCCAGCGTTTCGAGGTTTTCGTCACACTCACCCCCGATCAGCCTCAAGCAGAATTTCGATGCGGCGGTTTGCATCCGCCAGCGGGTCTGCCGGCACCTGCAATCTGCGGTCCGCGAAACCTGAGACCTGCTTCACCCGCTCTTCCGAAAGCCCGCCGCGCACCAGCATGTAATAGGCGCTGTGCGCGCGATCCATCGAAAGGCGCCAATTGTCGTTGGCCTCGCCCTTGAACTGCCGCCCATCGGTATGGCCCCGGATCACGACGCTGCCACCGCGCTCCTGCAGCAGCTTGCCGATTTTCTCCATGGCGAGAACCATTTCCCGTCGGGGAACGGCCGACCCGATATTGAACATCGGTGTTTCCGTCTGGTCGGAGATCGTCAGCAGCAATCCACCTTCGGACGGCGTCACCACCAGACCTTCGGAAAGCTTGCCGGTGATGCCCGATATCTGCTTCTCGATTTCTTCGCGCAGCTTGTCGGCCTTGTCCCATTCGGCATCGCTGGCCTTGCTCGGGTCGTCCGGAGCGGGTCTGGCAAGGGCTGCCTGCTCGGTGGCGTCCGGTCGTTGCTGGGGCACCACGGCCGCGATCTCGGCCGGCTTGCTGTCATCCGTCTTGCCAGTCGCAGGCTTG
The DNA here is from genome assembly GCF_017726655.1 of Agrobacterium tumefaciens. NCBI lineage: Bacteria > Pseudomonadati > Pseudomonadota > Alphaproteobacteria > Hyphomicrobiales > Rhizobiaceae > Agrobacterium > Agrobacterium tumefaciens. The sequence goes on from NZ_CP072308.1 coordinate 1,566,195, forward strand.
TCGCTCGCCGCCTTGTCGACAGCGGTATCGGCCTGCGCCAGCGCGACCGTCTCAACGCTCTTTTCATCGTTCCTGGCCGCCACATCCTGCTGTTTTGCCTCTGCAGCCTGGGTGGTTTCCACCGGAACCTGCTTCTGGTCGGAGCGGGTGATCTTCACCTGCTGGGTCCAGAAATCCGGGTCGAAAGGATCACGATAGGCTTCGCCGCCGCTTGCGCCCGTCGCCGGGCCGGAATCGGCAGCGCCGCCCTCGCCCTTGGCGCTGACATTGGCCTGCTGGCCCACCTGCTGGGCGATTTCCGCCAGCACGGAATAGGGGTTCTGAAAAAAGTCAGCCTCGGAAAAATTCGACTGCTCGCCCGTCTGTGACGTCAGGTCTTCGCCAGTCGCGGCGGCAGAGCCCTTGGTGACATTCTCCGCCTTGATATTCGACTTGTCCTTTTTCTCGACGCCCTCTTCCTTATCGACAGGCTTTTCGAGCCCCTTGGACGAGGGTTTTTCGTCGGAAAGCTTGATAGGGTTGAAGTAGCTCGCGACTGAGGCCTTGGTTTCCTCGTTGGCGGCGTTAACCAGCCACATGACGAGGAAGAACGCCATCATCGCCGTCATGAAGTCGGCATAGGCGATCTTCCAGGCACCCCCATGGGCGCCGTCGTGCCCGCCCTTGTGGCGCTTGACGATGATGATCTCGTTCTTGCCGTGGTGGTGATTTTCGCCTTCACTCATTTCATCACCTTGCGAAGACTGGACGCCCAGGCGGACATGCGCGTCACGAACACGCTTTCATCCAACTCGACGGAAAGATCGATATCGGTCGTTTCGGTAAATTTCATCGTTTCTTCTTCAAAGCCCGGCTGGGTCTTCAACTGGTCGTACAGAGTTTTAGGACCCTTCACGACGAGTGTGACGGCCTTGCCATCGGGCATGGCGGCGCGCACGACATCTGCAAGCGCGGAAACCGCCTTCAGCGAGAGTTTTTCCGTCAAAAGCGGGGCGAGAATGGCGGCGGCCTGGTCGCTGAGATTGGCGGCGATCGCATCGATGCCCTCACGCAGGCCGCGAGACAGAAAAATAGCCGTCTCTTCGAGATAGAGAGTGCGCAGGTCTTCCAACTCTGCCGCATGCGCGGCAAGCAGCTCCTCGCGCTCGGCCTGCATCTTTTCGGTGAGCTCGCGCGTCGCGTCGGCGCGGCCGCGCTCATACGCTGCCTGTTTCTCGCTCTCGACGTCGACGGGGCCAAGATCGGCAAAACCGGAAGAACTATCGGCGAAGCCCGACATCAGGTCTGTGTCGGTGAACACGTCGCCGAAGGCAGGTGCCGGCAGCTGCGGTTTTGTTTCGCCGAAATCTTTCAAAAACCGTGCAATGGACGCGCTCATGCCTGCCCCCTGACAAAAAGGGAAATGCGAGCAGAGCTGGTTTCCTGGTAACGCGAATCGCTAAAGCCTCGCGGCCTTCCCGGAGGGAAAACCGCGATCTCCGTCGCCTGGAAATGCTCTAAGCCGTTTGGCGGCATTACCGTCATCCTTGCTACCCTGCCCGTCTCGTCCACGCTTCCGGCAGATCGCGCCATGCGATCCGCTCATATCGACCGACGTTAGGTGTTCAAACTTGTGCGAGGATGAAGGCGGGCTTGAACGGCAAGCCTGTGCCGATCATCCCGGCGAACCCACGCCGGCCGAAGCCGTTACTTGAAGAGCTGGAGGATATTTTCCGCGTTGGCATTGGCGATGGAGAGCGCCTGGATGCCGAGCTGCTGCTGCGTCTGCAGCGCTTTCAGCCTCGTCGATTCCTCGTTCATGTCAGCATCGACAAGACGGCCGATGCCCTTGTCGATCACATCCATCAGGCTGGACACAAAATTGTCCTGCATGCTGATGCGGCTCTGCAACGAACCGAGGCTGGAGGCCGTACTCGTCATCGCCTCGAGCTGTCCATCAACAAAAGACATCATCATGTCGATCGCGTCGGCATCGGTATAGGTCGTACCGCCGCCGGCAAAACCACCCATCGCCGCGGCGACCACATCAAGCTTGCCGAGATCGAGCGTGGATACAGAAAAGGCGAGTGAGCGGCTGGCGGCCGTCGGCGCGCCCGCGAGGTCATAAAACCAGTCGGTGGCGCTGGTATCACGATAGGCGGGAGAAACGGTGGTGGCACCGGCAGACGGATTAGTCGCCGTCACCTTCACCCAGGCGTTCTCGGCGAGACGAAGATAATTGACGCCCCCGGCGCTGTAGACATTCGGATCGGTGTTGGTATCGGCCGCCCCGGCGTTGAGCGCGCCGATCTGTGCGTCGCTGAGCTTCTCGACGACATAGCTGGCATTCGTCGCCTTGCCCGCGGTGGTCGAAGTCTGGGTAACTTCGCTCTCCGTCTTGCTGACGAAAACCGCGTTCTTGTCGAGAATGCCAAGCTTTCCGCCGCTGAGATCGAACAGCACGGTGCTGCCGTCGAGCACATAATCAACCGTGGTGACACCGACATTGCCTGCGCCCGTGCGGGTGAAGGAGGCGACGACTTTTTTCGTAATCGATTCTTCCACCGGCGGCGTGCCGCCATTGCTGATGCTGGCCTGCAGCCAGTTTTCACCGGAGAAGGAGGCCGACTCGGACGTACTCTTCAGCTGTTCCTGCAACTGCTTGATTTCGTCCTGGATTTTGCTGCGGTCAGCGCCCACACCGTAGGCAGCGACCAGCTTGGCCTTGATCTTCTTGACGACCTCGATCGTGCTCTCCAGCGCGTCATAGGCGGTATCGACCTTGGCGGCGCCAAGACCCAAGGCGTCCTGCACGGCGGAGAGGGCCGTATTGTCTGACCGCATCGTCGTTGAAATGGACCAGTAGGCGGCGTTATCGGCCGCGGTTTCGACGCGGTAGCCGGATGAGACGCGCGCCTGCGTTGTCTCGAGGTTCTTGTCGATCATGCGCAATGTCTGCAGCGCGGCCATCGCCGCCGCATTGGTCAAAATGCTGGTCATGGGGTCCACCCAACTGAAAATTTCAGAAAAAATCCGGCGCGGTGCCGACAACGAGCAGAAGCATCATGCACATCGGCGATGACGAAAGGGCCATCGCGACCTGCCGTTCGTTAACAAATCGTTAACGCGATTGGTAACAAACATCGGGGTTGATTTGCAAGGCGTTCGTCGCTCCCGCAGCCAGCTTTCGCACAAACCGGCAGGCTTGGGGCAAGCTCGGGTTCATTCGCAACGGAAAAACCGCTGCGCCCCTGATTCAAAGGGCACAACGGAGATGAAGGGGTGCTTTAAGTGTGGGCGGTTTACGCCGCTTCGTCCTGCTGAGCAGACACGAATCGGGCGGCCGTCAGGCTTCTGCGGAGAAACTCGGTGTTTTCATCCGGGTTTTCCGAGGGGTTCTGAAACGAGACATGATTGATCTCGATCGCCGCGTGCTGATTGGCCAGCGTCAACTGCGCATAAACCGTCGCGCCCTTCGGCTTCAGCTCAAGATCGAGAACGATCTCCGGGGCACCTTCCCATTCAAGCTTATATTCGCCGCCAGCACCGAAATTGATTGTGCCGGGATGATAATAAAGCTCGGCAGCGGAAGAAACGAGGTCGGCGATACTACCGTAGCACTCGAATCGGAGCAGTGAGATCAGGTCGGCCGGGTCTAGCAATCGAAGTTCGGTGGCGATCGGGTTGATCGCCTCTGCGACGATCATTTCCCGCTGTTCGGAATAGGCGGATTTTTTCATTGGTTTTATTGAACCCGTATTTTCGATGACTTCATGGCGTAAACCCGGTGAACGAGCTCAGCCACAGCCTTGTAAAAGACTGGTGGAATCACACTATCTACCGAGACTTGCGCAAACATGGAGCGTGCAAGCGGAGGGTCCTCAAAAACGGGGATATTGTTCTCTTCCGCAATCTCGCGGATTTTCAATGCAATAAGGTCCTGGCCCTTGGCGACAACGACAGGGGCGTCACCTTCTTCACGAACATAACGAAGCGCCACCGCGAAGTGGGTGGGGTTGGCAATGACCAGCGTTGCGCGCGGCACATTGTTGATCATGCGGCGGCGCGCACGGTCGCGGGCAATCGAACGCTGGCGTGATTTCACCACGGGGTCGCCCTGCGACTGCTTATATTCTTCCTTCACCTCATGCTTCGTCATTTTCAGCTGGCTAAACCAGTGATGGCGTGTCCACAGAACGTCGACGGCGGCAAGCAAGGCGGTTGAAAGCAGGATGACGACCATCATCTTCTTGACGATCTCGATCACCCTTACGAAAATAACCTGCGGATCGGAAAACATCAGATCGATGAGGCTGTAAAAATCACCCCGCAAGGCGAAGAACATGATGACCGCAACGATCATGATCTTGAAAATGGATTTCCCGAATTCGACGAAACCCTGCTTGCTGTAGATACGCGTGAAGCCTTTCGCGGGCGAGACGCGCGACCATTGCGGCCGCACCCTTTCCAGCACGGGCGACGGCAGGTTCTGGAGAAACGACGATGCCAGCCCGAAGACGATGAACATTAGCATCGCCGGCATCAGCAGATAGGCCATCGACGTGCCAAGAAAATAAAGCAGCGACAGCGCATCCGGCCTGGTGCTGAGGTTCCACTGCTCAGGCTGGCCGAAAAGGTCTTTGAGCGTGACGCCGAGACGGCCGGCGCCGTCCGGCAGGAAAAAAACAAGATAACAGTAGAAGGCAAGTGACGAGGCGAAAATCGGCACCTCGCGTGAAAAGGGCAGATTGCCCTTTTCCGCCGCATCACGGAGTTTTTTCTCCGTCGGGTCTTCTGTTTTACTGTCCTTGTCCTGATCGTCTGCCAAGGCACGTTCCCGAAATAAAAAAGGCCCGCCGCTCCCGGCAGGCCGTCATCCCGAAACTAGCGCCCTGGACCGGCCATCGCAATGGCCGGCTCCGCGGTAAAACCCGGTTATCAACCGGCTTCCGCTCACGCTGCGGCCGACTGCTCCTCGGTCGCTGCTTCTTTCAGCTGGATCTGGCCGGAATTTGCCAGCCGGATTGCTTCCTGCGCCACCGCGCGGCGGGCGATGGCCACTTCGCGGGTGTTGAGCGAGGCCTGCGGAACCGCGAGGTCCGATTCGATCATGCGGCGTTGGCGCGGGCTGATGCTGGAGAGCACACATTCCTTGATTTCCATCGTGGCGCCACGCAGTGCCATCGTCAGAACATCGGCCGAAACATCGTTGAGCAGCAGGACGCGGCTGCGCTGCGGCATGAACATGAGATCGTCGAACAGGAAGATCTTTGGCTTGACCTTGTTGGCCGCTTCCTTGCTGAGCGTCTCGAGCGAGCTCAGCAATGTATCCACCTGCGGCTTCTCCAGTTCGTTCATCAGGTCCGCAACCTTCGTGGAACCGCCGGCATTGCGCTCGGCCTCGATTTCGGTGATGAGATTGACCACACGTTTCTCGATGATCTGGGCAGCCGTCGGGCTGACTTCCTTCATGTTGACGGTGCGGTTCATGATATCGGCGCGCTGCTCTTCCGGAATGGTCAGGAGAACCTTGGCGCCGAAGGATGAGGGCAGCATGGAAAGAATATAGGCGATGGTCTGCGGATGCTCGCGCAACAGGAACTTGCTCACGAATTCCGGCTCGGCTTCCTGGAGGCGATCCCAGATCGATGCTTCATAGGCCTGGAAGGCCGCACGGCGACCGAGAAGGCTGTCCACCTCTTCAGGGGTCAGGCCCTCTTCGAGAATGCTCTCGATTGCCTTGGCATTGTCCATCAGGCCCGTTCCCTCTGTGAACAGGTCTTCGAACTCCGCCACGATCTGCGCAAGTTCGTCCGGCGGAATGACCCGGAGCGTCTGCGCCGAGGAAATGATCATCTGCAATTCGTGCTGCGTGAAAAATTTCAGCAGCTTGCCGGCGACACCCTTGCCCATGGCAAGCAGCACCGCGGCCGCCTTGTCGGCCTGAGACAACGGCTTGCCCGCAAGGGGATTACCGAAATCCTCGAAGTCCATCATGGTCTTTCCTCTCCGTCCCCACAGGGATCAGGCTTTTCTCGTACTTAATACTTCAATCAATTTTACGCCGAAGCGCGTATCGTCGTCTTCCAAAACCGTTATTTCACCGCGCGCAATACGGCGGCCATTCACCATGATTTCGACCGGCTCGCCAATCTTGCGGTCAAGCGCGATCGTTGCGCCCTCCTCAAGGCTCATCAGCCCCGAAACGAGCATTCTGCTGGTGCCGAGAACGATCTGGACATCAATCGGAATGTCCATGATCATTTCCATGTTTTCCGACAGGCCGCTGCCAAGCGGTGCCTTGACGCCCGCAACCTGCGGGGCGGCAGCAAAATCGTCCATCGCAAAATCGGCCGCTCCGCCGCCGAAGGCGGAAAGGTCCGTGTCCGTCGAAACCTCCTCCGTGCTCCCGAAATCGCCAAAGTCGCCGAAATCGGAGAGCGAACCTTCCGCATCCGTCTTGAGGACGCCACGCAGATCGCCGATAGCCTGGTCGAGGTCGCCGCCGTCTTCGAACGACGGCAACGCCGCATCATCGGTCAGGGGTGTTTTCTTCGTAGCCATGCGCTGATTATTCCCTTTGAAACTTGCGTCAGCCTGCCCAAACCCCGAAAGGTCGGTCAGGATTTTAACCCATCAAATGTCGTAAGATCTCGTCGTCCGTGCTGACATTGTTCTTGACCCGAACCATGTAGCGGTCGCCAGACTTGCCGAATTCGCAATTATAGAGCTTGGAGCCGTTGGCGCTGACCTCAACACCGATATCGTCCTGGGTCATGGCCTGAAACGGAATGACATCGCCGGCCACCAGTTTCGAGATCGTGCGCAGCGTCAGCGTCTCGAGCTTGATGCGTGCCTCGAGCGTGACCTGCGATCGCTTGACCTGTTCAGAGATCATCTCCATCCACTCTTCCTGCTTCTTCAAGGCCTGAGCAGAAGCCTTGGGAGCGACGATGGAGGTCTTGAGCAGGGGACGCTGCGGTACGATCAGCGAGAATTCCGACGACACCTTGCCGATATCGATTTTCATGCGGATGGTCACGCCATAAACGCCGGCGATCATCTCATCGAAGGCGCTTTTGCCGTTGGAATTGAAAGGCGGATCGATGGTTGCCTCAAATCCGCCCGGGGCGTTGACACCGGACCGTAGCACACCCCCGATGCGGCCAAGGACCATGGCCGCCAGATCGAGCTCGATATGGGAAAGGCTGCGTTCATCCGGCTCGCCGATACTGTCAGGAGCCGCGCCGAGCATGCGCTCCATGAGTGCAATGACGAAGCCATTGCCAACAGTCATCATGAAATTGGGGCACCAGTTGCGCAACGAACAATCGGCAACCGCAACATTGTCCCCGACATTGGCGATGAGATCCGTCATCAAGCCCGATTCGGACCCGATATACTCGACTTCGATCGCTATGCCCGTTTCGCTGTGGAAGATATCGGGCAGGAATTCGCTGTAGAGATGGCCGATATCATGCCCGATCTTGGCGATCGTCTTGCGGTCGGTGAGCCCGCCCGTGAGTTTCGCAAGCAAGGCCGTGTCGATGGCGGGAGCTTTCTGCGCTGCAGCTTTTGCCATGGTCATGCCGCCTTGTTTTCGCCGCCGGGGTTCATCATCTCCTGCTCGACGGCGTCAATTGACGGCCGTTCGTAGTTGGAGATGGTCTTGCGACCGTATTCCAACGCAACCTGCGGCACCGAGCCGTTCATGTAGGCGATCAGCGTCTGCTTGACGATGATATAGAGGCGGTGCTGCTTGGTGCGGACGATCTTCACCTGCGATGCCAGCGGGTTGCAGATCGAATAGGACAGGATGATGCCGAGCATGGTGCCGACGAGGGCCGCGCCAATCAGGCCGCCGAGAACCTCCGGCGATTCGTTGATCTTGCCCATGGCTTTGATGACGCCGAGAACCGCCGCGACGATACCGATGGCGGGGAAGGAGTCGCCCATGGTCGTAATCGCGTGGTAAGGCTTGAGCTTGTCGTGAAGGATGGTCTCGATTTCCTCGTCCATCAGCGCCTCGATTTCGTGGCTGCGGGCATTGCCGATGATGATGAGGCGGACATAATCGCAGATGAACGACGTCAGTTCCTTGTTCTTCAGGACCGACGGCGCGCTCTGGAAGATGGAGGACTCATCGGGATTGTCGATATGCGCTTCGATCTCGTTGCGCGACTTTGTGCGCAGGTCGCGCATCAGCGAATACAGCACGCCGAGCACGTCGAGATAGTTGCGCTCCTTCGGGACCGAGTGCTTGAACGCCTCGCCGAGCGCCTTGCCCGAGTCCTTCACGACCTTCATGGGGTTTGCCATGATGAAGCCGCCAAGGCCGGCGCCGCCGATGATCATCAATTCGAACGGCTGAACCAGCACGTTGAGATGACCGCCCATCGCCATATAGCCGCCGATGATGCAGCCGAAGGTGATTATAAGTCCAATTACAATATTCATTGATCGACCACGCTCGAACAGTGTTCCATGACGCCCTGTCTAGAAAATGTGGCTTGCGTGAACCTGTCGGCCAGCCCCGAGCCCCTCTCCTTCTGCAGCCAGTTTCGCACAAGCAAACCGATGCATGATGTCGACAAAGGCGGACGTGCGCCTTGATAACGGGATCAAACCAGAGCGGCGGTTCAGTGACTTCCACCTACACCAGTTACAGACTGATCAGTCAGGATATCGGCAAATCGCTGGAGCGGGTATCGACGCAGCCAGACGTGGCGCGCGAGACCGAATATTACCGCTCAAAGATCGGCAACGTGAAATCCATCGACGATTTCATGGCCGATACACGTCTTTACAATTATGCACTGAAAGCCCACGGCCTTGAAGATATGGCCTACGCGAAGGCCTTTATCCGCAAGGTGCTGACCGAAGGCACGAGCGACAAGAACGCCTTCGCCAACAAGCTGTCCGACAGCCGTTACGCCGATCTTGCAAAATCACTGGACTTCGCGGGCCTCGGTGCGGCGGCCACCTCGATGGAAGCCGCAAAATCGGGCATTATCAGCAAATACGCACGCCAGACGTTGGAACAGGAAGCGGGCGACGAAAATAACGGCGTCCGTCTCGCTCTCTATTTCGAGCGCAAGGCGCCAACGATCAAATCGGGGTTCGATTTCCTTGCTGATGATGCGCTGGCGCAGGTGTTCCGCACGACGTTCAACCTGCCCGACGCCGTTGCCGCGTCCGATATCGAAAAACAGGCGGCGCTGATCGAAAAAAGTATCAACATCAAGGATCTGCAGGATCCTGAAAAGGTGGGCAAGTTGCTCGAGCGCTTCACCATCATGTGGGAAATGCAAAATCCCTCGACGACCTACGACCCATTGGCCGTTTTCGGCTCCTCCAGCGGCTACGGCATTTCTCCCGACCTGCTGATCTCCATCAACTCCCTGAAACTCGGAGGCAAATGATATGCAATCCGGACTATACGTCGCCCTGTCATCGCAGATCGCGCTGGAGCGCCGTCTCACCACCATTTCCGACAATATGGCGAATGTGAACACGGTCGGCTTTCGCGGCTCCGAAGTTAAATTCGACGAGATGATCGCCAAGAACCACAATGACATGAACGCCAAGGTCGCTTTCGTATCGCAGGGCAACGACTATCTCTCCACCCGTCAGGGCGCTTTCGAGCAGACCGGCAATTCCTTCGATTTCGCGATCAAGGGCGACGCCTGGTTCTCGCTGGATACGCCCGATGGCCAGATCCTCACCCGTGACGGCCGCTTCACCATGCGTCCAGATGGTGCGCTGATCTCGTCCAGCGGTTATCCCGTCCTCGACGCCGGCGGCGGTCCGATCCGCCTTAATCCGAATGGCGGCCCGATCACCGTCGGCCTTGATGGAGCAATCCGACAGAATGACGCTACCGTCGCTTCGCTTGGCATTTTCCAGGCGGATTTTTCTCAAGGTTTCCTACGGCACCCCAATAGTGGTGTGAAGCCGGTCGCCCAACCGGTTCCGGTGGTCAACAATCATGAAGTCGGCGTCGTTCAGGGCTATCTTGAGCAGTCCAACGTCAACGGCATTTCTCAGATGACGCAGCTCATCCAGGTCAACCGCGCCTTTGAAAGCATTTCCTCGCTGATGCGCGATACGGAATCGACCTTCGGTGAGGGCATCAAGACGCTCGGCGGCGCGCGTTAAGGAACTGACGAATGACAATGCCGGAATCCATGCTCTCGGCTGACGCCATTTCGCCGAAGCTCGCGCAGCTGGCGGGGCTGGCGGCACATTATGCCGATCCGGAATTTTCGGTGGCGCATGGTGGCCATGTCCGCACCATCGCCGCCGGGCACTACACGGTATCGGGCCTTTCACGGCATGTGCGGCTTGGAGAATTTGTCGCCCACCGCAGCGCGACCGGCATTCACCTCGGCGAAGTCGTGCGCGTGGAGCCGGATATCTGTTACGTCTGCCCTATCGAGCCTGGCGAACCGATCGGCATTCACGACACCGTCATCCGCAAGGGCGCTTTCCGCGTCGCGCCCGACGACAGCTGGTGCGGCCGCACCATCAACGCGCTCGGCGAGCCGATCGACGGCCAGGGACCGCTCGCGCCCGGCATCGAACGCCGTTCGATCTCCAACAACGCACCCCCTTCAATGACGCGCAAGCGCGTGGAGACGCCTTTCAAGACGGGTGTCCGCGCTATCGATATTTTCTCGCCGCTGTGCCTCGGCCAGCGCCTGGGCATCTTTGCCGGCTCGGGCGTCGGCAAATCCACCCTGCTTTCCATGCTTGCAAAGGCCGATGCCTTCGACAAGGTGGTGATCGCGCTGGTCGGCGAGCGCGGACGCGAGGTCCGTGAGTTCATCGAAGATACGATGGGCGAGAACATGAGCAAGTCGATTGCCGTTGTCGCAACGAGCGATGAAAGCCCGATGCTGCGCAAGATGGCGCCCCTTTCCGCGGTAACCATCGCCGAGCATTTCCGCGATCAGGGCGACAACGTTCTTCTCATCATCGACAGCGTGACACGCTTTGCCCACGCCATCCGCGAAGTGGCGGTCGCTTCGGGCGAGCCGCCCGTGGCGCGCGGTTATCCCGCTTCTGTTTTCACTGAGCTGCCGCGTCTTCTCGAGCGGGCAGGCCCGGGCGCCGAAGGCACCGGCACCATCACCGCCATCGTTTCCATTCTGGTCGATGGTGACAATCACAATGATCCGATTGCCGATTCGACCCGCGGTATTCTCGATGGCCATATCGTGCTCGACCGCAGCCTCGCCGAGGAAGGCCGTTATCCGCCGATCAATCCGCTCGCCTCTATTTCGCGTCTCGCCAAAAAAGCCTGGACGCCGGATCAGGAGAAGCTGGTCTCGCGCCTCAAGGCGCTGGTCCATCGCTTCGAGGAGACCCGCGACCTGCGCCTCATCGGCGGATACCGGCCGGGCACCGATCCCGATCTCGACATGGCCGTGAAGCAGGTTCCGATCATCTACGAAACACTGAAGCAGCTGCCGAGCGAACCGGCGGCACAGGATGCCTATGCTGATCTCGCCACCGCCCTGCGGAACGGCGCGCAGAACGGTCAGCCGCAGGTAACCCCGAGAATGAGAGGCTGACGCCGTGACGAAAAAACGGAACAAGGATGGCCGCGACGACGGCGCGATCACGAAGCCCGCCTTCTTCACGCCGGACCGCCTCCTCGCCTGGACCGGCATCACGCTCGCCGCCGCAGCAGCCTTCTTTCCCTGGTATGTCTTCTTCAACGAGGAAAAGTTTGGGCTGAAGGTGGCAGGCGGCGACCGCACCCGCGATCTGCCCCATACCGGCCCGCGGGAAGTCTTCAGCGTCTCGCCCATGGCCATGACCAACCGCAACAAGGAAGACACCCCGCCGCCGGCGGAGCTGCCCGACATGCTGACGACGGCGACCGTCAGTGCGGGCGGCAAGGAAAAGCAGAACGATCTGGCTGCCGGGGTCGAGGAGCAGCCCTTCCCCGGCCAGACGTCCTTCCGCCTGTTGCACGTTTCCAATGGCCGGGCGCTGATCGAGGACGGATCCGGCATGTATATGGTCAGGGTCGGATCGACACTGCCGGACAACGCCTTACTGACGAAGATCGAGCAGCGCGACGGCGAATGGCTGATAGAAACGTCTTCCGGGAAGACTTATCGTCCGGAAAAATAGCCGTCGTCTACCGGGCTTACAGACGTCTTCGGGCGCGCACTCAAGGCTTGGCGAAAACTCTTGGCCCAAGTCGGTCATCCTCGGGCTTATCTCGAAGATACATCGATTTCAGTGGCTTATGGATCCTCTGGTCAAGCTGGGGGATGACTTCGGCACGGTTTTCATCTGTTGCAATGCTTCAGGGCGTGTCTGGTATCGGACACGCCTTTTGATATTTCAATCGACTTCAATCAGCGCTTTTCGGCTTCTCGCCCCGCCTCATCTCTCCTCGCAAGTCTGACGCAAGATTAGCCCCTTAGGTTCGGGCCATACGAGATGGAGAAGTCTATGCAACCGATTCAACTGTTCGAACTGGCATCCCGCCAAGCGGAATGGCTGAGCGTGCGCCAGGAAGTCGTGGCGACCAACATCGCCAATGCCAATACGCCCAAGTTCCGCGCCAAGGACGTCAGCCCCTTCGAGGCGGTGATGCAGGCCACCAGCCAGCAGGTCGGCATGGCGAGAACCAATCCGGCCCACTTCGGCGAAAGCACGCTCAGCGACAACATCGCCGTGCGCGACAACCCGGTCAACAACGAGATCGGCATGCAGGAATCCGGCAACTCGGTCGCTCTTGCGGAAGAAATGACCAAGACGGGCGAGATCAAGCGGCAGTACGACCTGAACGCCAATCTCGTCAAATCCTTCCATCGCATGATGCTGATGACGGTTAAGAGGTAAACCATGGATCCCTTGAGTGCGGCGAGCAAGATCGCGGGCAGCGGCCTGGAAGTTCAGTCCACACGACTGCGCATCGTCTCCGAAAACATCGCCAACGCAAGATCGACCGGAGATACCCCCGGCGCAGACCCCTATCGCCGCAAGACCGTCACTTTCGGTTCAGAGCTCGACCGCGTGAGCGGCGTGGAGCGCGTGACCGTGAAGAAGCTTGGCGTCGACCGCGGTGATTTCGCCCATGAATACGATCCCGGCAACCCGGCCGCCGACAGCAACGGCATGGTGAAGATGCCGAACGTCAACATCCTGATCGAAATGGCCGATATGCGTGAGGCAAACCGCACATACGACGCCAATCTTCAGGTCATCCGCCAGACACGCGACCTCGTCGCTTCCACCATCGACCTTCTGAAGGCATCGCAATGATCGACGGCATCAAACAACTCGGCTCCCTTTCGCTGACGCGCGGCGCCGGCAGCGTTTCCTCGCTCACCGACAATATTTTCGGCAGCGAGCAGACGACGCCTGCCCAGCAGACCGGCCAGAGCTTCGCAAGCGTTCTCAGCAACGTCTCCGTCGACGCGATGAACAACCTCAAAAAGGCCGAAGTGGCTTCGTTCGAAGGCATTCAGGGCAAGGCGAATACGCGTGAAGTCGTCGATGCCATGCTGTCGGCAGAACAATCGCTACAGACCGCCATCGCGCTCCGAGACAAGATCGTGTCGGCCTATCTCGACATTACCAAGATGCAGATCTAGCCCAGCAGGAATATTGACATGAGAGCTCTTGCCATCGCTGCCACCGGTATGGACGCCCAGCAGACCAATCTGGAAGTCATCGCCAACAACATCGCCAACATCAACACCACCGGCTACAAGCGCGCGCGTGCGGAGTTCACCGATCTTCTCTACCAGACCGAGCGCATGCAGGGCGTGCCCAACCGCGCCAACCAGGCGATCGTACCTGAGGGCGCGAATATCGGCCTCGGCGTTCAGACTTCTGCGGTGCGCAACATCCACACCCAGGGCAATCTGATCGAGACCGGCAACAAGCTCGATGTCGCGATCATCGGACAGGGCTGGTTCCAGATCGAGGCGGCCGACGGTTCGACGCTCTACAGCCGCGCCGGCTCCTTCAACAAGAATGCCAACGGCAATCTGGTGACAGTCGACGGCTATAACGTCATCCCGAACATCAACATCCCGACCGACGCACAGGATATTACCGTAACCCGCACGGGTCAGGTGACGGCTCGCATCGGCAACGCTACCGACTTCACCGAGCTCGGCCAGCTCACCATCGCCAATTTCGCCAACGAAGCCGGCCTGAAGCCGCTCGGCGACAACCTCTTCGCCCAGACGCCGGCGTCGGGCGATGCGGTCGTCGGCGTGCCCGACGATCCGAGCTACGGCTACATCAAGCAGTCCTATCTCGAAGGCTCGAACGTCGATGCCGTCAAAGAAATCACCGACCTCATCACGGCGCAGCGCGCCTATGAGATGAATTCCAAGGTCATCACCACAGCTGACGAAATGGCTTCGATTGTCAGCAAGAACCTGAAGTAAGAACGGAAAGGCAGGCGAACATGAGGTTTGGCCGGAACAATAACAGTTACAGAACGGCGCTCGTCCGTATGTGTCTGGCGTCTGCCTTTTCGCTGGGGGCCCTGGCCCCTGCCCTCGCACAGGCGCCGATGGCACTGGTTCCAACGCGGACCATCTATCCGGGCGAGACAATTTCGTCCGATCAGGTGAAGCCAGTTGAAGTGACCAATCCCAATATTTCCTCAGGTTACGCGAGCGACATCAGCGAAGTCGAGGGCATGATCTCCAAGCAGACCCTGCTTCCCGGACGCACGATTCCCGTTGCCGCCCTGCGCGAACCCTCGCTGGTTACGCGCGGCACCAGCGTCAAACTCGTCTTCACCATCGGCAACATGACGCTGATGGCCTCGGGAACGCCGATGACAGACGGCTCGCTCGGCGAAGTCGTCAGGGTACGCAACATCGATTCCGGCGTGATGGTCAGCGGCACGGTCATGAAGGATGGAACCATTCAGGTGATGGCGAAATGAAAGTGCTTCGTATCTTCGCTGCGGCCATCCTGTTTTCGGCACAGCCATTCCTCTCGACGCCACCAGCCCAGGCCGACACCTCCCGCATCAAGGATATCGCATCGCTGCAGGCGGGGCGTGACAACCAGCTGATCGGCTACGGTCTCGTGGTCGGCCTGCAGGGCACCGGCGACAGCCTGCGCTCCTCGCCGTTTACCGAACAGTCCATGCGCGCGATGCTGCAAAATCTCGGCATCACGACACAGGGCGGGCAGTCGAACGCAAAGAACATCGCAGCCGTAATGGTGACGGCCAATCTGCCACCCTTCGCCAGCCCAGGTAGCCGCGTCGACGTGACAGTGAGTTCGCTCGGCGACGCCTCTTCGTTGCGTGGCGGCAACCTCATCATGACGTCGCTTTCCGGCGCGGACGGGCAGATTTACGCGGTCGCGCAAGGCGCGCTGATCGTCAACGGCTTTTCAGCCCAGGGAGATGCAGCAACGCTGACGCAGGGCGTCACGACGTCCGCCCGCGTGCCGAATGGCGCGATCATCGAGCGCGAGCTGCCATCGAAGTTCAAGGATTCGGTCAATCTGGTCCTGCAACTGCGCAACCCGGATTTTTCAACGGCGGTGCGGGTCGCCGATGTAGTCAACGCCTTTGCCCGCGCCCGTTACGGCGATGGCATTGCCGAACCGCGGGATTCGCAGGAGATCGCGGTGCAGAAGCCGCGCACCGCCGACCTGACGCGACTGATGGCGGAAATCGAAAATCTGACGGTAGAGACCGATACCCCCGCCAAGGTCGTGATCAACGAACGTACCGGCACCATCGTTATCGGCGCGGATGTGCGCATTTCCCGTGTCGCCGTCAGCTATGGAACGCTGACTGTCCAGGTGACGGAATCGCCGCAGGTCATTCAGCCCGCGCCCTTCTCGCGCGGCCAGACCGCCGTTCAGCCCCAGACGGATATCATGGCCATGCAGGAAGGCAGCAAGGTCGCCATCGTCGAAGGTCCCGATCTTCGCACCCTGGTTGCCGGTCTCAACAGCATCGGGCTCAAGGCGGATGGTATCATCGCCATCCTGCAAGGCATCAAATCCGCCGGCGCCCTTCAGGCGGAGCTCGTGCTGCAATGATGGACGCTCAGAAGAGAAACGTATTTTCGAATGGCCTCGTCCGCTTTGCAGCGGTGGCGTCGCTGCTTTTCCTGCTGCCTGCTGCCGGTGCCGAGAGCCAGCAGAATGTGGTCTCGGAACTCAGCACGCAGGACGAAATCCAGAAATTCTGCACCAACATCGCCGATGCGGCCCGCGACCAGCGTTACCTGATGCAGAAGCAGGAGCTTGAAAAGCTTCAGTCCGACGTCAACGAGCGCATTGCCGTGCTGGAAAACCGTAAGGCCGAATATGAGGACTGGCTGGCGCGTCGCGAGCACTTCCTCAACCAGGCAAAAAGCAATCTCGTCGACATTTATAAGACGATGAAGGCGGACGCCGCAGCACCGCAGCTCGAAAAGATGCATGTGGAAATTGCGGCCGCCATCATCATGCAGCTGCCGCCGCGTCAGTCCGGTCTCATCCTCAGCGAGATGGACGCACAGAAGGCCGCCACCGTCGCTGGCATCATGTCGCAGGCGATCGATAAAAACACTTCGAAGGATCCCTCATGAGCACGCGTCGTCTTCCGGCCCTCCTCCTGCCGCTTGCCCTGCTCGCCGGCTGCCAGAACAACCAGACCCTGAAAGAAATCGGTAACGCACCCGCGATGAGTCCGATCGGCAGCGGCCTGCAATTCAGCCAGACTCCGCAGATGGGCATGTATCCCAAGCAGCCGAAGCACATGGCGAGCGGCTATTCGCTTTGGAGCGACAGCCAGGGCGCGCTCTTCAAGGACCTGCGTGCGCTGAACATCGGCGACATCCTGACCGTCAACATCCAGATCAACGACAAGGCCGATTTCGACAACGAAACCGAGCGCAACCGCACCAATGCGAGTGGTCTGAACTGGAAGGCAAAGGCGGAAATATTCGGCTGGAACCCGCAGGCTGATTCCAGCATCAAGTACGGTTCAGACACCGACACGCAAGCCAAGGGCAAGACCAAGCGCTCCGAAAAGCTGACGCTGCTCGTCGCTGCCGTCGTGACAGGCATTCTTGAAAACGGCAACCTCATCATCAGCGGCTCTCAGGAAGTGCGTGTGAACCACGAAATCCGCATCCTGAACGTGGGCGGTATCGTGCGGCCGCAGGATGTCGATGCGCAGAACATGATCTCCTACGAGCGTATCGCCGAAGCGCGCATCTCCTACGGCGGCCGTGGCCGTCTGACGGAAGTGCAGCAGCCTCCGGTCGGGCAGCAGGTCGTCGACCTGTTCTCGCCACTCTGACGCCGGCACACGGGAACGGGACTGACGCATGGAAAACGAACAGGCAGAGGGTAAGAAAAAATCCTCCTCGATGGTCATGACCATCGCTGGCCTTGCGATCCTCACCGTTCTGGGTGCGGGCGGCGGCTGGGTTGTGGGCGGGATGATTGCCCCGAAGACTGCGGGCGCGCAGGCGCATGCGTCTGCCACCGCCGGCGGCCACGGGGAGACGAAGGGCGAAGGGATCGAGAAAATCGCCGCCGAGGCGAACGGCATTGTCCAGCTCGATCCCATCACCACCAACCTTGCCTATCCCGCGACCAACTGGGTGCGGCTGGAAGTGGCGCTGATGTTCAAGGGGCCGGTGGAAGTAGCGCTGGCGGAGGATATCCATCAGGATATCCTGGCCTATGTGCGCACCGTTTCCCTTCAGCAGCTGGAAGGCCCGCGCGGCTTTCAATATCTTAAGGATGACATCCAGGAACGAGTTGACCTGCGCTCTCAAGGGCGCGTATCCAAGGTCATGTTCCGGACCTTTGTCATCGAATGATTCGATTTCTTGTAACCATCGCCGTCCTCCTCGCCTTGCCGGGCCTTGCCAGTGCCCAGCAATTTCCGTCCGAGCTGTTTAATACACAGGTGGACGGTTCGGTCGCGGCATGGATTATCCGCACCTTCGGCCTTCTGACGGTTCTGTCGATTGCTCCGGGCATCCTGATCATGGTCACGAGCTTTCCGCGCTTCGTGATCGCCTTCTCGATCCTGCGCTCCGGCATGGGGCTGGCATCGACCCCGTCAAACATGATTCTGCTGTCGATGGCGATGTTCATGACCTTCTACGTCATGTCCCCCACCTTCGATAAAGCCTGGACTGATGGCGTGCAGCCGCTGTTGCAGAACCAGATCAACGAGCAGCAGGCCGTGCAGCGCATTGCCGAGCCCTTCCGTACCTTCATGAACGCCAACACGCGTGACAAGGATTTGAAGCTCTTCGTCGATATCGCGCGCGAACGCGGTCAGGACGTGATGACCGACAACGTCGTCGATTATCGCGTGCTGGTTCCGGCCTTCATGCTGTCGGAGATCAGGCGCGGTTTCGAGATCGGTTTCCTCATCATCCTGCCATTCCTGGTCATTGACCTCATCGTCGCGACCATCACCATGGCCATGGGTATGATGATGCTGCCGCCCACCTCCATCTCCCTGCCGTTCAAGATTCTTTTCTTCGTGCTGATCGACGGCTGGAACCTGCTTGTCGGCAGTCTCGTCAGATCGTTCAACTGACGACGCCTGTGCCGGTTTGACACCCGTTAACCCTGTTTTTTAACCCCGCGTGCCCACGGCCGCGGGGTTTTCGCGTTTTGAGCTTTTGTTTACCATTTTTGCTAAGCGAGTGGTAACTATATATCTGGATTAAAAATTTACCAATTCAATAAATCCAGTAGTAACCATAAGTACACTCCACTATTTCTGGACGTTCAAATTAATAATTGGGCAATTTTTCGCTGCGAAATTCCAATCACACGCAGCGGGTTTGGTTTCTGAAACTGAGTATTTCTGAACCGAGTGGCATGAAGCCGAAACGTTGCGACCGGTAATACAAAGCCCGGTATGTCCCCACTCCAGTATCTCGTAAAAACAAAGGGACACATTTATTATGGCAAGCATTCTCACTAACGCTTCGGCGATGTCCGCTCTCCAGACGCTGCGCTCCATCTCCAGCGACATGTCCACGACGCAGGATCGCATTTCCACGGGCATGCGCGTCGGCGCCGCCAAGGACAACGCCGCTTACTGGTCCATCGCAACGACCATGCGTTCGGATAAGGGCGCTATCAGCGCTGCCCAGGACGCTCTCGGGCTCGGCGCCGCGAAGGTCGATACGGCTTATGCCGGCATGGATGCCGCAATCAAGGTCGTCACCGAAATCAAGAGCAAGCTCGTTACCGCCACCGAACAGGGCGTTGACAAGGCAAAGGTTCAGGAAGAACTGAACCAGTTGAACCTTCAGCTGGCAAGCGTTGCCAACGGCGCTTCCTTCAACGGCGAAAACTGGCTGGTCGGCACCGCGGGCGCCAAGACCGTCGTTTCGGGCTTCGTCCGTGATACGGCCGGCGTCAAGGTTACGACCGCATCCTACACCACCGCTCCGCTTTTCGACAGCGTCGACCCGGCAACGGGCGCCGGCACGGGTGGCCTGCTGGCAAACACCATCGCGATCAACGTTTCGACGTCCACCGACCTTGCCGCCGACCTGACCACCGTGGAAACGGCTCTCAAGGCAATGCAGACATCTGCATCCAACCTTGGTTCGATCTCTGCTCGCATCGACCTGCAGCAGAGCTTCGCCGACAAGCTGGGTGACGCTCTCGAAAAGGGCATTGGTCGTCTGGTCGACGCCGACATGAACGAAGAGTCCACCAAGCTGAAGGCTCTGCAGACGCAGCAGCAGCTGGCAATCCAGGCTCTCTCGATCGCCAATAGCGACTCGCAGAGCATCCTGTCGCTCTTCCGTTAAGAGCCGCGCTTCTCATAGCCCTTGGGGGCTGGGGGACAGATTTCTTCTCAGAGGCAATCGGGGGCTGACCGAACGCAGATGAGATAGAAGGCATAAAGGTCCGGAAGGCTGAACCGGACCCGATGCATGCATGAGGCCGCATCCTGAAACGGGTGCGGCCTTATCTTTTTTTTAAACATTTGAGGTTACGCGCGTGCGCGCGCAAGAGTTGCATTTTAAATATTGCTGCTGCTGAATTTCTTTTGCCGTTTATCGATTCATTAACCAAACCCGCGTTACCTAATGCTCATCGAAACGGTGAGCTAACGTTAAAAATCAGCCAGTTAGCAAGCATGATGCTGCGCACCGTTCCCGGTGAAACCGGAATGTCCCTTCTTTAATCAGCCATTCAAGGGGCACACTACTATGACGAGCATTATCACGAATGTCGCAGCAATGTCTGCGCTCCAGACCCTGCGCTCTATCGGCCAGAACATGGAAACCACCCAGGCACACGTTTCCTCCGGCCTTCGCGTTGGCGAAGCTGCTGACAACGCTGCCTACTGGTCCATCGCGACCACCATGCGCTCCGACAACATGGCGCTTTCCGCTGTTTCCGACGCGCTCGGCCTCGGCGCCGCCAAGGTTGACACCGCTTCTGCCGGCATGAACGCTGCGATCGACGTCGTCAAGGAAATCAAGGCAAAGCTGGTTACGGCGACCGAAGAAGGCGTTGACCGCACCAAGGTTCAGGAAGAAATCGGCCAGCTGCAGAAGCAGCTCGTATCGATTGCCCAGGGCGCGTCCTTCTACGGCGAAAACTGGCTGGTTGGCGCGGCAACCCTCGGCGCGGCAGCCCCTGGCACAGACCCTGACAAGTCGGTTGTTGCCGGTTTCGTTCGCTCGTCCGGCGGCGCCGTGGCCGTCACGACCACAAAATATGCTCTCGACACCTCGGCCGCCGGCAACGTTCTGTTCGATTCGATCAACACCGCAACGGGCGTCCCTGGCACTGCTGGCATCCTCGGCACGACCGGTTCATTCACGACGGTCGCCGCCCAGTCCGTTTACACGCTCGACATCACCCAGTACGCAGCCGCTGACCGCGCCACCAACATGGCCGAAGCTCTGACGATGGTTGAAAACGCGTTGAAGGCCATGACCAGCGCTGAAGCAAAGCTCGGCTCGCTCTCCATGCGTATCGGCCTGCAGGAAGATTTCGCTTCCAAGCTGTCCGACTCGATCACCAAGGGTGTTGGCCGTCTCGTCGACGCCGACATGAACGAAGAGTCCACCCGCCTCAAGGCTCTGCAGACGCAGCAGCAGCTCGGCGTTCAGGCCCTGTCTATTGCCAACAGCGACTCGCAGAGCATCCTGACGCTCTTCCGTTAATCGGTAGCATACAATCGGAACCATCAACCGCGCCGAAAGGCGCGGTTTTTGTTTATACGCTCACCTGCGCAATTGAAAAAATTTTCGATTAAGAGATCATTAACCAAATCACGGCTAAATCGACGCATCGAAACGACTCGTTAACCAAGACGAAAAAGAGGTTAACAGGCATCACGCCGCGCTGTCGTTTCCGGCGATCCCGGAATGTCCCTTCCTTTTAGCCAGCTCAGAGGGGCAATTATGACAAGTATTCTTACAAACATCGCCGCAATGTCGGCTCTTCAAACGTTGCGCGGCATCAGCAGCCAGCTCGAAGAAACCCAATCCAGAGTGTCTTCCGGCCTGCGGGTAAAGTCGGCCTCCGATAACGCCGCCTATTGGTCGATCGCAACAACCATGCGTTCCGACAACATGGCGCTCTCCGCCGTTCAGGACGCGCTCGGACTTGGCGCCGCCAAGGTCGATGTTGCCTATTCCGCGATGGAAAGCACCGTCGAAGTCGTCAAGGAGATCAAGTCCAAGATCGTCGCGGCAACCGAAGAAGGTGTCGACAAGACGAAGATCCAGGAAGAAATCGATCAGCTGAAGAAGCAGCTCGAATCGATTGCGCAAGGCGCATCCTTCAGCGGCGAAAACTGGTTGCTGGGCACTGGCGCAAAGACCGTCGTTTCCGGCTTCGTGCGCACCGCGGGCGGCACCGTCAGCGTGACGAAAACCGACTACACGCTGGTCGACACCACCGCCGGCACGACGACCGCCAATGTGCTTTTCGGCCTGACAGGCACTCCCGCGACGCTTGATACGACGAAGGGCATCATCGGCCAGCCCGGCACGGCCTCCGGCATTTCCGTCTGGGATATCGATCTCAAGCTGTTCAACGCGGCAACACCACCGACTTACACCATCGGTAATCTTCTGACCGATGTTGAAACCGCATTTCAGTCGATCAGCAGCGCGTCCGCCGCCCTCGGCTCGATCAAAATGCGCATTGGCCTTCAGGAAGACTTCGTCTCGAAGCTGACCGACTCCATCGACAAGGGCATTGGCCGTCTGGTTGATGCTGACATGAACGAAGAATCCACAAAGCTCAAGGCTCTTCAGACACAGCAGCAACTGGGCATCCAGTCGCTCTCCATTGCCAACACCAGCTCCGAAAATATTCTGTCGCTATTCCGTCAGTAAGCGGCGCCCGATGGCTACGGGCGGTTTCGTCCCGCTCTGGCAGCAACAGAATATTCGGATATGGAAACCGCGCTTCGCAAGGGGCGCGGTTTTCCTTTTGCTGACGATCGACCGATGCGCGCATGCGTCCACGATTTGGCCGATCAGCTTAACAACCGATATAAGTATTTGATTTTTCGGAGAGAATGGTGCTGCTAGAGAGATTTGAACTCTCGGCCTCTCCCTTACCAAGGGAGTGCTCTACCCCTGAGCTATAGCAGCATCCGGTGCCGAAGCATTTGCTTCAGCATCAAGCGTGGCGGCCTATTGCCATAGGTTTTTGACGAGCGCAAGTCGCAAAACGATATTCTTCATCCAGCAGGGCAAAAAAGCGTGCCCCCTGTTGAAAAATGCATTTTTCAGATATTGCTCACTCTATGAACGACCATCATGACAAACAGGCAACGGCCACCGTTTCCCGTGGCGCTTCTGACGACGCCTCTGCAGCGCCGAGCGATGGCAAGGCCCAGGCGGGGCCTGGCGAAAAGGCGCGGCAACGGGAGGCGGAGCGGAAGGCGCGGGCGGCGAAGAAGCTGCGGGAAAATCTCCTGAAGCGCAAACAGCAGGTTCGCGCGCGCCGCGCGGGCGAGGAAGACCACACGGTTGGCCTGCCTGCCGCAAAAACGGACGAATCATCTTCATAGACAATTCAACCAGCATAAATTGAAACGCCGTGGAAACTGGTCTATGGACACGCCTTTCCACAAGGCAGGATAAGAAAGGCGGGCAAAGGCCCGTAGGGACGCATGGATCGCATCAGAATTACGGGTGGCAATACGCTCAACGGCATCATTCCCATCTCCGGCGCCAAGAACGCGGCCCTGCCGTTGATGATCGCATCGCTTCTGACAAGCGATACGTTGACGCTCGAAAACGTCCCGCATCTGGCGGACGTGGAGCAGCTCATCCGCATTCTCGGTAATCACGGCGTCGATATCTCGGTTAACGGCCGCCGCGAAAGCCAGGGCGAAGCCTATTCCCGCACCGTACATTTCACCTGCCGCACCATTGTCGATACGACAGCTCCCTATGAGCTGGTCTCCAAGATGCGCGCAAGCTTCTGGGTCATCGGCCCGCTGCTGGCGCGCGAAGGCCGCGCCCGCGTTTCGCTGCCCGGCGGCTGCGCCATCGGCACGCGACCGGTGGATTTGTTCATCGAGGGACTGCAGGCGCTCGGCGCGACGATGGAGATCGATGGCGGTTATATCAACGCCTCCGCGCCCAAGGGTGGCCTGATCGGTGCCGTCTTTACCTTCCCGAAGGTTTCCGTTGGCGCAACGCATGTGATGCTGATGGCGGCAAGCCTTGCCCGCGGCACCACCGTCATCCACAACGCCGCCCGCGAGCCCGAGGTCGTCGATCTCGCCAACTGCCTCATCGCGATGGGCGCGAAGATCGAAGGCGCCGGCACCTCCACCATCACCATCGAAGGTGTCACCTCGCTTTCCGGCGCGCGCCACCGTGTTCTGCCAGACCGCATCGAAACGGGCACCTACGCCATGGCGGTCGCGATGACCGGGGGTGACGTGGTGCTGGAAGGAACGCGGGCATCGCTGCTGGACAACGCGCTCGATACCCTCCGTCTGGCAGGCGCGACGATCAGCGAGACGGAAACCGGCCTTCGGGTCGTGCGAAATGGCAATGGCATCCAGCCGGTCGACATCGTCACCGAGCCCTTCCCCGGCTTCCCGACCGACCTGCAGGCGCAGTTCATGGCGCTGATGACGCGCTCTCAGGGCGTCTCGCACATTACGGAGACGATTTTCGAGAACCGTTTCATGCATGTGCAGGAACTCGCCCGTCTTGGTGCCAAGATTTCGCTCTCCGGCCAAATGGCTCGCATCGAGGGTGTGTCCCGCCTCAAGGGTGCGCCTGTGATGGCGACCGATTTGCGCGCTTCCGTGTCGCTGGTGATTGCCGGCCTCGTAGCGGAAGGCGAGACCATGGTGTCACGCGTCTATCACCTCGACCGCGGTTTCGAGCGTCTTGAAGAAAAGCTCACCCGCTGCGGCGCACTGGTTGAGCGTGTCAGCGACTGATCATCTCAACGCCGCTCATCCGCTTGCCCGTTGCAGACCGGGCCGTGACTGCCTATTTCAACTATCAGAAATAGACAGGGCGGCTCGTGGCCGCAGAAAAGGACGATAACGATGAGCGGCCTCAAATTGCTGGCGCTGGATACCGAAGATCTCTCGATCATCTCGACACATTTGCAGGACAGCGTCTTCAAGCTGAAGGATGTTGCCTTCGAGCCGAAACACAGGCAGTTCACACTCTCCGCCAACCGTTTCGTCTGGGAGAGCACCACCAAAAAGAATACGCCGCCGGAACGCTGCCGCAGCGTGATTTTTCTGAAGCGCGTCTTGGCCGTGCGCTCGCAATCCATCAATCTCGCCGACAGGGAACAGGTGCTTTCGCTTCTGGCCGTGCGCTTCATCCCCAATGGCGAGGGACCCGATGGCGTCGTCGAACTGGCGCTTTCCGGCGGGGGAACCATCGCCCTGGATGTCGAATGCATCGAGGCGCAGCTGACCGATGTCAGCGGCGCGTGGGAAACAACCACAAAACCGCATCATCCCGACAGCGAATAACCGTCGCCAGCCGTCGCGACGGTTGCCTTTCCTTGCCGTTTCGATTTATGCCACTTACCAGAGCCGCATTTTAAGCGGACAAGTTCGTGCACCTCGCGGGTTAACCCGCGGGGACTATGAAAGGGTAATGGCGTGGCAATCTGGCTGGAGCGGGCATCGGCTGATTTCGAACAGAAATTTGCGGCCTTCCTGACAACCAAGAGAGAAGTTTCCGAAGACGTCAACGCGATCGTTCGCGACATCATCAATGATGTCCGTGATCGCGGCGATGCGGCCCTTGCCCATTATTCCCATAAATTCGACGGCATTGATTTTACCAAGGTTTCCATGCGGGTGACGGCGGATGAAATCGACGCCGCGTTCTCGATGGTCGATACAAACGTCATCGAGGCGCTCGAACTCGCGGCGCGTCGCATCGAAAAACACCACGCGCGACAGATGCCGAAGGATGACATCTACGAGGACGATATCGGCGTCGGCCTCGGTTCGCGCTGGACGGCCATCGAGGCAGTTGGCCTTTATGTGCCCGGCGGTACCGCCAGCTATCCAAGCTCCGTGCTGATGAATGCCGTGCCGGCCAAGGTCGCCGGTGTGGAGCGCGTTGTCATGGTCGTCCCCGCCAATGGCGGCGCGGTCAATCCCGCCGTGCTCGCGGCGGCGCGTATCGCCGGCGTTGAGGAAATCTACCGCATCGGCGGGGCGCAGGCTGTTGCCGCGCTCGCTTATGGCACCGAGACCATAGCGCCGGTTGCCAAGATCGTCGGTCCAGGCAATGCCTATGTAGCGGCAGCCAAGCGGCAGGTCTTCGGCACCGTCGGCATCGACATGATCGCCGGTCCCTCTGAAGTGCTTGTCATTGCTGACAGGGACAATAACCCCGATTGGCTCGCGGCCGATCTTCTGGCGCAGGCCGAACATGATCGCGGCGCGCAATCCATTCTCATCACTGACAATGCCGAGCTCGGTAAAGCGGTTGAAGCTGCTGTCGAGCGGCAGCTGAAACGCCTCTCTCGTTCCGAAACGGCAGCGGCCAGCTGGGCGGATTTCGGCGCGATCATTCTGGTCGACAAGCTAACCGACGCCATTCCGCTTGCCAACCGCATTGCCGCCGAGCATCTGGAGCTTGCCGTCGATGATCCGGATAGCCTGATGGCCCATATCCGCAACGCGGGCGCAATCTTCGTTGGACGTCACACCCCTGAAGTTATCGGCGATTATGTCGGCGGTTCAAACCACGTTCTGCCGACTGCGCGCTCGGCCCGCTTTTCCTCGGGCCTTTCCGTGCTGGATTTCGTCAAGCGCACGTCCATCCTGCGCCTAGGCCCTGATCAGCTGCGCCAGCTCGCGCCGGCAGCGATCACGCTCGCCCACTCGGAGGGGCTGGACGCGCACGCGCGCTCGGTCTCCATCCGCCTCAACCCGGAAAGCTAAGCGATGGCGTCAGGCGACTTCCGGCTCTGCGACGTGGTACTGGACGATAGCATCGGCCGGTCCACGCCCGACGTGGAGCACGAACGTGCCGTCGCGATTTTCGACCTGATCGAAGAAAATACCTTTGAGCCGGCCGGCCACGAGGGTGGGCCTTATCGGCTGTTCATATCGCTCGTCGATTCCAAACTCGTCTTCTCGATCAAGACCGAAGACGACAAGGATGTCTCCACCCATATCCTGTCGCTGACGCCGTTCCGCCGCATCATCAAGGATTATTTTCTGATCTGCGAAAGCTATTACGAGGCGATCCGCTCCTCTACGCCAAGCCAGATCGAGGCGATCGACATGGGCAGGCGCGGCATCCACAATGATGGTTCGCAGACGCTGATGGACCGGCTGTCCGGCAAGATCAAGGTGGATTTCGATACTGCGCGCCGGCTCTTCACCCTGGTCTGTGTCCTTTATTGGCGGGGTTAGAGATGAGCGATCCTGCCGCAGCGCCGAATGAAGGACGAGCGCCGAAATCGGTCCTTTTCATGTGCGGCATGAATTCCATTCGCTCACCCATGGCGGAGGTCATCGCCAAACGGCTGGTGGCGCCCGGCATCTACATTCAGTCGGCGGGCGTTCGGGCGGGAGAGCGCGACCCCTTCGTGGATGCGGTGCTGGAGGAGCAGGGTTTTTCGCTCGGCAAACATAAACCGCGCACTTTGGACGAGATCGAGGATGATTTTTTCGATCTGATCATTACATTAACCCCAGAAGCGCATCACGCCGCACTGGAACTGACGCGCTCGAACTCTCTCGATGTCGTCTATTGGCCCACCATGGATCCGACGGTGACCACGGGCACGCGCGAGCAGATTCTCGACGCCTACCGCGAGGTGCGGGATCATCTTGCAAAACTGATCGCCGAACGCCTGCCAAAGCGGCAGCAGCCGGTGGCGGATACGCTTTCAAAAGACTGAAATTTGCCTTGGCGCGTTAAAATCAATCGCGATTTTCAAGCCGATGCTTTAGAGGTTCACAAATGTGCCGGGATTGTGTAGTTTCCGCGCAATTTTCCCGGACAGGACACGTCCGGCACTATCAACAGGAAGAAAACCCTTACATGACAAAAGAAGAAGTCCTTGAATTCCCGGGCGTCGTAACCGAATTGCTGCCGAACGCAACATTCCGCGTGAAACTTGAGAACGAACACGAAATCATCGCCCACACCGCTGGCCGCATGCGCAAGAACCGTATCCGCGTTCTCGCCGGCGACAAGGTGCTGGTTGAAATGACGCCTTACGACCTGACCAAAGGCCGCATCACCTATCGTTTCAAGTAATCCACGTTCCGCATCGGACGTCCGGGCCGCGCAATGACCAATTCAAAACAAAAGCTCGTTCTGGCGTCTGGCTCGCCGCGGCGTCTGGAGCTGCTGAATCAGATCGGCATCGAACCGGCGCGCCTGATGCCGATGGATATCGACGAAACGCCAGCCAAGCTCGAACATCCGCGCACGCTGTGTCGCCGTCTGTCGCTTCAGAAGGCGGAAGCCGCGCGGGCGGCGCTCAAAGGCGAGCAGACGTGGAAGGACGCCTATGTTCTCGGGTCCGATACCGTGGTCGCCGTTGGTCGCCGCATCGTCGGCAAGGCGGAATACACGGAAGAGGCCTCGGCGGCGCTGCATCTTCTCTCGGGGCGCAGCCATTGGGTCTATACCGGCATCTGCCTCGTGACCCCGGGCGGCAAGATCCGCCAGAAGGTTGCCGAGACCAAGGTGCGTTTCAAGCGCCTCTCCACACGCGAGATCGACGCCTATATCGCCTCCGGGCAATGGCGCGGCAAGGCCGGCGCCTATGGTATCCAGGGCATCGCCGGTGCGTTCGTGCAGAAGCTGACCGGTTCTTATACCAACGTTGTCGGCCTGCCGCTCTACGAGACCATGTCGCTTCTTTCCGGAGAAGGATTTGAAGTGACGTCGGGCTGGCTCGAGGGATAAGCCATGGCAAAACCCACAGACAGCACCGGTAACGTCACGCCGCTTCGCAAGGCCCAGCCGTGCCCGGAATGCGGCCGGCCCTCAACGCGGGAGGACTATCCCTTCTGTTCGGACCGCTGCCGCTCGCTCGATCTCGCCCGCTGGCTGAATGGCTCCTATGCCATTCCTGTTGCCGACGATGAAAGCAGCGCGGAAAACCAGGACAGCCGGCAGGGCAACTCGGAGTAGGCCGCGGCTTTTGTCCGGCAGGCCAGTCGAAGCCCGAAGCTCTTTCACGCGCGAAAACCGTCTTCCGTGAGGAAAACGCCGCTCAGCCTATTGCCGCCAACTTGCGTCGTACCTGGGGAATTCTATTGCTTTGCTGGGCCTGACGTTTGGCCTCCCACTGCAGCGCGGTTCTAACAATCGTCGTCAAATCGTTGAAGCGGGGCCGCCAGCCGAATTCCGACTGAATACGCGTCGAGTCCGCAACCATGGCGGCAATGTCGCCTGGACGTCGCGGGCAGTGGATGATCGGGAAATCGCATCCCGATTCCTGCTGTACGGACTGCAGGACCTCCAGCACCGAGTAGCCCACGCCGTAACCGCAATTGAGGGTGCGCGTGCCGCCGCCGGCGCGCAGATGCGCCATGGCCAGCAGATGTGCATCGATCAGGTCGCTGACGTGGATATAATCGCGCACGCCTGTGCCGTCGGCGGTCGCGTAATCCGTCCCATAGACATCGACGCGGTCGCGACACCCCGTTGCGGCTTCACAGGCGACCTTGATGAGGTTCGCGACACCCGTGGGTGACGGCCCCGCGCGACCCAAGGGATCGGCACCGGCGACATTAAAATAGCGCAGCGCCACATAGTTGAAATCATGGGCCTGCACGACATCGCGCAACATGATTTCGGAGGCGAGCTTCGACAGGCCGTAAGGATTCTCAGGGCTCAGGATCGCGGTTTCCGGAACCGGGCCATCGAAGGGCTGGTTTCCGTAAACGGCGGCCGTGGACGAAAAGATGAAGTTGCCGATACCGTGGGCGACCGCCGCCGCGACAAGAGCGCGCGTCGTGCCTGTGTTGTTTTCGTAATATTCAAGCGGTCGGCTGATGGATTCAGGCACGCTGACGGAGCCCGCAAAGTGGAAAATGGTCTCGATGTGGTTTTGCTCGAAAATCTGGTCGAGCAGGACGCGGTCCGCGACGTCGCCCAGATAGAACCGCGCCGCCGGCGCGATTGCCCAGCGCGACCCCGTGGAGAGCCGGTCGATGACAACGACCTCCTCCCCGGCATCGAGCAAAGCCCATACCATGTGGCTTCCTATATAACCGGCCCCACCAGTGACCAGAACAGCCATGACACCACTTCCCTGTTTGCTTTTCTTGAACTCATCAAAGCCAATAATTCTTCATCATTGATTACTTGCACAGCCAATACCCAGCCGATCCCCCGCCCCGTTAAAAAGGTGGCTTACGATTGGTTAGCGTCTTCAGATGCTTTTTATTTATTAGATGAAGATGTTCTCACGAATGGAACAGATTGCGCATATCACACAAAAAACCCCACGTCGATGGTTACGCCGTGGGGTTGCAATTTTTTGATATGAGCCGTGATTTTGTTGCCGATTTGTCTACTTCAGCGCGATCGCCCGTCGGCGTGAAAGAGAAACGGCAACATGAAAACTCATCTGCCGAGAATGTATGAGGCCAGCCTGTCCGCAGCGTCTTCAATCTGCATGGGGTCCCGCAGGAAGCAGGCACGCAGGAACAGCTCCCCGCCGGGGCCGAAAGCCGTACCAGGAGCGAGGCCGACGCCGGTTTTGTCCACGATATCAATCGCCGTGGCGCGGCTGTCCTTGACACCGTCGATCTTGAGGAAGGCATAGAGAGCGCCATCCGGCTTCAGGGTTTCCACGCGGTTGGTGGCAATCAGCGCGTCGCAGAGAATATCGCGGGACGCCAGAGCCCGTTGGTAATTCTCACGGATGAAACCGTCACCGTGATCGAGCGCGGCAACTGCTCCGCGTTGCATGAACTGCGCCACGCCCGATGTCGAGTACTGGATGAGGTTTTCGATGACCTGACCAATGGCTGGCGGCGCAACGAGCCAGCCGACGCGCCAGCCCGTCATGGACCAATTTTTGGAAAAGGAGTTGGCGAAAACAACCTTGTCATCCGGCTCCATCACATCGAGGAAGGAGGGCGCGCGCGTGCCCGCGTAATGATAGAGCGCGTAAATCTCATCCGCGACGATCCACAGATCGTGTTTGCGGGCAAGGGCCAGAACGTCACGGAGGTTGTCGAGCGTCGCCGTCCAGCCGGTTGGATTGGAGGGCGTATTGATGAAAAGCGCTTTCGTCTTGCTGGTGATGGCGTTTTCCAGCCTGTCGATATCGAGATCCCAGCGACCATCCCTGAAATCGATACCAACCGGAACCGCCTTTGCGCCGGCCACACCGATGGCGGCAACGATATTCGGCCATGTCGGCGACAGATAGACCATTTCGTCGCCGGGCGATGTCAGCGCCTGCACGGCTAGCACGATTGCCTGCATGCCGGAACCGGTCGCGTAAAAATGCTCCGGCGGCAGCGATGCCGCGAAATGGCGCTCATAATATCGGCTCAGCGCTTGACGCAGTTCGGGAATGCCACGCTGCCAGGTATAGAAGGTTTCGCCGTTGTTCAGCCCGTCGATGGCCGCCTGATTGATGAAATCGGGGCTTGGCAGATCGCCTTCGCCAACCCAGAGCGGCAGCAGGTTGTCCCGGCCGCGGGCATAGTTCACGACTTCGACGATACCGCTTTCGGGAGCCGCCAGAGAGCGCGCGCTCAGACTGTTCAAAACCGACATTAAAGACACTCCATTTCGTGCCTTCTTATCGCATCGCACCCGCCATGTGCATGATAATCCGTGAGGCGGCCATGGATTTTCTTTATGGGTCGTGGCTCACAGAAAACCACCGGCCGCATAGGCCGGCGGTTAAACCAGATCTATCTGGATCAGCGCGTCTTCAGCAGATCGCGGATCTCTGTGAGCAGCTTGATATCTTCCGGCGGTGGTGCAGGTTCGGACTTTTCCTCAACCTTCTTGCGTTCGACGGAGGTGCGCAACGCATTGATGCCTTTGACCATGAGAAAAATGATCCAGGCCAGAATAAGAAAGTTGATGACGGCGGTAACGAAGCTGCCGTAAGCGAAGACGGCACCCTGTTCTCGGGCTGCGGCAAGCGAGGTGGCATTGACGTTGGAGCTCAATGGCAGGAAGTAATTCGAGAAGTCGAACCCGCCGAAAATTGCGCCAACAATCGGCATGATGAGATCATTGACAACCGATTCCACGATCTTGTTGAACGCTGCGCCGATAATCACCGCCACGGCAAGGTCCATGACATTGCCGCGGGCAATGAAGGTTTTAAATTCGTTAAGCATTCAGATTGTCCCTCTCTCCTGCTTCACGCGCTGAAGCTATGTGACTGTCCCTACCCCTTCAACCATACAGATTCCCTTACACTTTTGGAATTCGTCAAGATTGCATTTATTAGCTTTTTTGCACGCCCGTCTTGAACTTTATGATCAGATCGCGCTCATTCTCAAGGGCGCGGATTTCGCCTATGCTTGATATCGCGGAATTCTTGCATGGGAGGATGCGTGCTTCCTGGGTGGATCATATTCGGCTCGGCTTTCGCCTATATCCTCCTGTTGTTTGCGGTCGCGAGCTACGGGGACAGGAAAAGTCGTGAGAGGAAGGCGCCCAAAAAGGGACGCCCGTTCGTCTATGCGCTCAGCCTTGCAATCTATTGCACCTCCTGGACCTATTTCGGTGGGGTCGGGCTTGCTGCCGACAAGGGTCTCGAATTTCTGGGCATTTATACGGGCCCCATCCTGGCCTTCACCCTTGGCATGCCGATCATCCGCCGTATCGTCGATCTGGCAAAGACGGAGAAGCTGACCTCAGTTGCGGATTTCATCGCCGCCCGCTATGGCAAGAACTCCACCGTGGCAATGATCGTCGCCATCATCGCGCTGGTCGGCGCCATTCCCTACATCGCGTTGCAGCTGAAAGCGGTTTCCAGTTCCGTGGCGACGATGGTCGATCCCGGCGATTACGGTATCGGCAGCGGTAATCTTTATTTTCTTGATCTGCCGCTTGTGGTCACCCTCGTCATGGCTGGCTTCGCCGTCATATTCGGCACTCGCCACACGGATGCAACCGAACATCAAGACGGTCTCATCCTGGCGATCTCGATGGAATCGCTGGTCAAACTGGTTGCCATGTGCACCGTCGGCTTTTACGTGCTCTTCGTCCTGTTCGATGGACCAGCGCATCTTTGGCAGCTGGCAACGGCGAACGAGGAGGCCATGCGGGCCGTCACCTATCACACGCCGGTCAGCCGCTGGATCGTGATGACGCTGCTATCAGGCTTTGCCATCATTCTCCTGCCACGCCAGTTTCATGTGACGGTGGTCGAAAATCGCACACCTGAAGAGTTGCGCATGGCGGGCTTCCTGCTGCCGCTTTATCTCATTGCCATCAATATCTTCGTGCTGCCGATCGCGCTCGCCGGCATTCTGACGCTCGGGGCCAATGGCGATGCAGACCTTTATGTGCTGCAACTGCCCCTTACCCACGAGATGCCGGTGGTGTCGCTCATCACCTTCATCGGTGGATTTTCGGCGGCAACCGCCATGGTGATCGTCGCTTCGGTGGCCCTGTCGATCATGATTTCCAACGACATCGTCATGCCGATCTTCCTACGGCAGAAACTGCTGAACCGTTCGCCGCACCGGGACAACTTCGCCAAGGAGCTGCTCAACATCCGCCGGACCGCGATCTTTGCGGTCATGTTGCTGGGCTATGGCTATTATCGCGCCGCAGACAGTGCCACGGGCCTCGCCTCCATCGGCCTTCTCGCCTTCGCGGCCATCGCCCAGATGGCGCCTGCCCTGTTCGGCGGGCTATTCTGGCGGCGGGCCAATGCGCGTGGCGCCATTGCCGGCCTCAGCTCCGGTTTTTTCGTCTGGGCCTACCTGCTGTTCCTGCCGAGTTTTGGCGGCCCTGACAATTCCGAAGTCGCGGCCAATATCCTCGGCTTCCTGTTTTCCGGCAGCACCGTCTTCAATGGGCCGGAAGCCGATCCTTTCGTCAATGCCGTCATCCTCAGCCTGCTGGTCAACAGCCTTGCTTTCGTTCTGGGTTCGCTCTCCCGCAATCCGAGACCGGTGGAGCGCATCCAGTCCGGCATCTTCGTCAAGCGCCATTCGAAATCGCAATTTGCGACGCGCGGCTGGAAAACCCGCGTCAGCGTCGGCGATCTCAAGACCGCGATCGCGCGTTATCTCGGCGAAGAACGTATGTTGCGGTCACTCGCCACCTATGAGAAGACCGCGGGTAGAAAGCTCAATGACGACCAGCCGGCGGATATGGCGCTGATCCATTTCTCCGAACAGTTGCTCGGCAGCGCCATCGGCTCCTCCTCCGCCCGTCTCGTGCTCTCGATCATTCTCCAGAAGGCGGAGGATACAAGCGCGGATACGGCCTGGCTGCTCGACCAGGCAAGCGAGGCGTTGCAATATAATCAGGACATGCTGCAGACGGCATTGGCGCAGATGGATCAGGGCATTGCGGTCTTCGATAGCTCGCAACAATTGACCATCTGGAACCGCCGCTTCCGCACGCTCTTGGATTTGCCCGAGCAATTCGGCCAGGTCGGCGTGCCGCTTACGGACATCGTTGCGATGCTGCAGGAACGCGGCGATATGCCGGAAGGCGATTTGAGCGAGCTCATCACCAGTTTCCTGACGATGGACCTGCCTTTCTCGCTGGTGCTCGGGGCGGTGAACGCATCATCGAAGTGCGCTCCAACACCATGCCGGACAAGGGCATCGTCGCCACTTTCACGGATATTACCCAGCGCGTCGCAAGCGATCAGGCTCTCAAACAGGCAAACGAAACGCTGGAGCAGCGCGTGGAGGAGCGCACCGTGGAACTGACCCGCGTCAACCGCGCACTGGCGGAAGCAAGAGCTGCCGCCGATGAGGCGAATATCGGCAAGACGCGGTTCTTCGCCGCCGCCGGTCACGACATTCTCCAGCCCTGAATGCCGCGCGCCTCTATTCTTCCTCGCTTGTCGAAAGACTTGGCGCTTCAAGAGAAAGCGATCTCGTCCAGAATATCGATTCGGCGCTGGAATCCGTTGAGACCATTCTCGGCGCGGTCCTCGATATTTCCCGTCTCGATACCGGCTCCATGAAGGCCCGGCTGACATCTGTGCCTTTGAACGAGTTGCTCAAACGCATCGAGACGGACTTTGCGCCGATGGCGCAGGAAAAGAACCTCGATCTCGTTGTCATGCCGACATCGCTGACGGTGCGCTCCGACCCCAATCTGCTTCGGCGCCTCATACAGAACCTTGTCTCCAATGCCATCAAATACACGCTTCAAGGCAAGGTGGTTGTCGGCGCCCGCCGCCGGGGTAGCGAAGTGGTCATTCAGGTGACGGACTCCGGCATCGGCATTCCCTCCTCCAAGTTCCGCACCGTGTTCAAGGAATTTGCGAGGCTGGACGAGGGCGCCAAGACGGCCTCGGGCCTCGGCCTCGGCCTTTCCATCGTCGACCGGCTGTCGCGCATGTTGCATCACCCGGTTCAATTGATTTCCACACCAGGCAAAGGCACGACATTCCGCATCCATCTTCCGCGCGAGGCGGACCGTATCAGGCCAGCAAGGTCCGATGGTCCGCTTGCGCCGTCCCCGGTCAGCAATCGCCTCCAGGGCGTTCGGGTGCTGTGCATCGATAACGAGCCGACTATCCTGGAGGGAATGACGCTGCTGCTGAGCGGATGGGGCTGCGAGGTTTTGCCCGCCGGTTCGGTTGCCGCGCTGGAAGAGCCATTCCTCGCTCTGGCATCGGCACCCGATGTCATCATCGCCGACTATCATCTTGATGATGGAGACGGCATCGGCGCCATCCGTTTTATCAGGACATTTTACGGCAAGGCGATCCCTGCCCTGCTGGTCACGGCAGACCGCAGCCCCGAAGTGCGCAGCGAAGCCGAGAAATATGGAATTTCCGTCCAGCACAAGCCGGTGAAGCCGGCGGCCCTAAGGGCCTATATCAACCAGATATCCAGCACGGCGAAGGCGGCGGCCGAATAAAAACGCCCGGACCTTGCGGACCGGGCGTCTTGGAGCATTTTTAAAAATGGAGCCTCAGGCCGCGCGGTTGAAGCGATCCGAGTGTCCGGCAGAGCCCTGCTCCATCTGGAACCGCTGCACCAGCTCGAGAAGCGCCTTGACCTCACCCGACAGGATCATGCTGGCCGCGCTCGACTGTTCGGCAAGCGCCGCGTTCTGCTGCGTCATCTGGTCCATCTGGTTGACGGAGCTGTTGACGTTGTGAAGTGCGGAGGACTGATCCTGCGTTGCCGTCGCGATGGTTTCGACATGCTGGCTGACGGTGACGATCTGTTGACTGATGGCGGAAAGTACCGTGCCCGCCTCCTGCACCAGCTTCGAACCGGAACTGACTTCATGGGTGGACTGGTTGATGAGCTGCTTGATCTCGCGGGCCGCATCCGCCGAGCGCTGCGCAAGCTCGCGCACTTCCTGCGCCACGACGGCAAAGCCCTTGCCAGCCTCGCCGGCCCGTGCCGCCTCGATACCGGCGTTCAGGGCAAGGAGGTTGGTCTGGAAGGCGATATCGTCAATGACTTCGATGATCTGTTCGATCTTGCGCGACGCATCCTCGATGCGCCCCATGGCATCGACAGCGTTGCTGACGACCGAGCCGGAGCTGTCGGCACTTTGCTTGGTCACGCGGACAGCCTCGTTGGCTTCACGAGCCCGCTCGGCCGAGGACCTGACCGTGGCGGTGATTTGGTCGACGGCAGCCGCTGTCTCTTCCAGCGAGGCGGCCTGGTTTTCAGTCCGCTTCGACAGATCGACCGAGGATTGTTCGATTTCGAGACCGCTGTGCTGGATGACGAGCGTGCGCTCGCGGATCTGCCCCAGCGCATCGCGCAGGTTGAGCAGGGACTCGTTGAAATCCGTGCGCAGACGATCGAGCCGGCCGGCAAAGGGCGTGTCGATGGTGCGGCTGAGATCGCCACGCGACAGCCTGCCAAGACCCGACGCGATCTCACCGACGGCGAACTCGATCTGGCTGTCCATTTCCTGCTTTTCGGCGTCGTTGCGGTGCCGTTCGGACTCCGCAGCGGAGCGTTCTTCCGCGCTCTGGCTTTCGATCGCCAGTTTCTCAAGTGCATTCTCGCGGAAGATGACCAGGGCGCGAGCGATGTTGCCGAATTCGTTGGTGTTGGTGGCGTAAGGGATCGGCGTATCGAGATCGCCGTCAGAAAGAGACTTGACCGCCGCGGTGAGCTTGCCCAGCGGCTGAAGCGTACGCCTGATGACAAAATAAGCGAGCAGTCCAACGCCGAGCATGGCCAGCGAACCGCAGAGCAGCATCATGTCGCGCAGGCTGTAAATCTGGGCGTCGTAAACATCCATGGGAACGCCGACGAAAAGAATGCCGACCGTTGCGCCTGTCTTGTTGGTGACCGGCATGTAGCCCGTCATGTAACGGATGCCGAACAGCGTCGCCGTGCCGAAATAGGATTCACCCTTGGAGACTTTTTCGAACGCAGGATGATCGGTCGCAAGCTTGGTGCCCGCCGCTCTCTCACCCTTCTCATTTTTGAGGTTGGTGGTCAGGCGAATGAACTCGCCACCCTTGGCTTCAAAAACGGTGGAAATCCCGCCGTTTCCGGCTGCGGTGCGGTCCACGAGGTCATTGTCGCGCATCGTTCCGATGCTGGCGCGGCCGACGCTCTTGAGGTTGCCATCCACCATTTCGAGAGCAACGCCGCCAACCTTCATCTCATAGAGGATCGCCATGTTGCGCATCGCGCTGTTCGTGTCACGCAGCGCGGTGGTGATGATGTTGTCCTTCAAGCGGATATAGGTCGAAAAACCAACTGCCGCCACGCTGAGCGCGATCAGGCCGATCGTCAATGCAACGACCTTACCCGCCACGGACCTGAATATCCGATTGTGCATGAAACAGTGCCCCCAAAACTAAACTTACGAAAGTTCTAATTGGCAACTGTTAAAAAACCGCGAAGTGCGGATAGCACGTTTTAAGGTGCAGAAGCCAGGTCGGCTACCTGACGGTCACGCGGAGGACCCGCCAGTTCATTTCAATGGATGTAGCCCAGTCGGATCGCCTTGGCGATTGCCTGAATACGGTTGACGGAATCGAGCTTGATCGTTGCCGAACCGAGATAGGCGTTGACGGTATGCACGGAAAGGCCGAGCTTGACCGCGATTTCTTCACTGATGCGACCATCCCCCGCCAGTTGCAGGCAGGCGATTTCCCTTTCGCTCAACGCTTCCGAGGGGGCGGCCTTGCGCTCGTCCAGCGCCAGCATGTCCACCATGATCTCGCAGCATTTGATGTGCTGCTCGATCACGACCTCGTTGTCGAGGACGAGATTGGTACCGCAGAAGACGATATAGCCGTTACCGATTGTGCCGAGCCGCACTGGCAGGGCAAGCCCCGCATAGGGCAAGACGTCATTCTCGATGCGGCGCAGAAGCGCTGGAACATCGGGAAGGTCGGCAAAGCCGCCGGCATTCTTGTTGCGCCAGATGACAGGCAGGAGCGACGTCTCGATGTGATCAAGGAGAATATCACCGACGGCGCGGATGAACTGCGCGCTCTGTTCTGCGGCATTCATGCCCCAGTTTTCCAGCTCACAGGTCATCTTCTTCTTGTTGGGGAAACCGGAAGCGGCAGCTTTCGTCACCACGAAATTTCGCGCGCCGACAAGCTTCTGCATGGCGACGAGTTTCGGAAACAGATCCGACCGGCTCGTCACGACGGGACTGCGGTAAAACATGCCCGTCTGGCCAGTACCTTCATTGTCTTTCGTCTGTCCCATCCGTCCGACCTATACGAGGTTGTTGCGCACGGCGTAGGCGATTGCCTCCGAGCGGGTTTTTGTCGCCGTTTTCCGCATCACGCTTGTGATGTAATTATTGATCGTATTGCGCGAAATGCCAAGGATCATGGCAATTTCATCGCTTGTCTTGCCTTCCGCGATCCAGAACAGGCACTCAAGCTCACGCTCGGTGAGATCAATATCGCGCACCGTCTTTGCTTCGCTGGCAATGCCGAAGCTGACGCAATAGCCCGTCAGAAGGGCGATTTCGCGCAGCCGTTCCGGCGAAGGCACTGCCTCCTCGGGAAACAAAAGCAGAAGGGAAAGGCGAATGCGACCCACACAGAAAGACAGCGCCGAATACTGACGGTCAATACCGTGGGGAACAGGGACATCATCAGGCAGCATCAGCAATCGCGGCTGCAGCAGCGAGAGGCATTTTTCCATCTCGCTCGACCTGTTCTGGTTGTTTGCCAGCTCGACGCCGAGCCGACGGACCAGATCGAACGGCCAGTCGGAGGTGACGATGAATTTCAGCCCGGTTTCTTCGAGAAGATCATCCCGCGCCAGCAGATAATGCGAGGCGCCAGCGTAGGTTACCAGCAGATCAAGCGCGCCTGCAACGTTACCGGCAGCAGCCGTGGCTGCGACGTTCTTGGCAAGCTGATCGCGCGGCAGGGGTTTACCCATGCCCTCCATAGGCTTGGCCGACAGCCTGCGGATATCAACATCGACTTTCAATCGCCTACGCCCTCTTGCTCCCAACGGGAGGTGATACATCGGGATGGAATCATTCCATTCGAGAAGCTAACCAAAAAAGCGGCTTGGCACGCCCCCGGAGACCGAATCATTTCATTTTATGGAACAGACCGAAGTTTGCCATTCCCTGGCAACAGCCTTTCCACGTATTTCACCGTTCGTCTATTGCCAAAAAACATACTGAAAAGCTGTTCAATCGATAAACGGCATTATCAGCCAATTCCCAGCAAACTGTATCGTTACTGAATTTTTCGTAAACAGTGTCCCAAACCGACACTGCCACGATGCGTTCGCCAAGGATAGCAAAAACCCGGCGACAACGAAAAAAGGCCGGAGAAACCGGCCTTTTTCCACATCATGCTGCTTTTTCCACTGCCCATTTGCGCAGGATCTTGGCGGCTCTTTCCTCGCTGATCTCCACCATGCGGGAGAGCCTGCGTTCCGGTCCTTCGCGAACCCGGCGGTTGAAGGTGCCTTCGCCATCGTTTCCTGCCAGGAGATCGTCGGTGCTGTCGAAGCCGAAGTCCGCCCCGAAGCCTTCCATGAGGCCGCCAGCACCTGCATCCATGCCCGGAGAGAAGTCCGGCAGTTCAAGACCAGCCGCTTCCTGGCTGAGCTGGCCTGCGGCAGCACCGTTGCCAGTGACCGTGCGGACGAGAGGACGGACGCCAAGCCAGACAACCAGGAAGGCGACAGCGACGAAGGCGAGCGAGTTGATGATGCCGGCGGAGTTGCGGCTCAGCACTTCCATGACACCGGGCCCGGTGGCGGCCTCGTCGAGCAGCTGCGTTTCGAGGAAGTCCATGGCCGTCAGGGTGACCATGTCGCCGCGGTCAGCGGAAATGCCAGCTGCGGAGGTGACGATCTTCTGCATTTCGGCAAGATAGGCATCGATCTTGGCCTGATCGGCAGGTTCGCCGACCATTTTCGCGATGCGACCCTTGTTGACGACGACGGCAACCGAAAGCTTCTCGAGCGTGTAACCGTTCTTGACCGTGGCGACCGTCTTGGAATTGATTTCGTAGTTGGTCTGCTCTTCCTTCTTGGCCGACTGGTCGGAAGACTGAGGACCGCCGCCGCCGCCCTGCGGTGCTGCCTGCGGCACGTTCTGTTCGACGGTCGCTGCGGTATCGGGCTGGGTTTCCTGCGATTTCTGATCTTCCTTGACCGTGCGCACGGAGCGCTCGACGCGGGACTCCGGGTCGTAGACGGTTTCCTGGACCTGGCGGCTGTCGGTGTTGAGCTGCGCGGTCACACTGGAGCGGAAATTGTCCATGCCGAGGAAAGGCGCCAGCGCCTTGTCGATATTGGTCGTGATCTCCTGCTGGACGTTCTGCGCCAGCGTCAGCGAGCGGTTCATCGCCGCATTGGTAACGTCGTCGCCGGAGGCGAGAAGCTGACCTGTCGAATCGAGCAGCGTCACATCATCGACTTCAAGGCCCGGAACGGCCGACGCGACGAGGTGGCGGATCGAAGCGGAGGCTTTGCGGCCGGCTGTAGCGCTGGCCCGGATCATGACGGATGCGGTCGGCTTCTGTTCGCCGCGGCGGAAATTGCCGACATCGGGCATCACGATATGGACGCGCGCGGCCGCGATACCGTCGATCTGCTGAATGGAGCGGCCGATCTCGCCCTCAAGGGCGCGAACGCGCGTCACTTCCTGCATGAAGGAGGTCAGGCCGAGAGAGCCGACATTGTCGAAAAGCTCGTAACCGGCGTTGGCGCTGTCAGGCAGGCCGCGTTCTGCAAGAAGCAGCCGCGCCTTGCTGGTCGAGCCGACGGGGACCTGGAGGCTGGAACCATCGGTTCCCACCTGAAAGTCAAGACCCGACTCGGCGAGCGCAATGCTGATCTTGTTGAGGTCGCTCTTTTCAAGTCCCACATACAGGGTCTCGTAAGCGGGACGGTTAACATAAAGAGCTGCCGCGAGGATAATGGCCATGGACACAACGCCCACGCCGCCCAACATCAGCAGCCGCGTCTGCCCCAGCGCCGCGACATTCTTCAAGACCTGAGGGATTTGATTTAACAGATTCATTCTGTTCCGCACCGTCATTCATAGAGTCCGAGACCTTTTGGCCCCGTGATGACAATAGGGTGCGAAGCTTGCGCGAGCGTTGCCTTTCTCCGCATTCCGCGCGGGAAGGGAGGAAGGGCGGATTTGCTCTAGAACAGGTCGAAGTCGCCTGAGGCCTTGTCGAGGGGCTGCGAGTGGCCGTGACGGTAAGCAGCGCCGAGGGCTTTTTGCATCTCGGCCAGCTTCACGAGGCTGAGCGCCGTGCTGACATCCACGATCCACTCACTGGAGATCGACCCCGTGATGGTATCGATGAACTCGGCGAGGCCCCGCGTCTTCTGCACGGCAAGATCGATGCCCTGCAGCAGCTTTACGCCCTCGGTGGACAATTGACCGCTGGTTACCTCCAGCAACTGCGGCTCGATCCGCTCGATGAGATAAGCGACATCGTGCA
This sequence comes from Agrobacterium tumefaciens, assembly GCF_017726655.1. Taxonomy (NCBI): domain Bacteria; kingdom Pseudomonadati; phylum Pseudomonadota; class Alphaproteobacteria; order Hyphomicrobiales; family Rhizobiaceae; genus Agrobacterium; species Agrobacterium tumefaciens. The sequence goes on from NZ_CP072308.1 coordinate 1,607,730, forward strand.
GTTCCGATACCACCCGCATCAGCACATCCGGCAAGGCTTCTTCGAACGGAGTGGCGTCGGTGGGCTCTGCAAGCTGCATTGGAAACTCCGTGACTAAAAAAATTCGATGTCGTTGGCGACAGGCTTGGGAGCCGGTGCCGGACGTGTTTCCAGAGCAACCGTCTTCTGGGTTTCCGCGCCGCTCAGCGGATGCTGACGGGCACGACCGGAGACCGGCCAGAATTCAATCTTGCGACCATGATCGCCGCCGGTCGAAGAGCTGAGGACAGGAATGCCTTCGTCCTTCAGAAACTGCATGGCGAAAATGGCATTCTGCTCACCGACATTGGAGAAGCTGGCGATCGTTTTCGCGCCGCCGAAAACCTTGGCTTCCAACCGGTCGCGTCGCGCACCCTTCTTGAGGAGCCCGTTGATCAGAAGTTCCATGAGATGCACGCCATAACGCGTCGCATCTCCACCGGTCACGCTCCCCGTTCCCGGCAGCAGGAAGTGATTCATGCCGCCGATGCCGGCAACGGGGTCTCTGAGACAGGCGGCCACGCACGAACCGAGTATCGTCGTCAGCACCACGTCGGGATCGCTGATGACCTTATACTCGCCCTGAATGATGTGTACGCGCTTGGCCGCAGTTTCAATCATTTCAGCGATCCGAAAACCGCTTCAATGGCAGCACGCATCTTGTCGATGGTAAAGGGCTTGGCGAGCACGTTGTTGGCGCCGAGCTGGGCGGCCTTCTGCACCAGCGCGCGGTCGCCCTGCGCCGTGAGAATAATGAAAGCGGCCTTCTTAGTGGTCGGGTTCGCCCGCACCGCGTGCAGGAAACCGAGACCGTCCATCTTCGGCATGTTGAAGTCGGAAATGACGAGATGATGGGGCTGCTGCTCCATGATCTTCATTCCCTGCTCACCGTCGCCAGCGGCGGTGATCTGCTTGAAACCGAGCTGCGTCAAGGCATCGCTGAGGAGCAGCCGGCTGGTCACCTGATCATCAACGATCAGAACTTTGATCTTTTCTGCGAGAGACATTAGTCAGCACCTTCTTTGCGGGCAGTGGTTAGTTTCAGGATTTCTTCGCCAATGGAGGCCAGCGGCAATTGCTGCTCTACCGCGCCAAGCTCATAGGCGACGCGGGGCATGCCGTAGACGACGCATGTTTTTTCGTTCTGACCGACGGTGCGGGCGCCGGCATGGCGCATCTTCAGAAGTCCGGCGGCACCATCTCGACCCATGCCGGTCAGGATCACGCCAACGGCGTTGCGTCCTGCAAGTTCGGCAACGGAATCGAACAGCACATCAACGGATGGGCGGTGACCATTGACAGGATCGCGTTCCAGAAGACGGCAGCAGGGTGCCGCCCGGTTGGCGATCTGCAAATGGCGCTCGCCGCCTGGCGCAAGGTAGATTTTGCCGGTCTGCAGGCGCGCGCCGTCAGTTGCCTCTTCGACGACGGGCGCGCAGATGCGGTTCAGCCGTTCGGCGAAGCTCTTGGTGAAGGTTGGCGGCATGTGCTGGGTGATGACGGTCGGCGGGCAATTGGCCGGGAACTTCTGCAATACGGCGATCAGCGCTTCGACGCCGCCCGTAGAGGAGCCGATGGCCACGACCTTGCGCCCCGCACGATAATCGCTGACGGGAACGGCCTGCGGCGCGGCGGCGACTTCGGGGCGCACGGCGCGGTAAGCCGCATGCTGTGAGCGTGCAGCAGCCTTCACCTTGTCAGCCAGATCGCCGAAGGGGCGTGAATCGCCGGGCGCGGGCTTGCCGACACAGTCGAAGGCCCCGATTTCGAGCGCCGCCAACGAGGCATCCGCACCGCGATGGGTGAGCGACGAGACCATGATGACGGGCATCGGCCGCAGGCGCATGATCTTTTCGAGGAATTCGAGGCCGTTCATTTCCGGCATCTCGATATCGAGCGTCACGACATCGGGATTGAGCTGCTTGATGGCCGCGCGCGCTTCCATGGCGTTGCCGGCCTGACCCACGACTTCGACCTCCGGGTCGGCCTTGAGCACAGCCGAGATCAGGCCGCGCATGGTCGGACTATCATCAACGACGAGTACCCGTGCGAGTGCGCTCATGCCTTCCTCCCGGATGCCTGCCCGATGTAGCGGTAGGTGGTGATGCCGGTATTGTCGAACAGGTTCTTGGCATCGCCGGAGACACGCTCGGAATGGCCGATATAGAGATGACCACCTTCCGGCAACAGCCCGGCGAAACGCGACCAGATCCGCATCTGCGTCGGCTCGTCGAAATAGATGACGACGTTGCGGCAGAAGATGACGTCGAAGTTGCCCTTGAAAGGCCATTGCGTCATCAGGTTCAGCTCGTTGAAGGTGATGAGACGCTTGACCTTGTCGTCAATCTTGAACTTGCGGCGACCGCCGGCATCGACCTCCGCAAACCACTGCTTGCGCATGGCGGGAGACACGGTTTCGAGAGCATTGTCGTCGTAAACGCCGGCGCGGGCCTGCGCCAGAATCTTTGGATCGATATCCGTCGCCAGAATCTTGAAGTCGTAATCGGCCGCGTTCGGGAACATGGCAAGCACGGTCAGCGCGATCGAATAGGGCTCCTGTCCGTCGGAACAGGCGGCCGACCAGATGCGCACGCGCCCGCCGCTCTTTGCGCGGGCGATGAGCCCCGGCAGGACCTCGTCGCGAAGATGTTCGAAATGATGGTTTTCGCGGAAGAAGCGGGTGAAATTCGTCGTCAGGTGCGACAGCATTTCCCGACGCGGCTGCGCACCCTCCGGCGAAGAGACAAGCGCGCAATATTCGCGAAAGCCGGAAAGGCCGAGATTGCGAATATGTTTCGACAGGCGGGAATAGACCAGCGACGCCTTCGTGTCGTTGAGGTAGATGCCGGCATCGGCATAGATCATCGCCGCGATTTCCGACAGGTCGCGCCTCGTCAGCGGGTATTCGCCGCTGGCAAGAACCTCGTCGGCAGACTGGCGCTGGTCGCTGAAATTAAGTGCTGCCATGGATGATCCGCCTTCAACCTGTCGCCGCGAGCGACATTTCCTGCTTGAGTGGCTGCCCGCGCGAAGCGCTGACGATGGCGTCTACATCCAGAATGAGCGCAACGCGTCCGTCTCCGAGGATGGTGGCGGCGGCAATGCCCGGCACATGGGTATAGTTGGCTTCCAACGATTTGATGACGACCTGACGCTGGCCCTGGATGGCGTCAACCATCAGCGCACGCTGGCCGCCGCCTTCCGATTCCACCAGAAGCGCCACACCTTCGACCGGATCGGCCTGGGTCGGGCGGAAGTTCAAAACGCGGCCGACATCGACGAGCGGGCAGAAGGAGTTGCGGATGGATATCAACCGCTGGTTCGCGCCGAAGGAATGAATGTTCTTCGCTTCCGGCTGCAGGGTTTCGACGATCGCGGTCAGCGGCACCACCAGCGTCTGGCCGGCGACCGTTACCACCATGCCATCGAGAACGGCAAGCGTCAGCGGCAGGCTCATGGTGAAGGTGGAGCCGAAGCCGGGACGCGAGGAGATGTTGATACGGCCACCCAGCGCCTGAATGGAGCGCTTGACCACGTCCATACCCACGCCACGGCCGGAAATGTCGGAAATCTTGTCGGCGGTCGAGAAGCCCGGCGCGAAGATGAGATTGTCGATCTCTTCATCCGTCAGGTTCGCATCGGCAGCGATCAGATCGTTGTCTATGGCCTTCTGGCGCACGCGCTCGCGGTTGATGCCTGCACCGTCATCCTGAAGCTCGATGAGAATACGGCCCGAACGATGCTTGGCCGAAAGCTTGATGGTGCCTTCCGGGTTCTTGCCCGCGGCTTCGCGCTTTTCCGGCGTTTCGATGCCGTGGTCGACGGCGTTGCGGATCATATGCGTCAGCGGCTCGGCCAGCTTGTCGATGACCGTCTTGTCGACTTCGGTATTCTCACCTTCGGTGACGAGGCGGATCTGCTTGCCGATCATGTCGGCGACTTCGCGGACGATGCGCGACATGCGCTGGAAGACCGGCTTCACCGGCTGCGCGCGGATGGCCATCACGCTGTCCTGGATTTCGCGTGTCAGCTGTTGAAGCTCGTCGAGACCCATATTGACGGCGGACGTGCCGCTGGCGTCGTTTTCGATGACGCTCTGCGACAGCATCGCCTGATTGATAACGAGTTCGCCAACGAGGTTGATGAGGCGGTCGACGCGGTCGAGATCGACGCGGATGGTCTGGCCGGCGCTCGCATTCGCAGCAGCATTGGCGTTTGCTTGCGCCGCTGCGGCGGGCGCTGCCGCGGCTTCACGCTTTTCGATGGCGGCATTGACACTCTGGGCGATTTGCGTCGTCGCGACTGCGGTCTCGACGGCTTCGGCAACGAATGACGTTTGTGCCGCGACGCTTTCGACAGCAGGCTGTTCTTCCGGTCCGCTATCGAGTGCTGAAAGGTCGAACGGAACCGGGATCATCGGCAGCTCTTCGGCCTCTGCGGTGGCCTCCGAAACGAGAGGCGCGATGTCGAGATCGCAATCCCACTCGGCGAATTCGAAGACGCTGCGGATACCCTCCTCGCCCTTTTCCGTGGTAATGGAAACAGTCCACGAGAAATAAGCGGCCTCCGGGTCCATCTTGTCGAGCGACGGCAGCGCCGACATGTCGCAATTGATGCTCATGTCGCCGACCCGCGAGAGATCACGCAGGAGAAGTGCTGCCTCATTGCCCTTGGAATAAAGCGACGCATGCGGCTTGAAGCTGATCTGGAAGGACGGCGCTTCCATCAGCGGCGTGGTTTCGTCGGCAAAATCCGAGAAGGAGAAAGGAATCGGCTCGAAACCGCTCTCATCCGTCGGCTTGGCCTTCAGGGGTTCCGGCGCCTTGACGGCAACGGGAGCCGGCGCGGATGCCGGAACGGCTTCGCCGTTGGCCAAAGCCTCCAGTTCCTTCACGAGGCCACGGGTGCGGCTGTCATCGACACTTCCGCCGTCTCTTGCGGCATTGGTGAGGTCTGCCAGCACGTCGGCGGAACGCAGCATGACTTTCAGAACGTCCTGCGTCGGTTCCAGCTTGTTGGAGCGCACGCAGTCGAGGGTCGTTTCAAAGACGTGGGCGAAGGCCACGAGATCATCGAGACCGAAGGCACCAGCCCCGCCCTTGATGGAATGAACGGCACGGAAAACGGCGTTGACGGTTTCCGGGTCACGGTCGCCGTCATTCAATTTAAGAAGCCCCGATTCCAGTTCGGCGAGCTGCTCCTCGCATTCCTGGAAAAAGATTTCCTTGATTTCGTTCATATCCATCGTGAAATGTCCCGTATCAGGCGGTTACGCGTTCAATGGCATCGATGAGTTTGGCAGGGTCGAACGGCTTGACGATCCAGCCGGTCGCACCGGCCTGGCGGGCGCGGTTTTTCTTTTCTGCATCGCTTTCGGTCGTCAGAACGAGGATCGGGATCGCCCGATATTTTTCGTTGCGACGCACACCCTCGATGAAGCCGAAGCCGTCGAGACGCGGCATGTTGATGTCTGTCACGATGACGTCGGGGTTGCTTTGCTCGAGTACTTCGAGGCCCTCAATCCCGTCTTCGGCCTGAATGGTTTCGAAACCGGCATTGTTGAGGGTGACCAGGAGCATGTTCCTGATCGTCCGGGAATCATCCACGGTAAGGACTTTTTTCTTCACTTTTGCATCTCCTTCAGGAGCAAATGATCGATATCGACGCCTATCAGTTTCATGGTCTTGTCGAATGCGTCGGACACGCCGGCAAAGTCGAAGCGTTTGCCGTCCTCCTGCCAGGATTTGGCACCGGCCATCAGGACCTGCGCGCAAAGGGCGCCGATACGTTCCACCTCTGACGCATCCACCGACAGCGGTGCTCCCCGCAACGTCATCAGCTTGCCGTGCAGGGCCGATGCTTCGTTGAGGTCCAGCACCGGTGACAGTTTCAGCGTCGCCTCAGCTGCTTTTCTGGCTGCCATTACATGACTCCCTGACGTCTGAATTGTTGGTAATCCTGGCGGTAATCCGTGCGGCTATCCTCACGGGCGATAAATGATGACTGCTGCCGATCCACACCGGCGGCGGCAGCGAAATGTTCCTGGCGGGCCATACGAAATTCGCGCACGGTGCGGCCGAGTTCCAGAATGACGATGTGAAGCGCGTCCGCCTCGGAAGCGCTGGCGCCGCTTTCGGATGCATTGCGGGTTGCCTGCTGCTGCTGCTCAACGATATCGGCCGCGACGGATTGCAGTTCGCCGGCGTGACCGGATGTGTGCCGCGATACTTCCATGATCATGTCGCTGATACCGGAAACCTGCTGGACGACGCCACCGATTGCTTCCTGCGTGCGGTTGACCATGCGCACACCGCCTTCGACCTGGGTCTTGGTGGTGCCGACAAGGCTCTTGATCTCCCGTGCGGCATCGGCCGACCGTTGCGCAAGCGCACGGACTTCTTGCGCGACAACGGCAAAACCGCGACCGCTTTCACCCGCCCGGGCGGCCTCTATGCCTGCATTGAGCGCAAGAAGATTGGTCTGGAATGCGATCTCGTCAATAGTGCCAATGATCCTGCCGATCTGCTCGGCTGACTGTTCGATATCGGACATGGCGTCGATGGCCTCGCCGATCGCCCGGCCGCTTTCGACCGCTGCGTCACGGGCGCTAGACACGGCCTTTTCGGTCGCCGCAATGCGAGCCCCGTTCTCGGCAACATTGCCGATGAGCCCCTGAATCGCGCGGGAGGTTTCGGCAAGGGCTTCGGCCTGCTGGCGTGAACGCTCGGCAATGGAACGGCCGATATCGGCAAAACGTCCGCTCAAGGCCTCCGCCTCGCCGACGCTGGTACGGGCCGCCGTCAACGACGCACCTATTGTCTCAAGCGCCGTGTTGAAGCTTGTCGCGACATCCCGGTAGGCATCGGGAACATCACCTGCGACACGTGCCTGCAAATCGCCCGCCGCAAATGCCTTCAGCGCCGAACCGAGCAGGTTTGCCGCTTCGGCACGGTCATTATCGCGCTGCTCCTGCAACTCGCGGCCATGGCGCAGGCGCAACTCGTTAAAACGCAACGAGACGGCTATCTCGCTATCGACCATCACCAGGCGAACAACATTCTTAACGGCTTCGGCGAGCTCGCGGCTCTTTTTCCGACCGCCCGGCAGGATGGATCGGGGTGCGTGTTCGGCGACCAGCCCGCCGACAAGATGTTCCAGAACGACGGCGTGGCTGGCGATCTGCCAGCGCGGGTCGAGACCCATGCGGCTGGCATTGTCTGAGAGAACCTTCACCCGCTCGGCGTAAAGCGCGTCGAACCGCGCATCCGTCAGCACGCTCCAGTGCGAGGATTGCAGATCGTGCAGGCGCTCAAGCTGGTTTTCGCTTTCGAACGACGGGGAACAGTCCGGCATGGACTGGAAGCGGGTCATCACGTCGCGCAGGCCGGCCTTGACGTAAGGCTCCAGCATGCCGCGGTAGCTGCGCAAAAAATCGGATTGCTTTTCATCGAGACCGGCAAAACGCAACCGTCCCGCCAGGCTGCCGCCTGGCGATCTGCGCGCTTGATCTGATGGCAAGTCCTGCCCCAACCGACGTCCCCAACACCATGACAGCCGGAAGAACCCGGCCAGATTGACCAAGGTTCAGAACGTCAGCACCCTCCAGGGATTTTTGAACGAACATACCCATCGCGGACGATGCGGCATCGACGCTTGCCAGACCTTCTTGAACCAAGAAACGAAATACCGGATCGGCACCGGTACGGCAGTGCGGCGTCATGCCTGGAAGGGGAGAGGCCCCATTCCGCCGTGGAAATACCACCAATCTTTATGGTTAATTCCTTGCTTGAAAGTTAAGAAACGGCGCGTTCCCGGTCAAACCGTAAAATTTGTAAAGTCTTTTAACAGCCCCTGCCCCGACTTTGCTGCAAACGGGCAAAAACGAAAAGGAATTGGCCGTTCAAGGCGGTTTTTCCGGCCTGCGTGCTGGACAAGCGCCGGTGGCTTCCCCTAAAACAAATCAACGGGATATTCGCTGAGCGGTGATGCTTTAAAGAGACCTTTTCGATCAAGGAGATGCCAACTTGCAATGGATGGAGAAAGGCCGCAGTTCAAGGCGCCATCCGCAAGTGCTGATCGGTCTCGTGGTCGCGAGCCTTCTCGTGATGATCGGCTTCCAGGCGCCATCGGGTATCAAGCCCCTTACGAAGTCCAGCCGCCTCGAGCGCATGCAGACCGTCGATCTCGGCCGTTCTCCTTCACTTCGCGACAAACAGTGCGACAGCGACAGCAATTTCGGCTGCAGGGCCGGTAATAGTGTTGCCGGGTTTGACCAGACGGTGTTTCCTTTGCCCGCAATGCGCATCGCCCGCGAGACCAAGGCGCGGCTCGTTGCTGTTGCCGTCGCGCCACAAGCGTCACGAGACTTTGCCAGCGTGGTACCACGCGCGCCTCCGCATCTTATGTACTAGTCATTCCGGCGATCATCGTGGGATTCATTGGGAATCCCGAAGGATTGGAGTCGTCGGAAATCCGCCGCAAGCTCCATTCCAGAGAGAAAACCGCCGCCGCATATGACACTTGCAACCATTCTACCATTCATTGTCGCATTGCCTTTCGTCGGCGCCCTCCTGACGGCATTCATGCCGCGCGAGGGTGCTGCCGCCGCTCCCGCATCCGTTGCGGGTGCGGTCGCCCTTTTCGGGCTGGTCAGCAGTATTTTCCTTTATACAAGCGTCAGCGGCGGCGCGGCCTTAAAATACGATGTCGAATGGCTACCGCAGCTGGGGTTGAACTTCACGCTCCGGCTTGACGGATTTGCCTGGATTTTTTCGATGCTGATTACCGGCATCGGCCTGCTCGTGGTCCTCTACGCCCGCTATTACATGTCGGCGGAAGACCCGATACCGCGCTTCTTTGCCTTTCTCCTTGCCTTCATGGGTTCCATGCTCGGTGTCGTCCTGTCCGGCAACGTCATTCTGCTTTCCATCTTCTGGGAAATGACGAGCATCTTTTCGTTCCTGCTGATCGGCTACTGGCACCAGAACGCTGGCGCGCGTGACGGCGCCCGCATGGCGCTGACGGTGACCGGTATCGGCGGCTTCAGTCTGCTGGCCGGATTGCTGATCCTTGGCCACATGGCCGGCAGCTATGACCTCGACAAGATTATCGAGGCAGGTGCGACCATCCGCGCCCATCCGCTTTACCTGCCCGCGCTCATCCTCATTCTCGGCGGTGCGCTGACGAAAAGCGCGCAGTTTCCCTTCCACTTCTGGCTGCCCAATGCCATGGCCGCTCCGACGCCGGTTTCCGCTTACCTGCATTCGGCCACCATGGTGAAAGCGGGCGTTTTCCTGCTGGCAAGGTTCTGGCCGGTGCTCGCAGGCACGCCCGAGTGGTTCTGGCTGCTGGGCGTCGCCGGTGTGATCACGCTGCTGCTCGGCGCTTATTTCGCCATGTTCCAGCAGGACCTGAAGGGCCTGCTCGCCTACTCCACAATCAGCCATCTTGGCCTTATCACCACCCTGCTCAGCCTTGGCAGTCCGCTTGCAGCGGTGGCGGCCATTTTCCACATGGTCAACCACGCCACCTTCAAGGCCTCGCTGTTTATGGCGGCCGGCATCATCGACCATGAGACCGGCACCCGCGACATGCGACGCTTAAGCGGGCTTTACACCTATATGCCCGCAACCGCGACACTCGCCATGGCGGCAAGCGCGGCGATGGCCGGCGTGCCGCTGTTCAACGGCTTCCTCTCCAAGGAAATGTTCTTTGCCGAGGCCGTCGAGACCCATGCCGACTCGCTTCTCGACCGGGCGCTGCCCTATGTCGCGACGCTGTCGGGCGCCTTCGCCGTCGCCTATTCGCTGCGCTTCATCCACACGGTCTTCTTCGGACCCAAGCCCGTCGATCTGCCCAACCCCAATCCGCATGAGCCGCCACGCTGGATGCGTTTCCCGATCGAGTTCCTGGTTTTTGCCTGCTTGATCGTCGGTATCGTTCCGAGCCTGTCGATTGGTCCCTTCCTGCATTCCGCCGTGCTTTCGGTGCTCGGCGCGCAGACGCCGGTCTACAGCCTTTCAATCTGGCATGGCTTCAACCTGCCGCTGATCATGAGTATCGCGGCGCTGATCGGCGGCGTGGCGATCTACGCCCTCCTCGGCGGCTATTTCTCGCGCTGCGACGATGGCCCGCCTGTCTTCCGGCATCTACGGGGACAGCGCATCTTCGAGCGCATCATCGTCACCGTGTCCTGGAAATGGGCGCGGTGGCTGGAAAGCACGCTCGGCACGCGGCGTCTGCAGCCGCAGCTGAGGCTTCTCATCCTCGTGGCGCTTCTTGCCGGTTTCTCGCCGCTCTTCCTTTCGGAATTCTCCCTCTCGCTGCCGCGCGTCACGACCTTCGATCCGATCTTCGCTATTCTGTGGCTGATTGGCATGATTGCGGCCATGGGCGCGGCCTGGCAGGCGAAATATCACCGCCTCGCCGCGCTCGTCATGCTCGGCGTCTCCGGGCTTGTCACCTGCCTCACCTTCGTGTGGCTTTCCGCGCCGGATCTCGCCATCACCCAGTTGCTGGTGGAAATCGTCACCACGGTTCTCATCCTGCTTGGTCTCCGGTGGCTGCCGAAACGCTTCGAAAAGGTCGACAGCAGCGATGAACTGCCGGCGCAGCTTCGCCGCGCGCGGGACTTCCTGCTGGCCGCCGCCAGTGGTATCGGCATGTCCGTCATCGCCTACGCCGTGATGACGCTGCCGGTGCCGAATGCGATCGCCACCTATTTCCTGGAACGCGCCTATACCGAAGGCGGCGGCACCAATGTCGTCAATGTCATCCTGGTCGACTTCCGCGGCTTCGATACGTTCGGGGAGATTGCGGTTCTGGCCATTGTGGCGCTCACCGTGTTTGCCCTGCTCCGCCGTTTCCGTCCCGCTCATGAAAGCATCGGCGTGCCGGAACAGCAGCAGTTGCAGAATGCCTTCGATGCCGAACGTCCTGACCGGAGCAAGGGCGATACGGTGCGCGACTATCTCTACGTGCCGTCCATCGTCATGCAGTGGATGTTCCCTGTCATCATCACCTTCTCGATCTTCCTGTTCATGCGCGGCCACGACATGCCCGGCGGCGGTTTCGCAGCCGGCATCACCATGGCGATCGCCTTCCTGCTGCAATATCTGGCCGGGGGCGCGCGCTGGGCGGAAGATCGCATCCGCATCCTGCCATTGCGCTGGATGGGGTTTGGCCTGTTGATGGCCGCGGCCACGGGTATCGGCTCGTGGTACTTCGGCTACCCGTTCCTGACGTCCTATTTCCAATATACGGAAATACCCTATATCGGCAAAATGCCGACTGCTTCCGCCCTGCTGTTCGATCTCGGCGTCTTCTCGCTGGTCGTCGGCTCCACCGTTCTTATTCTTATAGCACTGGCACACCAATCGTTGCGTAACTACCGCGTTCGCACGCCTGACGCCGCAAAAGCGGAGGACGTGTAATGGAACTCATTCTCGCCATCGGCATCGGCATCATGACCGGCTCCGGCGTGTGGCTCATCCTGCGCCCGCGCACCTATCAGGTCATCGTCGGCCTGTCGCTGCTCTCCTACGCCGTCAATCTCTTCATATTCGGCGTCGGCGGCATCAAGACCAATGCGCCGCCGGTCCTGGTCAACGGCGTCGACAGTTCAACGCTGGCAGACCCGGTGCCGCAGGCGCTGGTGCTGACCGCCATCGTCATCGGCTTTGCCACGACCGCGCTTTTTCTCGTGGTGCTGCTTGCCGCGCGCGGCCTTACCGGCACCGACCATGTGGACGGGAGGGAGTCGAAATGATGTCGTTCCCCTTCCACATCGTGATCGCGCCGATCCTTTTGCCGCTGATTACCGCCGCACTGCTGCTGTTCTTCGACGAGCGCCAGCGCGTGGCGAAGGCCGCCATCAGCTTTACCTCCACCGTGCTCCTGCTGGTGGTTGCGATCCTGCTGTTCCGCGAAGTGAATTCGACGGTCAATACCGAGATCGCCGCCGTCGTTTCGAGCGGGGTCTATCTGCTCGGCAACTGGCCGGCGCCATTTGGTATCGTGCTCGTCGCCGACCGGCTTTCCGGCCTGATGGTGTTGCTCACAGCGCTGCTTGCCATTCCGTCGCTGATCTATTCCATGGCGAAGTGGCACAAGTCCGGCGCGCATTTCCACTCGCTGTTCCAGATGATGCTGATGGGCGTCAATGGCGCGTTTCTGACCGGCGATCTCTTCAATCTCTTCGTGTTCTTCGAAGTGATGCTGGCGGCTTCCTATGGCCTCTTGCTGCATGGTTCGGGCCAGCAGCGCGTCAAGGCGGGCTTGCATTACATTGCCATCAACCTCGTGGCCGCGCTGTTCTTCCTGATCGGCGTCAGCCTGATCTATGGCGTCACGGGCACGCTGAACATGGGTGATCTTGCCCACCGGATAGAGGGGCTGAACCCGGACCAGCGCATGCTGCTCGAAACCGGCTCCGCCATTCTCGGTATTGCCTTCCTGGTCAAGGCCGGCATGTGGCCGCTGAATTTCTGGCTCCCCTCCGCCTATGGTGCAGCCTCCGCCCCGGTTGGCGGCCTGTTCGCCATCATGAGCAAGGTCGGCATTTATGTCATCGCGCGCCTGTCCTTCCTGCTTTTTGGACAGACTGCCGGGGAATCCGCCGGCTTTGGCCATGATGCGCTGCTCGTCGGCGGCATCGCCACCATCATCTTCGGGGCGATCGGGGTTCTGGCATCGCAGGCGTTGGGAAGGCTTGCCGGCTTTTCGGTTCTGGTTTCCTCAGGCACGCTCCTCGCCGCCATGGGCACCGGCAATCCGACAGTGGCGGCCGGCGCGCTTTATTATCTCGTCAGTTCCACCCTCACGATCAGCGCCTTTTTCATGCTCATCGAACTTGTCGAGCGCGGCCAGGACGCGGGTGCGAACGTTCTTGCCGTGACCATGGAGGCCTATGGCGAAGGCGAGGAGGAGGAGGAAGAAGAGGAAGTCGGGGTCACCATGCCCGCGACCATGGCGGTGCTCGGCGCTTGCTTTGCCGCCTGCGGCATTCTTCTTGCCGGCCTGCCACCGCTATCAGGCTTCATTGCCAAGTTCTCGATGCTCACGGCAATCCTCAACCCATCGGGTCTCGGTGCCAACGACAGCGTTTCCACGCTCTCCTGGTGGATCGTCTTCCTGATCGTCTTTTCCGGTTTCGCCTCACTGATCTCGATGACCCGAGCCGGCATCCGCACCTTTTGGGCGTCCATCGAGGGCACCGTGCCGCGTGTGCTCGTCATCGAAATCGCGCCGATCATGCTGCTGCTCGCCCTCACCCTTGCCATGACCGTGCAGGCCGGGCCTGTCATGCGTTACATGCAGGAGACGGCGCGCATTCTGGATTTGCCGGCGAGCTATATTCAGGGCGTCATTTCCGCACCACGAGCGGGCACCAATCCGGAGGCAGAGCCATGATCCGCCGTCTCCTTCCCTATCCGCTGCTGACGCTCTCACTCATCATCTTCTGGATGACGATCAACAGCTTTTCCCCCGGCCATCTGCTGCTTGGCACCGGCGTCGCGCTCATCGCGTCCTGGTCGATGGCGTCGCTGCGTCCAGCCAAGCCGCGCATCCGCAACTGGCACAAGCTCGCCCATCTGGTCCTAATCGTGCTTTACGACATCATCAGATCCAATTTCGCGGTCATGACGATCATTCTGTTCCGGCGTGACCGCGACCGTACATCCGGCTTTCTGGCGGTGCCGCTCGACATCCGCGACCCGATGGCATTGGCCGTTCTGGCAACCATCCTGACCTCGACGCCGGGGAGTGCCTGGCTCGAATATAATTCCAGCCAGGGCACGCTTCTGCTGCACGTTCTCGACGACGTCGACGAGGCCGCCTGGATTAGCCTGATCAAGAACCGATATGAAAAACTGCTGATGGAGATATTCGAATGAGTTCGATTATCCTTTTCTGGTCCTTTTCACTGGCGCAGCTGATGCTGGCCATCGCCATGACGATCTCGGTCTATCGCATCGCCATCGGCCCCCGTGCGCAGGACCGAGTGCTGGGCATGGACACGCTCTATGTCAACGCCATGCTGCTGCTGCTGACCTTCGGCCTGCGCACCGGCAACGATATCTACTTCGAAGCATCGCTGCTGATCGCCATCCTGGGCTTCGTGTCCACCGTGGCCCTTTCAAAATTCCTCATGCGTGGCGAGGTGATCGAATGATCGAAGCTCAAGAATTCCCGCTCTGGGCCGCGATCGCCGTGGCTTTCTTCGTCCTCCTCGGCGCTTCGCTGACGCTGATCGGTTCCATCGGCTTTGCAAAGCTAAGCAGCTTTTACGAGCGGCTGCATGCCCCCACACTCGGCACCAGCTGGGGCACCGGCGGCATTGTCATGGCCTCCATCATCTATTTCTCCGTCTCCGGCGGCCGCTTCGCTTTCCACGAGATCTTCATCGGCATCTTCATGACGGTGACGACGCCGGTTTCCCTGATGCTGCTCGGGCGCGCAGCACTTTATCGGGACCGGGCGGAGCAGAATACGGATAATCGGGAGCATTTGTAATTGCTAAGGTCGATGTTGAAGCAATGACCTTGCGAAAAGTGAGGGAAATCCTTCTGCTTCGGACGGTCCTTACCCCTGTCACAATATCCGATTTGCGAGCCGAAACTTCGTGGGTCCAATCAAACCGGCCGGAGTCCATGGGCAGGCCACCTGATCGGGGCTGAAGCACGGCGCATGTGCCGGTCCGCGCAGATCGCGAAAACATTTCGCAAGCGGATAGAGGGCTTATCGACCCGATTGCATCATCAAAACGTGGGATACAGTCGACATGCGCGCTGATGCCCCGCCCCGGAAAATATTCGTTTGCGATAATCTGATCAGGCAATTTCCTGCAGTCCCTCACCAATCTTTTGGCGAACACGCCCGGCCATGGCGGCAAAGGCCCCAAGAGGCATCCGCCGTGACTGCGCGCTCTGTAATGGCCCCAGATACCGGACAGGATCAAGTTGGGATCGTTTGAGTGGCCTGCCTCACTCGCTCGGAGATTTCATTGACCGTGTCCTCATCGCCCGTGATGGAAAGGCCAATATAGGTTTCTGCCTCTATGATGATCTCTTGGTCGGCCAATCGCGCCTGAACGGTCTCAATTTCCTGCGAACCAGCAATGGACCAATTCCGACTTTCGACTGAAGCACCGAGCTGCTCCATAACATCCATGACCGTTGTTCGTAGGGTCTCATTGTATTCCGGACCGGATATCACAGTTACTCTCATCAAATTCCTCCAATGAACAAGGGCTGGCGTGTCTTGCCCGCCAGGAATTCCTTTGGCGAGAGCCGAGAGCTTTGCGAGGGTTAAAGCGATTGTAGTAATCGAACCAGACTGGCAGTTGGTCGATGACGGTCTGGGCATTGGGAAATTTAATGGTGCCCGGAGGCGGATTTGAACCACCGACACGCGGATTTTCAATCCGCTGACGAATGACCAAATTTCAATAACTTCAAATTCTCCATTCCGTCTAGAAATCGAACCGAGCACAATGGCTTAGCTTCATTTTGTCTAGAAACCGCCAGCATGGTCTGAAGCAGTAGTATCGAACCTTCGACCACCAAATTCGATCCTAAAGGCAATTTTTGCACCCAATGAAATCAACAACCTGCCGGCACACGTCGGCAGGAACGCGCCTCTGTGCGCCGAACGGAGACCCATGAAGATTTTATATTGCCATCCTACCAATGAGCGTGGCGCGAAGGATTGCGTCGCTTTCGTTGACGTCGAGCTCAATGAGCACATTCGCCTCTACGGCCTGCGCCTAGTGCGGCAGCCAGATGGCGCGCACTTCTTGTTCGCGCCGCAGTCCGGCCCGCGTCGGACCGCCACGTTTTCCAAGCCGCTTGCCGAACGGTTGACCACCCTTGCGCTTCAAGCGCTGGAGGCTTGCCGATGAGGGAAATCGACTGGTTCGCACCCGATCAGCCCAAGTTTGCAGCCAACACGACGTCTAAGTTTCGCTTCCATCGCACCTTTGGCAATATCCCCCCAAAAAACTATATCGTCGACGGCTTCTTGGCTAAAGGCGAAGTCTCTTGCTTCTTTGGTGAGCCTGGAGCCACGAAAAGCACGATCGCCCTGGATATCGCCTGCCATGTCGCGAGCGGCCTTCCTTGGATGGGCAGGGGCGCCGGCATGTATTGCGAGGCAAACGCCACGGAACCCGAGGAATGGTTGAGGGGTGACGTGTTGTACATCGCTCTCGAGCGCGCCGACCAAGTGCAGAGACGGGTCGAGGCATTCACCGATGAACACAATCTACAAGAGCCTATGAGACTCGCTATCTACGACGGTGATCTGGATTTCATAGGCGATGATTCTGACCGCCTATCGCAGATCGTTTACGACGTCGAGCAGCAGTCATGGGATGTTGAGCAGGACAGCGGAAGCGATGGTTTCAATGTGGATATGATTGTCATCGATACCCTATCGCGCACATTTGGCAACGGCTCCGACAGCGGCGGCGAGGAAACCGCTAAGGTCGCTCGTCATCTTCAGCGCACCTTGAAATGGACCGGTGCGCACATCCTCCTAGTCCATCACACTCCAATAGGTGACGACAGCCGTCTGCGCGGACATGGCAATCTGCTCGCTGCGTTCGATCAGACTGTGCGCGTTCAGAAACTGAAAGGCGGGTCGCTGGCCACGGTCCAGAAGGATAATGACGTCGCCGAAGTCCTGAAGCCAAAGTTTGCCTATGGCATCAAAAGCCGCGTAGTTGAGATTGATGAGCGTAGCGGCCGAGAGATCACGGCTTCTGTAGTGGTTCCTCTAGATCTCGATGCGGTGAAGCAAAAGCAGCCTAACCCGCAGAAGGCCAGCAACGACAATGTTGCAGCGGCCAGCAAGAGCGAAGAGCCAGTGCTTGCTGCTCTATCCTCGATCGGCAGGCCTGCGACCGAAGCGGAATGGCGAGAAGCGTTCGACACTCACAAGGAAGAGGGCTTGTCGGGCTCGGCGCACCGTAAACGGTTCTCGGTAGGCAAGCCAAACCTCGCGAAGAAAGGCCTTGTGACCCAAGATGAAAATGGCCTTTGGAGCCTTTCCGTTACCGCGTTACCAGATGCGTTACAGTAACGCATTCTGGTAACGGTAACGTTTTCCCACTGGGTTAAGGCGCAGGCGTTACCGCGTTACCGTTACCCCACCCCTTCTTTAGAAGGGTGGGTACGTAACGTAACACGTAACGCTTCGCCCAGTCGATTATTGGAATGGATGCATCAACGACTATGGGGAATGAGTGATGAGCATGTTCGTTAGCGCCTCAAAGGCTGAAACAATCTTGACTATTGTGGGATGCTTCCAAGTAGCGCGCCCACTTCTGGCTTGGCAGGTCAGGGACGATGGCACCGTCTGGCCTGTTACCATGCATGGCCCGCAAGACCCGGCAAGGTCTGGCATCCTACTCGACGACGGAAGAGTGGATCACATCGGTTCTTGCGGTTGTTCTTTGGATGCAAAAACATTTGCTAGGGTGGTGGAGAGGCGCAAACCACAATCTAGGGCAGCCGTATGACCCTCGCCAACGATCTACACGCGCTGGCTGACCGGCTGGCGCGGCTTGCGCCTTCGCACCGCGATCCTTTTCGCTTCCATGAGGAAAAAAGCGAGCTTGTGCATGAATTGCACGTACTGGCCATAAAGGCCTGCGCGCTGCACCCCGCCAATGACAACACCGCTGGATTCGCTCCCGGTGGATACATGTGCGAATGCAGCGACTGCGGAGAACGGTTTACCGGCGACAAGCGGTCTTGGCGGTGCTCGGTGTGCGCCGCGCGGTCTACCGGAGCCGCGTTGAAGGAATCTGTTAGCAAGGCATCGGCGAAATCAACCGGCCGTCGGTGAGGACGGCCGGGACTGGTATGCAAAGCTAGCGGGATTGTTTCCGCCGCATATACGCCCTGATCTTAATGACCGATAGCGCGATTGAGAGAAGTCCGGCCGCGATCGTTATGATCACTGCAATTGTATCCATTGGGTCGTCCTGGCTTGCGAAACAAAGCAAGGAGCGCTATCACGATGGTGCTACGTACCGTCCTAGCGATGGCTCACCGTTCGCGGCAAGCCTAACCGCTAAGGGCAACCCATAACGGCTCCGGACGAATCTGGAGCCGTTTCCTTTTGTGGTTCTCTCATTTCAGATTTCCGAATGGAAGTGGGCGTGCGCATCTATCCACAAGCAGTTTCACAGTAAACATTATGCTTTTTCGTTCGACCGAAAAGTTATCCACAGGCCTTGACGCTGATTTTAAATGAAATTTCTGCGTTCTGCAGTGGCTTATCCACTGGCCGAAAACTTTCAGCCTAACCGCCGCTTTCCGCGATATCGGAGAGAGTAATGTGAAGGGGTGCACCGCCGACACATTACCTCAGCGGATTCGCCTTAGCGACATTTCCGCAACACAGTGCCGCAACATGACCTTCGCGCCACCACTTTTTTCGGTCAAAAGGTGTAGTTTTCGCGATCTCGCGGAGAGTAGTATGTAGGGGTGGCACTTTCTGCGTTCTCACCACCTGTATAGGTGAGGGTGTACAGCAAAGCTGCGCACCGCGGGGTGATTGTAGGACCGTATGCCACGGCGCTTCAAGTCCCCAAGGGTTGAGGGGTGTCGTTCCACGGCGCTTCAAATCCCTTATGGGTGAGACCCCCACGCGCATTCAAGTCCCTTATGGTTGATAGCGCATGCGCTGATTGGCACGCCGAGCGGTAATAGTGACCGTATGGAAATATTTTCCGAACGGCATATCCACTCGAGCGGCTTCCCGTTGCGTATCTCTATGAGGGGATAAGAATTCTTTCGCGGCATGTGCCTTTTCGTGGCGCGTTACTGCGTACTCTTATGAGTAGACCAGTTTGATTGCGGTGTGATCCAGTAATACCCCCCCCCGGCGGGAAGCTGAAGCTTTTGCTGATCAGCAGCACACCACAATAGCGAAGCGTGCAATGAGGGGGAGCGCTTCGCACCATTTTTGCTGACGGCGGATGTACCCGCAGCGAATGCAATCCCGTTTGTCTCTCCTCGGCAAACGGTCGATCGGGCTGTGAGCGCGCTTAGGTGATTTGCGCGCTCGCCTGCCCTGATCGATTTTTTAAACACCCAAAACATTCATTTCCAAAAATGAAAGGAGGCGACCGTGCGCAAAGCCGCGGCATGTCTTGCCCTATCTAAAACACTTGGCATTGGCCTCGGTCGCGTCACTTCATTGGCCCAGCGCGCATCTGACGCCGGCGTACTGCCTAAGGCCGTGGGACGTACCTACCCGCCACTTTCCGCTGACCAAATGGCGCGGCTGCTTATCGCCGTCCTTGCTGATAACGGGCTCGGAACCGTAGGCGAAAGCGTCGACAAGTTCGCCCGTATCCATTCACCAACGCTCTGCATGTCGCTCGTCGAGGCCATTGCCGCTGCGTTCGATGGCGGACGGACAAACCCTTTTGCCCCGGTCATCAAGAGCATTGTGCTGCGAAATGATCTGGAAAACCCCGGCGTTGATATCCTCGCGGATGTCGGCGGCCACGGCGTTCACGCCGTTTTCGGTGCAACGCAGGCAACCGGTGCTGTGAAGCAGGCCCTTGTTGCGGGCACCGCATTCGAAGCGCTGGCGAAAGAATGGCGGGCTGCGCAATGACGTCTGAAGTTACGCGCCTGCTCGTGGAAATTCGACAGGATGTAGCAACAAGGAAGGCAGAAGTTTTAGCCAACCCCGTTGCAGCTGTAATCGAAGCAACCACCCACAAGCACCGAACAGCTGAGCAGATCGCTGCGCATCGCGATCTATACCGGCAAGCAAAGCGGCACGTCGTCGAAATCGACACATGGAATGCCGCCAACACAGACAAACCCGCACGAACGTATCTGCCGCACATGCTGGCCTACCTCGGCGCGTTCTCCTATGTCGAAAAGGACACCTGAATGACTGACAATATCGCTACCAAAATCGAGCAGCTTGGATCTGCTTTCGATACCGCAACAACTGGCCTTTCTGAGCGGATTTCTGGCCTGGAAAAGCAGTTCGCCCGCATGGACGGCCACGCGAACGACAACTTCGCTACCGGCGAAAGCCTGGCAAGTGCGCTGGTTAACACGCCGGCCTTCAAGGAGCTCAACGGTGGTGCCAATCGTGGCCGCGCCTATGTCGAATCTGCCGCCATCACATCCGGCAATACGACCGTCGGCACTGGTCGATCGCAGGGCACGTCTCTCGTCCCCGCCGATAGACGCCCGGGCATCGTCACCCCCGCCCAGCGCGTTCTCACCGTCCGCGACCTCATTGCGCCAGGCAAGACCACTGCGGGCTCTATCGAATTCGTGCAGGAAACCGGCTTCACCAATAACGCGGCTCCCGTCGCCGAGACTACCCAGAAGCCCTATTCCGACATCACTTTCGACCTCAAGACTGCATCGGTTCGGACCATTGCTCACCTCTTCAAACTCTCCAAGCAGATGCTTGATGACGTCGCCGGGCTGGTCTCCTATTTGGATCTGCGCGGCACAACCGGCCTGAAGCTGGTCGAGGAGCAGCAGCTTCTGTTCGGTAGCGGCACTGGCCAGAATATCCTTGGCCTTATTCCGCAGGCGACCGAATTCGACGAGAGCCTGCGCCAGACCGGCGACACTCGCGTTGACACCATTCGCCGAGCCATCCAGCAGGTGCGTCGCGCGGAGTACACTGCGACCGGCATTGTCATGAACCCGGACGACTTGGCCGAGCTTGAACTCACCAAGGATGCTGGTGGCAACTACATTATCGTCGACCCCGTAGAGGGCGGACAGGGGCGTATCTGGCGCCTGCCCATCGTGGACACCACGGCTATGCCAGCCGGCCAGTTCCTCGTCGGTGCCCTTGCTACCGCGGCGCAGATCTTCGATCGGCAGCAGGTCACGTTCGAACTCAGCACGGAGAACGACAAAGACTTCGAGCTCAATATGGCGACGGCCCGGATCGAGGAACGTCTTGCCCTCGCAGTCTATCGCCCCGAGTCTCTGGTCACCGGTGACTTCGAGGCGTAAGCGCCACGTATCCAGATAGCGTGAGTGTGAGTGGCCACGCTATCAACGGCCTGCTGCTGAGCCCCGGCGGCAGGCCATCCCTTTCCCAAACATTAGGAGGACCGCAATGGCGTCCGGAACAATTATCAAGTGGTTCAATGACCGTGGCTTTGGCTTCATTCAGGAAGACGGAGATCGCGGCAACGCAGGCGAATTCGTACACATCACCAGCATGCCAGACCATGAGGCACCACGTATCGGACAGCGCTTCGACTACGACCGCGTGACCGGCATGGATGGCCGCACCAAAGCGGTGAACGTCCGCGACGTCACGACTTGGGGCGAGGCAGCGTACCTTTAGATGGCAGGTATGTGGCGCAGTAAGAACCGCGCGCAGAGCGCGGCGTGGCAACACCTCTACAAGCGAAAGCGCTGGATCGACCTCAGAGAACGACAGCTGATGCAAGAACCCTTGTGCCGCTTCTGCCTCGCAACCGAAGAGGTGACTGCCGCCGAGGTCGTCGACCACATCAAAGAACATAAGGGCGATGAGGCGTTATTCTTCGACCCCGACAATCTTCAAAGCCTCTGCCGACATCATCATGATAGCGCAAAGCAGGCGATGGAGCGCGGCCGCAAGGTTTTTGCCTGCGGTGTTGACGGATACCCTGTCGAGCTAGGCTAGGGGGTAGATTCGAAGTGACCGTTCGTTCAGTCACGGAGCGGCGCGGGAATGCACTTTTAGTGCAAACACAGTTTTTTGCCTCACGCGTGCGCAAACGCGCGCGCGAGAAATCATTACGTTTTTTCGCCTGATACGGGGCCTGCCGAAACTCTGGAAGTCGCCTTTTTCAGGGACCGGCCGGGGTCATTCGCGTGCATTTTTCCAATTGAAAATATGACCCCTAGTTTTCGCTTGGGCTTTCCTCATCCTCATCAGGGACCGTTTCGAGGTCTTTGCAAAGTGCCCTAGCCTGTTCTGCCAACGCAGCCAGCTGTGCAGTAATTTCTGCCAGCGGCAGGCCATCAACCCGTTCTTCCATTGCATCCCTCCTGCATTCGTCGCCGACGAACGCGGAGGAATGCGCAATTGTTCCAAGGAGAATTCCATGACCACAGCACAGCCTTTTGCCATCGTCGAAGCAGATTTTGCCGACGGCACGTACAAATTCGCACTCACCTGGGATTTGGCCAGTGAATGGGAAAAAACAACAGATCGATCGATGTATGCGACGCTGCTTCACGCCATCCGCACGGGCATCGTCAATCTCCATGACGCACGCGAAATTCTGCGCCTCGGCCTGATCGGCGGCGGCATGACACCTACAGACGCGCTGCGCTTGGTTCGTACCTACGTCGAGAATCGACCCGCGGCTGAGAACTTTCCTTTGGTGGTTCGGGTGATGGATGCCGCATTCCATGGCAAGGGTGTGCCCGAAGCCGAAGACGAAGCCGAGCCTGCCGCAGCAAATGGTTAAGCGCACCATACAAGGCTGGGACCGCCTAAAGCGCCGTCTTGAGAAGATACCCAAGGCTGTGCGCGAGCAGACCCAGCCTGCAATCACTTCCGCCGCCCAGGATGTGGCCGCCGTTATGAAGGCGCTGGCACCAGTCGACGACGGCGATTTGAAGGACAGCATTGAGGTTACCCCCGGCGGACAGAAAACCCCACCACACAGTCAGCCAGGTCGCTCGACTGTTGTACCTGAAAACGCGGCGATGATCACGGCCGGTAACTCCAAGGTCCGTTATGCGCACCTAGTGGAGTTTGGCACTCGCGCCCACATCAACGGTGGCCAGTTTGCCGGA
This sequence comes from Agrobacterium tumefaciens, assembly GCF_017726655.1. Lineage (NCBI taxonomy): Bacteria > Pseudomonadati > Pseudomonadota > Alphaproteobacteria > Hyphomicrobiales > Rhizobiaceae > Agrobacterium > Agrobacterium tumefaciens. The sequence continues at coordinate 1,630,553 of NZ_CP072308.1, forward strand.
ACAAAAAACCCCGGCAGCAGGGCTCAGCCTTACTTCTTCTCGGGGTTCCGGCTGGCGCAGAAAAAAGCAGCAGCCAAAATCAAACGCGCGATGTCCAAAGCCGTTAGGAGCAAGAAAAAATGAGCGTAGAATACGAACGGCTTGCCGTATTGCTTGAGGCCCGCGTTAGCGACTTCGAGAAGAAAATTGCCAGCGCGACCCGCAATGCGGAGCGCAACTTTAAGCGCATTGAAACCACGTCCGCCAGAATGCAGACTCGCCTGAACTCGACCTATTCAGGGATCGCTGCCAGTGCGGCGAAAGCCTTTGCTCTTATCGGTGGTGCCCAAGGCTTTCGCCAGCTATCGGACAGTGGAACGCGCATCACCAACTCCCTGAAGGTAGCGGGCCTCGCCGGCGAAGAACTTGAAGGCGTGTATCAGAAGCTTTTCACGGCAGCCCAGAAAAATGCCGCGCCGCTCGAAACGCTTGTGCAATTGTACGGCCGCGTATCACTGGTGCAAAAAGAGCTGGGCGTCTCGTCGGACGAGATTATCAGCCTGTCCAGCAACGTTGCCCTTGCGCTGCGCGCGTCTGGCCAGTCGAGTCAGGAAGCTTCCGGCGCGCTATTGCAGCTGTCGCAGGCTTTGGGCGCTGGCGTCGTGCGCGCTGAGGAATTCAATTCTATCCTCGAAGGCGCGCCGACTATCCTGCAGGCCGCTGCCGCTGGCATCAAGCAGGCCGAAGGATCGGTCGCGAAGCTGCGGGCGATCATGCTGGAAGGCAAGCTGTCCTCAAAGGCATTCTTCGACGGCATCAATGCTGGCGCACCGGTGCTTGAACAGAAAGTTGCAGGTGCGGTGCTGACGGTCGACCAGCGGCTCGAAAATCTCCGAACCGCCCTTACGAACGCCGTCCGCAAATTCAACGATTCCACGCAGGCTGCAAACACGTTCGGCGGCGCCATCGACAACATGGCGAACTTCGTCAACAGCGTCGACATGGATGGTCTCGCGTCTGATATTCAGTACATTATCGAGAAGCTCAACGCTGGTGCGAAAGCAGCTCAAGACTTCGCCGAGTGGGTCGGAAAGGCAAGCGGCCTTCAGAACATTGGTCAAGGTGCTATAAGCGCCTTAGACAGCGACGGCGATGGCAAGCTATCTGCGCTGGGCGGCGCGCTGACGGTCAACTCAACCGTTAAAGCCAGCGACAAGCTCGTCGACAACACCCAGAAGCGGCTGGATCTCGAAAAGCAGATTGCCGAGATCAAGGCTAATCCGGCGAACGTCCTCGGTCAGGCTGAAATCAGGGTGCTCGAAGGGCAGATCAAGGCCCTACAAGAAGCGCAGACCAGAACCGCGTCGAACATCATCCAGGACGTGCTGAACGATAAGCCGCTGAAGTATCCCACCAGTGCGCCCTCTATTGTGGGAGGCACCGGTGAAACGAAAACCGCCAATGGCAAGAAATTCACGCCCGTCGACATCACCGACAAGAAATACCAGGTCACAGCCGACAAAGACGGCAAATCCAGCAGGAAGCGCGCTGACGAGTACGCTCGCGAGGTCGAGCAGATCACGAAGCGCACCGCGGCTCTGAACGCTGAGACGGCAGCGCAGGCTGGTCTTAATCCGCTATTGAACGACTACGGGCACTCCATCGAGTTTGCCCGCGCCAAACAGGAACTCCTGACCGCGGCACAAGAGGCTGGCGTTAAAATCACGCCTGAACTGACGGCCAGCATCGAGGATCTAGCAGCAGGCTACGCGAACGCTGTCGTCGAGTCCGAGCGGCTTTCCGAAAAGCAGGATGAGATCCGCCAGCGCGCTGAAGAGGCGATGGAAACCGCCAAGGATGTTACGCGAGGCATGATTGACGGCTTCATCGAGGGCGCCAGTGCGGCAGACATTTTGGCCGACAGCCTGAAGAAGATTGGCAACGCCCTTATCAACGACGTCTTGAACAACATCTTCAAGATCAACAACGCCGGCGGCGGTGGAGGCGGCCTGTTCAGTCTGTTCAGCGGCCTGTTTGGTGGTGGCTCCCAGTGGTCAGGCATTCAATCCGGAGCGATCACTGGCGGCCTGTATTCAGACGGCGGCTACACCGGCGACGGTGGGAAGTACCAGCCTGCTGGCGTCGTGCACAAAGGCGAATACGTTTTCGACCAAGCGGCCGTCAAAGCTGCCGGCGGTCCTGCGGCTATGGAGGCCATGCGGCGCAATCTCAAAGGCTACGCTGATGGCGGGTATGTCGGCGCGATGCCGTCCATGCCCAAGCTGAGCACGCCGTCCCTTCCCGACATGAAATCCATCATGGGTGGCGGCACTTCGGTCAAACTAGCTCCGGTCTACAACATTGATGCGCGCGGGGCGGACGCTGCCGCTGTGGCCCGCCTTGAGCGCGGCCTAGCCAAAACAAACGCAGAACTGCAAAGCCGCATTGAGGCCGGCGTCAGGTCCGCGCAGAAGCGAAACGTGAAATTCAACTAAGGAACAACTATGGCTAACACCACATGGTATGGCGACGGCACGGCAACCGTCGCAGTTGGCTCTCGCACGGTAACCGGCACTGATACAGGCTGGCTGACGGAAGTTTCTGGCCTTACCCCCATCAAAGTCGGCGATGAGTTCGGTATCCACGTCGGCCGCCCGATTGTGATCGAAAAGATCATCAGCAACACGGAACTGCTGCTTGCCGACGATTGGCCCGGTCCTGCCCAGACAGATGCGCCTTATAAGATTCGGCTCACCCCTCCGTCAGTTTTCATTTTGCCGGCGATGCGGACCCTCTTGTCTTCATTGTCGAATGGCAACCTTGAAAGCCTGTCGGAAATCTCTGTCGGCACTGACGATATCCCGATTGGTATCGGGCCAGGTGTGTTCAGTACGATCAACAAGGCGGCTCTTGTTCAAGGTGTCGAATACAACGCGTTTGTTGCCAATCTTGCTGGTCGGGCGGCTTACAATGGCGCTGCTGCTGGATTCGCGGTCCTCGTAATTGATATTGGCGACGGTCGCTCTGCGATCTATTTCAAGAACTCGGCGACGTCGGGTGATTGGAGTGCCCCGTCCTATGTAACTGGTCCTGTCGGTCCCGCTGGCGTCAATCAGCGAGGAAACTACAGCGCAGGCACTGCCTACGCGATCCGCGATATTGTCCAGTACGGCGGGTCGACGTGGATCGCCAAGGTTGCGACCACAGGCAATGCGCCTCCCACGCTCCCGACGACCGAGAACACGCAGTGGCTCTTGTTCGCTCGTTCCGGCACGGCTGGCGTGGTGGATCGTGGCGCCTACAGTAGTGCGACGGCCTACGCCGCGAACGATATCGTTCTGAACAATGGCTCGACGTGGATCGCTCTCCAGCCGACGACGGGCAACGCGCCTCCCGTTTTGCCGACCGAGAGTAATGCCTACTGGCGGCTGTTGGCTCGCAAGGGGACGGATGGCACCGGAACGGGGGATGTCGTTGGGCCTGCTGGTGGCGTTGCTGATGGCGACATATCAGCGTTCGATGGAGCGACCGGCAAACTTATCAAGTTGGCAGAAATTCCAACATCTACAATGCTCGGAAGAGCGACCGCTGGAACGGGGAAGATCGAACGCCTAACGCCCGCGCAGGCGCGCCAGGTGCTGGGTGGCTGGGAGTTCATCGGTTCATTTGCGCTTGCGGGGTTGACGCAGATCGATGTCACCGGCCTTGGCGCTTACAGAAGTCTAAGGATTTCAGGCTCATGCGTTATGCCAGACGACACCGGTTATTTTATCAGATTTTCGTCAGATAACGGCACTACCTTTGGCGCTGATGCTGACGAGTTTCGATACACGATTACTGATGCGTCAACATCGAGTACGTCAGATACGCTCACTGATGGAACACTTGCTGGACTGCCATTCTTGGCGCACTCAGGAAACACAGCCTGGCCGGCAGTGGGCGTACTGAATATATGCCACTTCAACATTGCACGAAATTCCGCGGCGATAGGGCAAGCAAGAGAAGAATCGTCTGCGGTCGGAAGAAGAATAAGAATTCCCGGCGCTGTTCACAAAAGGGCTGTTGCCATGAACGCGATTCGATTGTTGAGCCGCTCGGGCTCAGCAACGCAATTCGGTTTCCTTGATTTGGAGGGACTTAGATCGTGAAGACGTTTATTTTTGACGCCGAAACGGGTGAGAAAACAGAGCGCGATATGACCCCTGAGGAAATCGCAGAACTCGACGCGATTTCAGACCCAGAGCCCACTATCACCGACTACGAAAACGCCATCCAGAACCTTGTCGATAGCACCGCGCGGGAAAAGCAGTTTCGCGACGGCGTGACTTTGGCATCATACACGGCGTCAACAAAACCGAAATGGGCGGCAGAAGCGCAGGCCTTCGTCGCGTGGCGCGATAATGTCTGGTTCTACGCTTACGGCGAATTGGCCAAGGTGCAGGCTGGGCAACGCCAGCAGCCGACTGTTGAGGAGTTCCTTGCTGAGATCGCGCCTATTGCTTGGCCGGTAGTTTAGGAGAAGACCATGCGTGATGATCAAACATTCCAACTGGAATACATCAAGTCGCTGGCAGAGAACCTTAAGTTTTGCCTAGATGAGGCTGGCCGCATCAACCGCACCATCTTGCGAAACGGGCTAGATGGCATCATTGAGGCTGTTGAGCGGTTGGAGAGCGCCGACCCTAAAGCCTCGCCCCACTCCACCGGTAAAGCGTTTCGCTGAAAGGAAGGCGTGGATGCCGACGGGTGTCGGCATCCTACTGGTCCCGGTTCAAGAAACCCTGCTCAGCATTTAGGTGCGCCAACGAGATAGACGCATGGGCACGCTCACCATTTCGTAAATTTAAGAATGGGCCGTTTGCAGGCAATCCACACGCTGTGGTTAGTTGTGGCAGACGTTTGATTTTGACCGAGAAATGTAAGATATACCGATGAGCGAATACTATTAGCGATTGTGTCTCGATGCGCGTTCCTTGGGGATTGGATTTTCCTTCTGTAATAGTGAATTGTAAGTGGGCCTCGAACACGAAGGGAGAGGCATGCCTGAAGAACCACGCCCTTTACTCAGCAGCAAAGGGCGCGAGAGACATGCAGGCCGCGTTGGAGCTGTTAGACGAGCTTGTCGTGAAAGACACGATCGAGAAGTTGCAGTCGATACAGCAGAGCTTAGGGCGAGCCCCATACTTGATCGCGCCAGCGGCTCAACTCGGGGACTCGAACAATGCTCTCGCGATCGGTTATGCGAACTGGCTGTCCCACGAACTCGAATGGCCTGTGGAAGAAAGAGTTTTCCAGATGAAGGAATTCTCCAAAGACAAAAGCAATGGGTGGGTCAGAATTGCCCATAGATCTCAATTTTATGGAGAAATTGACAAGGGTGCGCCATATGTCATAGTAGATGACGTGATGACCCTAGGTGGAACCTTAGCGGACTTGCGCTCGTTCATCTTGAGTAAAGGTGGCGATGTTATAGGTATGAGTACCATCGCGTCAAAGGACGGCATCGATACCCCTATCCACCTAGGTGCGGAGATGCAGGAAAAGTTGGAGAAATGCTATGGGAAAGATTTTGCAGAGTTTTGCGACGACCTTCTCGGCCATGATCACACCTGCCTCACGCGACCCGAAGCCAGTCGGATACTCGATTGTGCGAGTCATGTCGTCCTCCGAAAGAAGGTCGTGCGAGGGCGTGACGAGGGGAATGCATCGCGAAGCAAGAGGGTTGCTTAAGGGCAAGCCCAAGAAGTTCGGTTGATAATCACTAAAGTCTGCTTAGATAGAGTTGGATCGTCGGGGGTTGCCTAGCCGTCACGAAACGGGCCGCCGGTGAACCGAAACAATGTTTCGCTGTAAGGTAGGCGCAGCAAGATTTTACCATTCTCAGCTATCGCGCCGAGCGCCGCAGCCCGACAGAGAAGACTTACTCCGCCTTGCTGCCTATTGCACATGGCATCTGGGCTATCAATCAATCGAACGTTGCCCACGCCGGCAACAACGATTGTTGCGCCGTCAGGAAGCGCGCCTATTGGCTGAACAACGATGATCCTGACCCCGCCCAGCCATATTCCTATAGATGCGATAATAATCGCCGCGACCGCCAACAGCAATTTCATTCTTGTCCTCCAGACCTCGGGGAGCAAGATGGTTTAGCGTGGCGCGCTGGTCAAGTTTTTATGGTGACGCCGTGGCCTTGAGCGGTCTCCCCAGTTTCAATGAATATCACACCACCGGCTTCGAACGCCCCACGAATCGACGCGAGGTTGTTAGCAATAGGCGTCCTTTTTCCCGATTCGAAATCGCGGATTGTGGATGGTGAAACGCCCGCAGCAACGGCCAAGGTCGGTTGATTCCATTCTAGCAGTGCCCTGGCTGCGCGGCATTGTGCGGGTGTGATCACGTCGAACCTCATAAAAAAACAACAAGGTCATCATTTTGTGTTGACATTGCCGCGATGTTGGTGTTTTTTACTGACATACACAGTTCACAGTGAACTGGCAACTGAGGAGCATACCGAAATGACGCATGCCGCAAGAAGACACGAACCGGCGCGGAGCAATGCCAGAGAGCAGTTGCCGCGTGCGCTGGTCGGCAGAAGAAGACCGTCCTTCCTGGAAGAATTCACAATGGACAACGCCGACCGTTTTAAGGCCGGCGATATGATCAACGTAACGAAGCCCGACGGCTCTCAAGCGTGGATTTTGGTACTCGGCATTCAGGATTGCGGCAAAGTCGAAGCTGCCTTCTGGATTGGCCTACCTCAGCTTTTTGAAACGACAGTCGACGAGCTTGCCCGCCTCCGCGTTATTCGCGTCGAGAAGATGGGGCAGGCGGACGTCGAAATGTATCGCCAGTGGGTGGGTCTCGAGGTGCTGCAATGAGCTGGCAGCAGATTTTCCCAGAAGGCTCAATCGTCTTCATCGGCCGAGATACCTACACGGCCAAGCACAACCCCCATTTTCCAGGCATCGATCTTTATCAGGGCGCCGAACGCGTCATGACGGTGCGCCCGGACTGGTTGCTGCAGATCGCAACCGGGGTTCGGCTCCCCTAGAGGTTTTCCCAGCCAGCCTCCGCATTCCCAGGCTGGCCAACTTGCCCAGCGCGCCCTTGCGGCTGCGCGGGCCTCTTATCCCGGCAGAAATAGCGACGGCGTAGTCACCACCTAAGGCCTCACCAGCAACGAGCCGTCGCGGCCCTGCTCCCGCTTGGTTGAGCGGGGCCAAACTTTTTCATCAAGCGACATTGGACTTTTTGCAGGCTGGTTCTGAAAGTTACGTCACGAACAATAGAGGAGGACGCATGCGCCCCGCCAACGACAATGTACCTTTGCGTCTTCTCACCAAGACGCAAGCGGCGCGATATTGCGGCTTGAGCCTTCCATCTTTCGATTCCGTTTGCCCGGTGCGAGCAATCGCGCTGGGTGTTGGCGTTCGATGGGAGCGGTACGACATCCGTGAGGTGGACGCATGGATTGACAGTTTACGACCGGGTGAAGCACCGTTGCGGACCGCCGACTCTCTGCTGGATGCGCTATGACTGGAACAGTTGTCAGAGTGAAAGGCCTAAAGCGCTACTTCGAACCGAAGACTGGCAAATGGTATGCCTACCACCGCAAGACCGGCAAGCGGCTCAAGGCGGAATTCGGAACGCCCGAATTTTTCGCTGAACTTGAGGCGATCGATGCGGCTACGCGCGGGCAGGAAGCGAAGGCTGGCACGCTGGCCGCGCTCATCGCGTCATACCGCAAGTCCGCCGGCTTCCAAATGCTCAAGAGCCGCACCAAGTCAGATTATCAGAAGGTGCTCACCTATCTGCAGCCGCTGGGACCGTCACCGCTGTCCGAGCTTTCTCAAGGGTGGGTGGCACGACTGAGGGACAAGACCTTCGAAAAAAAGAAGCGGAAGTTTGCCAACTATACGCTGACCGTCCTTTCTATCTTGTTTGAACACGCCATCGAGCAAGAACTTATGGCGACGAACCCCGTCGCGAAGGTCAAGCGCGTGCGCAAAGCGACCGATGCCCCCGAAGCAAACCGGCCTTGGCTGGACTTCGAGCGGGATGCCGTCGCCGCTGCGTTACCGCCTCACATGCGCCTTCCTGTGGCGTTGATGATGTATTGCGGCCTTGACCCTCAAGACGCCCTTGAACTGCCACGCACAGCCGTCTCTGGCGGCAAGCTGGACACGCGCCGAGGAAAGACCGGCGTTCCAGTTTGGGTGCCATTGCCGACGCCCGTGCTTGATGTGCTGGCCGAAGAGCAGAAGCATCCCGCAACTACGCTCACGCTTTGCGCCAACAGCCGCGGCAAGCCTTGGACAGTTTCTGGCTTTAGGGCGTCATGGCGCCCTATAAAATTGAAGCTCGAGGAGGAAGGCAAGATCCAGCCCGACCTTACGCTCAAGGGCCTTCGCCATACTGTCGCAACCATCCTCGCCGAGATGGGCAAGGACTACGCGACGATCGCGCAGATGCTGGGTCAGAAGACAGAAGCCATGGCAAAGCACTATTCTCGCCGCGCCGACATGTCCAAGAAGATGGCCGAAACCATGGGAGACCTTGAGGCCGAAGTGAACAGACGGAAAACAACCGGCGTCTAGAAACGCGAAAAACCGCGTCTAGAAAAGTTATCGCAACAGGTTAGTTAAGGGGCAAATTACAAAACAAAACCAAGACGTTAGAAATGGTGCCCGGAGGCGGATTTGAACCACCGACACGCGGATTTTCAATCCGCTGCTCTACCAACTGAGCTATCCGGGCACTTCAGGTCCTTGAAGAACCTCCGCTTTTCGCGGTCGGGGTTGTTTGCGCCCCGAAAGTGAGCGGGGTTATAACATCTTGTTCGAACATGGCAAGCGCCATCGCAAAGTTTTTTGACAGTTTTTTCAAACTGCCTGTGGATGGGATAAACATTGCATTTGGACCGCATCACCAGGCGGCCTGAATGCCCGGCCCCACCCGTAACAGGCTAACGGATGAGACCACAAATGCTTCGGACGGATAGGCCCTGCGTTAGGCGTCCTCGCTTCGCCGCGCCGCGAAGCCCAAGGCGAACGGAACGACTGCGACGAGTGCCGCCATGACCGGTGACGTGGCGAATATGCGGCTGGCGAGCGACGTGACCGCCACGGAGCGCACGACGGTCATCAAACGGGAATTTTCCCGGTCGCGCTCGTGCCTTGGGTGTTCGTGCTCCTGACGGGGGTGATGGGTAGCCTCCAGCCGCTTGAGATCGCGTCTGATCTTGTCGACTTGCCGACGCAGTTCATCGAGTTCGGCCCTTACCGCAGGGTCGATGGCATCGGCGGCGCTGTTGCTTCGTGCGGCGGATGTCTCTGTCTTCTCTTCTGCGGCGATAGCCTCGGCCTCTTCATCCAATTCGGCGAGTTCATCATCGAGGTCGGAAGGCTTTTCAAAACCGTGGGATCGCAGTGGCGCTTTCATGGCTGTCTCCTGAGACGTGCTTATTGCTTGGGGCGGGCGTTTTCTGCCCTGTCCTGCCAGTCAACGCCTGAGCCGGTCAAAGGATGCACGGAAAGCGGCAGTGCCAACATAATAAAGCAGGCCCCGAAGGGCCTGTTCAAAAATCCTGCCTTGACCGTCGATCACGCGGCCTTGGCCGCGCCGGCATAGGGATCGAAGCGGCCGTAGAAGGTTTCACCCTTGGCGGCCATATCCTTCAGCAGCGGCGTCGGCCTGAAGCGCGGGCCATAGGTCTCGCTGAGCTTTTCGGCGAGCGCCACGAAGCTCTTCACGCCCATGCCGTCGATGTAGGACAGCGCACCGCCGGTATAGGGCGCAAAGCCGAAACCGAGGATGGAGCCGACATCGGCCTCGCGCGGATCGGTGACGATACCTTCCTCCACCGTGCGGGCGGCTTCCAGCGCCACGGTGACGAGGAAGCGTTGTTTCAGCACCTCCATATCCACGTCTTCAGGCTTCTGCTGCGGATAAAGATCCTTCAGGCCGGGCCAGAGGGATTTTTTGGCAGGCTTTGGCGGGTAGTCGTAAAAGCCCTTGCCGTTCTTGCGGCCGAAGCGGCCCTCGCCTTCCACCAGCTTCTTCACGAGCTCCATATGACGCGGATCGACGGCCTTTTCACCGAGATCGGCGACGGTGGCTTTGAGGATCTTGTAGGAAAGATCGATGGCCACCTCGTCGTTCAGCGCCAGCGGGCCGACCGGCATGCCGGCAAATTTCGCGGCATTTTCGATCATGGCGGGCGGCACGCCTTCGATCAGCATGTCGTAGCTTTCCGCCATATAACGCAGGACGCAGCGATTGACGAAGAAGCCGCGCGTATCGTTGACGACAATCGGGGTCTTCCTGATCTTGGCCACATAATCGAGCGCGACGGCGAGCGCCCTGTCGCCGGTCTCCTTGCCCAAGATGACTTCCGTCAGCATCATCTTCTCGACCGGCGAGAAGAAGTGGATGCCGATGAAATCGGTCGGACGCTTGGAGTTCTTTGCCAACCCCGTGATTGGCAAGGTGGAGGTGTTGGAGGCGAAGATCGCGCCTTCGGGCAAAACGGCTTCCACGGCTTCGATGACGGCCTTCTTCACGTCGCGGTCCTCGAACACGGCTTCGATGACGAGATCGGCGTCGGAGAGTGCGGCGTAGTCGGATGTGGGCGTGACGAGGTCAAGCAGGGCCTTGCCTTCATCCTGCGTCAGCCTACCCTTGCCGATGGCGGCCTTGACACTTTCCTCGCAATGGCCCTTGCCCTTGTCTGCGGCTTCCTGATCGCGATCCACCAGCGTGACGGGAATACCCGCCGCAGCGGTGACGTAAGCGACGGCCGCCCCCATGAAGCCCGCGCCGACGACGCCAACCTTCTTGAACTCCGTCTTCGGCTGGCCGGCAGGGCGGCGTGCGCCCTTGCCCAGTTCCTGCATGGAAATGAACAGCGAGCGGATCATGCCGAAGGCTTCCTTCGAGCGAAGGATTTCGGTGAAATAGCGCTGCTCCACCTTCAGCGCCGTATCGAAGGGCAATTGCAGGCCTTCATAGACGCATTTGAGGATGGCGAGTGCCGCCGGATAGTTGCCGGCGCTCTCGCGGCGCAGGATCGCGGGGGCTGCGGGCCAGAGCTGGGCAGCCGCAGGCGTCCAGATGCCGCCGCCGGGGGCCTTGAAGCCCTTTTCATCCCAGGGTGCTACCGGCTTCAGGCCGTCCTTGATCATCTGCTTGGCGGTTGCGACCAGCTGATCCGGCTCGACCACCTGGTGCACCAGCCCCATGGCCTTGGCGCGTGCGCCGGTCAGCGACTGGCCCGTGGTCATCATCTGCAAGGCGGATTGTGCATCGGTCAGGCGCGGCACACGCTGGGTGCCGCCCGCACCTGGGAAGATGCCGACCTTGACCTCCGGTAGCGCCATCTTGAGGTTCTTGGCACTGGAGGCCACGCGGCCGTGGCAGGCGAGCGACAGCTCGAACGCGCCGCCCATGCAGGTACCGTTGATGGCGGAGACCCAGGGCTTGCCGTTGGTCTCAATCTTGCGGAACAGGCCATTCATCCTGCCGACAAGATCGAACAGCTTCTGTGCCGCTTCGTTCGGGTTCTTTGCCTTTTCCTCGTGGTAAAAGGAGAACATCGATTTGATCATCGAGAGATCGGCACCACCGGAAAAGGTGCTCTTGCCTGATGTGAAGACAACGCCTTTGACCGCAGCATCGGCGACGGTCGCATCAACGACGGCGTTCAGTTCCTCCAGAACCTCCGACGTGAAGACATTCATGGATTTTTCCGGCATGTCCCAGGTGACGAGGGCAATGCCGTCTGCATCCGTCTCGATGGTGAAATTGGTGTAAGTGCTCATTTGGGATTCCTCTTCCCTGAATCGTAATGGCCGCCTCGCTTTCCTCGTCATCCTCGGACCTTACCCGAGGATGACGGAAGCGGGCTGTAGCCGCTGTCTCAGACCCGCTCGATAACCGTCGCCGTGCCCATGCCGGCGCCGATGCAAAGCGTGACGAGTGCGGTGTTCAGATCGCGCCGTTCCAGTTCATCCAACACCGTGCCGAGGATCATCGCGCCGGTTGCACCCAGCGGATGACCCATGGCGATCGCGCCGCCATTGACGTTCATCCGATCATGATCGATGTCGAAGGCCTGCATGTAACGCAGGACCACCGCGGCGAAGGCTTCGTTGAGTTCAAAGAGATCGATATCGGCGAGCGACATGCCGGTCTTCTTCAGAAGCTTTTCGGTTACGTCCACCGGGCCGGTCAGCATCAGCGCGGGGTCGGAGCCGATATTGGCGAAAGCCTTGATGCGGGCACGCGGCTTCACGCCCATTGCCTCGCCGCCCGCCTTCGAACCAACCAGCACGGCGGCAGCACCATCAACGATGCCGGATGAGTTGCCGGCGTGATGGACGTAGTTGATGCGCTCCACTTCCGGGTGGGCCATGATGCCAACGGCTTCGAAGCCGCCCATCTCACCCGGCATCTGGAAGGACGGGTTGAGCGAGGCCAGCGCCTGCATATCGGTGCCGGGGCGCATGTGCTCATCGCGGTCAAGGATCGTCAGGCCATTCTGGTCCTTCACCGGAATGACCGATTTGTTGAAATAGCCCTTTTCCCAGGCATGCGCGGCGCGCTTCTGGCTTTCGACGGCGTAGGCGTCGACATCGTCACGGGAGAAGCCGTATTTGGTGGCGATGAGATCGGCCGACACGCCCTGCGGCATGAAGAACGCCGGAAAGTTGACCGAGGGGTCCATGTACCAGGCGCCGCCCGACATGCCCATGCCGACGCGGGACATGCTTTCGACGCCGCCGGCGATGACGATATCATCCGAACCGGCCTTCACCTTGCCGGCCGCGAAGTTGATGGCGTCGAGACCCGAGGCGCAGAAGCGCGAAATCTGCATGCCTGGGGCCTTATTGGAATAACCGGCCTCGAAAGCGGCGGCTTTCGGTATCACTGCGCCGGCATCCATGACGGGATCGACGCAGCCCATGATGATGTCGTCGACAGCGGACGTGTCGAGGCCGTTGCGGTCGCGGATGGCCTCCAGCGTCTTGGCGGCCAGGCGAACGGAGGGCACCTCATGCAGGCTGCCATCCTTCTTGCCGCGTCCGCGGGGGGTGCGGACATGGTCGTAGATAAATACGTCGGTCATCAATTCTCTCCCTGCGGCGTCTTGAACGCCAGATGTCTCAGAATGCTTCTGCGGCCAGTTCCATCGTGGTGTCCGCGCCGGTTTCGATGCGGGCTTTGCGCAGCGCCGTCTCCGGCATGATGCGCTCCATGTAAAACTTCGCCGTGACAAGCTTGGTCTTGAGGTAATCTTCATCCGACGCGCTGCCTGCCGCAAGCGCTTCGCTTGCCGCTTTCGCCATGCGCGCCTGCATGTAACCCAGCACCACGATGCCGAAGAGATGCATATAGTCGGTCGAACCGGCACCGGCATTGTCGGGCTTGGCCATGGCGTTCTGCATGAACCACATGGTTGCGGCCTGAAGGTCGTTCAAGCCCTTCTTCAGGCCCTTGGTATAGAGGGTCAGCTTTTCGTCGGCGCGGTTTTCCTCACAGAAATCACCGATTTCCTTGAACAGAGCCATGACTGCGCGGCCGCCATTCATGCCGAGCTTGCGGCCCACCAGATCGAGTGCCTGAATGCCGTTCGCCCCCTCATAGATCATGGTGATGCGCGCATCGCGGACATATTGGCTCATGCCATGTTCTTCGATGTAGCCGTGACCGCCAAAGACCTGCTGCGCCATCACGGCGTGGTCGAAGCCCTTGTCGGTCAGCACGCCCTTGAGGATCGGCGTGACGAGACCAAGCAGGTCGTCTGCCGCCTGCCGCTCCTTCTCATCGGTGGAGCGATGGGCGATGTCCGATTGCAGCGCCGTCCAAAGAAGGAAAGCGCGGCCGGCCTCGTTATAGGCCTTGATGGTCATCAGCGTGCGGCGGATATCCGGGTGCACGATGATCGGATCGGCCTTTTTGTCCGGGAATTTTGCGCCGGAAAGCGAACGGCCCTGAATGCGCTCTCGGGCGTATTCGACGGCGTTCTGATAGGCAATCTCGCCAACCGAGAGCCCCTGCAGGCCGACGCCGAGGCGGGCTTCGTTCATCATCACGAACATGGCCGAGAGGCCCTTGTTTTCCGCACCCAGCAAATAGCCGGTCGCGTCATCGTAGTTCATGACGCAGGTGGCGTTGCCGTGAATGCCCATCTTGTGTTCGATCGCACCGCAGGTGACGCCGTTGCGCTCGCCCGGCGTGCCGTCTTCCTTCACCAGGAACTTCGGTACGATGAAGAGCGAAATGCCCTTGGTGCCCTCAGGCGCGCCCTCGATGCGGGCGAGCACCAGATGGACGATGTTATCAGTCATGGAATGTTCGCCGGCCGAGATGAAAATCTTTTGACCGGAAATCTTGTAGCTGCCGTCAGCCTGTGGCACGGCCTTGGTGCGCAGCAGGCCGAGATCGGTGCCGCAATGGGGTTCGGTGAGGTTCATGGTACCGGACCATGTGCCACCAACCATATTCGGCAGATAGGTTTGCTTCTGCTCCTGCGTGCCGTGCACTAAAATCGCAGCGATCGCGCCCTGCGTCAGGCCGGGATACATCATCAGGGAAAGGTTGGCGGACGACATATATTCGCCGATTGCCGCATGCAGCGTATAGGGCAGGCCCTGACCGCCAAACTCCGGCGGCACGGCAAGACCGATCCAGCCACCCTCGCAATAGGCGTCATAGGCTTCCTTGAAACCATCTGGCACGGAGACGGAGCCGTCATCGGCGCGCTTGCAGCCCTGCTGGTCCCCGGAAAGGTTAAGCGGGAAAAGCCGCTCTTCGGCAAGCTTTGCCGCTTCGCCGGTGATTGCCTCGATCATGTCAGGCGTCGCATCCTCGAAGCCGGGCAGGTTATTATACCGCTCCAGGCCGAGAACGTCATTCAGGATAAAAAGCGTGTCCTTAACTGGGGCCTTGTAAACAGGCATTACCGATGTTCCTCCGCATCGTGGGCGCCGGAGCCAATCCGGCCGATATGACGTGACAATATTTGACGTGCGCGTAAACGTCAAACAGATTTCGGCGGAATATTGCCAAGCGTGTTGCGCATTACCCCGCCCATCCGCCTCGGGCCGGTCAGACGCGGCAAAAGTTAAAAAATTCCGACCATAGTTAACCACTTCTTTACCACGTTTCGTGAATTCTCCGGACAGAGGTAACTGCTTCGTTCGGCGGCGCAATTTCCTCGATGAGGGCAAATACCGGCTCAGGAACTGCTGCATGTTGCGGCGATGACGTGATGGGACAGAACGTCGCGACAGAAACCGGGCACGGCGGGCGGAAGCGAAGCGAGCGAGAAGATGAACGGATTGCGATCGAAAACCCAAAAGCCAGGCGACAGGTCGTCTCTTGATGCTCTCAATCGCACCATTGAAGGCCTTGAAGCCCGTATCGAAGGGCTGATGAGCCAGAAGTTTCCGCGCGACCCGCGGCCTGCGAGCGCGCAGCCAGTGGAGAAGAACGACGCCCCTGCCGCGCCGCGTGAAGTCCGCGCGAGCGTGACCCCGCCGCAGCTCGACCCCGTCAATGAAATTCGCCAGCGTCAGCGTCTGCTGGAGACGAGCTTCCAGCGGCCGCAGGACCCTGCGGCCCGCCCGGAACGCACCATCACACGGCCGCTCGCGCCGGAATATCGGCAGAGGGAGGCTCAGCCGGCTCCTCAGGCTGCGCCACGCGCGCGCGCCATTCCTTCCTACCAGCAGGAAACACCGCGCAATGACGCGGCACTGCAGGAAATCGCCCAGGCGCTCGTTAATCTTCGCCATGAGCTGAAGAGCGATATTGCCGAGGGAGTTGCCCGGGAAGCGCAGGGACTGCGCGCCGAAATCCGCAACATCCGCGCGGTGGCGGAAGACCAGCAATTTATCGGCGATCTGCGTGACGACATCGCACGGCTTGCCGGGAGCATCGACCAGCTTGGCAATCTGGCATCGCCCGACGTTTATGGCCTGCGCAACGAATTCGAAGACCTGCGTCTGACCATCGACCAGCTTGCGCGCGAAGACAGCGTGCATCGGATCGAAAGCCGCTGGAACACTGTGGAAGACACGCTGCGCGGTTTCGATGCGGCCTCGTTGCAGGACGAGATCGTGTCGCTCGCCTACCGTCTCGATGACATCAAGACGCAACTCGGCGGCATGAGCAACAATCCCGCCGTGCGCGTGCTTGAGGAGAAGCTCATCACCATTGCCAGCGCCGTGGAGCAGCTCGGCAAGCATATGCAGCCCAACGAGGCTGCCTTTATCGAGCACTTTTCGGGTCTTGACCAGCGGCTGGACGAAATCAGCCGTGCGATTGCGGCAACCGGCACGCGCGCGAACGCACAGGCAGCCGACAATGCGCTCGCCCAGCGGCTGGAGAACCGCCTGAATGGCCTAGCCGAACAGCTGGGTGACATCAACCGCCTGGCCGCCGCAAAGCCGGAACCGGCGTCCGACCTCACCGCCCGCATTGAAGCGCTCTCCGGCAAGATCGATGAACTCAGCACCGCGCGCGACGCTGCGCAGCTGCACGACCGGCTGGACCAGCTTTCCCTGCTTCTGGAGCGCTCGCAGCGCCCCTCCCAGCAGGCGGAACTGACATCTTTCCTCAGCGATATCTCCCGCAAGATCGATGCGCTGGATCATGGTGCCGTCAATGACGGCCTGGCCGAGCGGCTCGACCTGCTGTCGCGCCGGATCGAAGATCTCGATTACCGCTACAGCCAGCCGCAGCCGGCTTCGGGTTTCAGCGACGGCGCCTTCTCCCGTCTGGAAGAGCGTCTCGGCACAATCGCCGCCCGCCTTGACGAGTCCGCCCATGCCGCGCCCGCCGACAGCCACGCGCTGGCGAGCCTCGAAAACCAGATCGCCCATCTCTCCACGCTGATCAGCCAGCCGGTGCAGGTGCAGGCGGCTGGCATGTCGCCGGAACTCGACGCCCGTATGGCGGCGATCGAAGACTACATGGCGTCGAACGACGAATATATCATCGAAGCGGCCCGGCAGGCGGCCGAGGCCGTTCTCGACGCCTATACGCGCAACAATCTTTCCGCTGGCGCAAACATCGCCGACATGTCGATGCTGACCGATCTTGCGGCCGATCTGCGCAACCTTGAAGCACTGAGCCGCAACACCGAAGAGCGTACCCACCGCACCTTCGAAGCATTGCATGAAACGCTGGTGCAGATCGCCGGCCGCCTCGACAATCTCGACAACGGCTACCGCGAGGCGGCTCCTCGCCACGTTACGCAGCAGGCGGTTGCCGCAGGCCGCGAAGACATCACGATGCCTGCCGCCATCTTCCCGGAAGAAGGCTATATCGCCGAAGAGCAGGCCATTCTCAACGATGCCGGCGAAGACGACGCGACCGCGATCGTGCCGCCGGCCGCCGCCAAGCCAGCAAAAACGGAAAGAAAGAGCCTGCTCGCCGGCCTGACCAAGCGCTTCAAGACAAGCACGGCAAAGCCCGCCAAGACGAAGGAAGAACCCGTTTCGGCCTCTTCCGCCCGCACGCAGGTTGAACCAGCCCCGTCGCTCGATCCGATCGACGTTCTGCCGGCTGGCCAGGAGAATGAACTTCTGGAGCCGGGCTCAGGCGCGCCCGATATCAAGAAAATCCTCGAGCGCGTGCGTGCAAGCCAGGTGGCCGCAACCGGTAAGCCCGCAGATGCGGAAGGACGGACGGATTTTATCGCCGCTGCCCGCCGCGCCGCCCAGGCCGCCGCGATGGAAACATCGCCCGAGAAGCTGGACACCGGAAAGAAGAGCCGCAAGGCAGACGCGTCCGCTCTTTCACGCTATCGCCGCCCGTTGCTGCTCGGCATCGGCGCCATTCTGCTGGCGATGATGGCCATGCCGCTCGTCAAGACGCTGATCGGTGGCGCGGAAGCCCCGGCACGGCTCATCGAGCAGAAGATGGACAACGCGCCGGTTTCCGCGCTTCCGGAAACGGGCGAGAAGGCCGTCACCATTCCCTCCGCCCTCGCCGTCGATCCGGAAGAGGCGGCATCGGCCGACAGCATCGAAAACTCGGCCCCGGCACAAAACATCATCGACAACCGCACGATCGGCGGCGCGCCGCTGCCGGACGAGCCTCCAGTTGCGGATGCGCCTGCCGTGGAACCCACGAAGGCCGGCACCGTCGCACAGAGCAGCACTCCGGCGCCGGCTCAATCTACTGTGGCCGCACCGTCTGCGGAAAACGCCATTGCGGTCCCCGCCGGCATCGAGCCCGCATCGCTTGCTGAAGCGGCTGCCAAAGGCGATACACAGGCCCTGTTCGAGATCGCGGCGCGCTACACCGAGGGTCGCGGCGTCACCATTGACCGTGCGGAAGCAGCAAAGTGGTACAAGATGGCGGCCGATCGCGGCCTTGCTCCTGCGCAATACCGTCTTGCCAACCTCTACGAGAAGGCAAACGGGGTCGAGCGCAATCTTGCCGAAGCGAAGCGCTATTACACGCTGGCTGCCGAACAGGGGAATGCCGGCGCGATGCATAATCTCGCGGTTCTGCTTGCCTCCGACGCAGCCGGCCAGCCGGATTTCGGCGCGGCCGCGCAATGGTTCATCAAGGCCTCCGAACTCGGTGTGCGCGACAGCCAGTTCAACCTCGCCATTCTCTATGCGCGCGGCAGCGGTGTGAAGCAGGATATCGAGGAGTCCTACAAATGGTTCGCCATCGCCGCCAAGGATGGCGATGCGGACGCAGCACAAAAGCGCGACGAGGTTGCAGGCGCCATGAGCCCGCAGCAGCTTCAGAGCGCCAAGGCCAAGGTGGATGCCTGGAAGGTGAAGCCGCTTTCGGAAGACGCCAACAGCGTCAACCCACCCGAGGAATGGGCGGGTAAGGAAGGTGTGAAAACCGCCTCCGTCGACATGGAGAAGGCAATCCGCAACATTCAGGCGATCCTCAACAAGAACGGTTTCGATGCCGGCCAGCCGGACGGGAAGCTGGGCAAGAACACCGTGACAGCCATCAAGGACTTCCAGAAGTCCGTCGGCCAGACGCCGGACGGGCGTATCACCAATGAGCTGGTGACCGCGCTTCTCGCCCGCAACAAATAAAGTTTGGAAACCATGTGAGGCGGCCCCTGTGGCCGCTTCTGTGCGACGCCGCGCCGGAATGTGGCCCCGTGCCCACGCATGTCAGCTATCTTTCCTAATTATCAACGTATTTACCGTTGAATGTTGACAGGTCAGGCCCTCGCGGGCATGACGAAGGAAGGCTGGGCATGCCCGGTCTTTTCAGACAGAAAGTGTAAATCGCGGCGCGGCCCCCTCACCCGGACAGCCCTGCCGCCCGGAACCATTTGCCCGAGGTCCGAGCCGTGACTGTCTATCTGCCGATCGCAGAACTGTCGGTGAATATTTTCATCATTCTCGGCATGGGCGCGGCCGTCGGTTTTCTGTCCGGCATGTTTGGTGTGGGCGGCGGCTTTCTGATCACCCCACTTCTGATCTTCTACAATATTCCGCCCGTGGTCGCCGTGGCGACCGGTGCGAACCAGGTGGTTGCATCCTCCGTTTCAGGCTCGATCACGCATTTCAGGCGCGGGACGCTCGATATCAAGCTCGGCAGCGTGCTTCTCGTCGGCGGCCTCGTTGGGGCTACCGTCGGCGTGTGGATATTTTCTTTCCTGCGCAGCATCGGCCAACTCGATCTCATCGTCTCACTGCTTTACGTGATCCTGCTCGGCACCGTTGGCGGGCTGATGCTGAAGGAAAGCATTTCGGCGCTTCGCCGCGCCGCCCGCAACGAAACCGTGACCCTGCGTCGGCCCGGCCATCACAACTGGGTTCATCGCCTGCCGCTAAAAATGCGGTTCAAGAAATCGAAGATCTATCTCAGCGTCATTCCGGTCATCACCCTCGGTTTCGGCATTGGTATTCTCACCTCGATCATGGGTGTGGGCGGCGGCTTCATCATGGTGCCGGCGATGATCTATCTCTTGCGCATCCCCACCAGCGTTGTTGTCGGCACATCGCTGTTCCAGATCATTTTCGTGACCGCCTATACAACGATTGTCCAGGCCGCGACCAACTACTCCGTCGACGTCGTGCTCGCCTTCATCCTGATGGTGGCAGGCGTCATTGGTGCACAATATGGCGTGCGAGTGGGCCAGAAGCTGCGCGGCGAACAGCTGCGCGCCTTGCTGGCGCTGCTTGTCCTTGCCGTTGCGCTGCGTCTTGCGGTTTCGCTCGTGGTGCGGCCGGACGATCTGTTTTCGGTAGCGGTTGGAGGGCTGGGGTATTGACCGCACGCCCGCTGCTTGCCGTTCTGTCGCTTCTCTTCCTGCTTGTCGTCGGGCAGACAGCTTCTGCGCAGACACCCCCGCTTGCCCTGCCGCCCGGCCCGCAGCAGCGACCGTTGCAGGAAAATATCGAAATTGGCGCTTCGACGACCGAAATCCCCATCGCGTCTGATTTTCGCGGGGCGGATTTCACCCTCTTCGGCGCGCTCAACAATACCGACCAGCTGCTCCTGGCCATCGGCCAATATGATATCGTCGTGACGCTGGAAGGGCCGAGCGACTATATGACCGTGCGCAAGAAGCAGCGTGTGGCAGGCATCTGGATCAACACCAGCGCCATCACCTTCACGCCGCTGCCGGAATCCTATTCCATGGCCAGCACGCGCAATATCAACGACGTCGCCTCGCCCGGAACGCTGCGTGCCATGGGGCTCGGCGTCGACCATCTGTCGCTCAAAAGTGCCGTCTTCTCCGGCGTGCCGGACAACGTCTTCGATTTCCAGGAGGCCTATCGTCGGCTCAAGCTTTCAAGCGGCATCTATCGCAACGACACGACCGGGGTGCGGCTGGAACGAACCGGCCTGTTCTGGGCGACGCTGCGCCTGCCCGCCAACGTGCCGAATGGTGTGCACACCGCGCGCGCCTATCTCTTCAAGAGCGGCAAGTTCATCGCTCAGCGCGAACTGAAACTGCGCGTCGTCAAGACCGGCATGGAACAGGCGATCACCGATGCCGCGCACCAGACACCGCTTGCCTATGGCGCGCTCTGCGTCCTGCTCGCGGTCGTGACAGGCTGGGGCGCCAGTATCATCTTCCGAAAGGACTGATCCCTCTCACCCTGCGAAATCCGGCGAAGCAACCTGCCCGCCAGAGATAGCATTCGCTTCCGTCACCGGTTTGCGGTAAAATTCATGCCGTTACGACCCTGCGTAGCCTTCAAGGCAGCGCGGATTTGTAGCGGGGATGAAAAGGAGAAATGTCATGTTCAAGCACATTCTCATTCCCACCGATGGCTCGCCGCTGGCGCAGATCGCAATCGACCAAGGGTTCGCCCTCGCCAGGGAGGCAGGCGCAAAGGTGACCGTCGTGACGGTATCGGAGCCCTTTCACGTGATTGCGAGCGATGTCGACGACATTGCCGCCATTGCCGAAGAAGAATTTCACCGATGCGAAGAGGCCGAGCATTTGCTCCGCGACACGCAGGCACATGCCGCCGCCATGGGGATAGACTGCGAGGCGCTGCTTGCCCGCGCGGGCCGGCCGGATGAAGCGATCATCGAAATCGCCGACAGGACCGGCTGCGATCTCATCGCCATGGCCTCGCACCGGCGCAGGAGCTTTATCGAGATGCTGCTCGGCAGCATCACGGCCAAAGTCCTCAAGAATTCGAAGATACCGGTGCTGGTCTACCGCCAATAGGGCGCGGTAAAATCTCAGCCGAGCAGATTGGAAAACCGGACCGAATAGATGCGGTCGCGCCCCATCAGATGCGCGACGAGGGCGGCATGATCGAAAAGGCCGTGCATGGCCTTATGACGCAGGTCCAGCCCGCCGCTCATCACGCCGAATGCCGGCATCAGCAGACGCGACCCATCGGTCGCGAAACAGGGCCGCCGTACCGTCTTCGCGCGACGGCGCACGGTTGCAGACGGATGCAGATGCCCGGCGATCTCCCCCACGGCATCCCCGAGCCTCGGCTCGTGGCGGAAAACGAGATTGCCGTAAAACATCTCATCCACCGAAGAACCCGGCAGATCGACCGTGCCATCGGGATCATGGTTGCCGTTGATCCAGATCCATTCGCGACCGCGGGCCATCTCGCGGATGAGTTCGCGCAGCGGCAGCGGCAGGTGCTGCGAACCGACACGATCATGAAAATTGTCGCCCAGGCTGACAACGATCTTCGGATCGTAGCGGCTGATCAGCGACGACAGGATTTTAAGCGTGGCGATGGTGTCGTAGGGCGGCAGCATGGAGCCGCGCCGGGCGAAGGCTGCGCCCTTTTCCAGATGCAGATCGGAGACGACGAGAAGCGAGAGGTCAGGCAGGTAGAGCCCGCCCAGCGGGTCGCACCAGGCGGCAACGCCATTGATAACGGTCTCGCTGCCAAGGCATTCGAAGCCATTTGAAAATCTGTCGCTCAATGTCAGCCGGCTCAGCAATGTTGTCGTCGTTCCTTCAATGCGTCTTTCAGGACATGGGCCTGTGTCAGGACATGGCCTCGGCGATCAGCTCATCGGCGGCTTCGGCCAGCACATCGTCCATCGCTTCGCCCGCCACCGTCTCCCGGCCGATTTCCAGCATGACCGGAACGGCAAGAGGCGAGACATGCTCCAGCGCGCGATGCGTGGTGTGTCCCTTGATTCGCTTCAGCATATCGCCAAGACGGCCAATGTCCAAAAGTCCCGCTGCGGCATCGCGCCGCGTCGCCTCAAGCAGAATGTGGTCCGGCTCATGGCTGCGAAGAACGTCATAAATAAGATCGGCAGACACCGTGACCTGCCGTCCGGTCTTTTCCTTGCCCGGATGGCGGCGCTCGATGAGGCCGGAAATGATGGCGCAGTTGCGGAAGGTACGCTTCAGCATGAAGGATTCGTCCAGCCACGCCTCCAGATCGTCGCCCAGCATATCCTCATCTAGAAGGTCGGCCAGCGACAGGCGGCGGGATTTGAGCCGCATGCCCATATCCTGCATGGCCCAGATGGCGAGCGAATAATCGGTAGCGACGAAACCCATCGGCTTTGCGCCCGCACGTTCCAGCCGGCGCGTGAGCAACATGCCGAGCGTCTGATGCGCCAGCCGTCCTTCGAAGGGATACATGACCATGAAGAAGCGTTTGCGGAAGGGAAAGGTCTCCACCAGCAACTCGTCGCGCTTCGGGATGATCGACTTTTCCTTCTGGATTTCCAGCCAGTCACGCACCTGATCCGGCAGAGCCTGCCAGCGGGCCGGATCGG
This sequence comes from Agrobacterium tumefaciens, assembly GCF_017726655.1. Classification (NCBI taxonomy): domain Bacteria; kingdom Pseudomonadati; phylum Pseudomonadota; class Alphaproteobacteria; order Hyphomicrobiales; family Rhizobiaceae; genus Agrobacterium; species Agrobacterium tumefaciens. The sequence continues at coordinate 1,653,752 of NZ_CP072308.1, forward strand.
CAAGCATCGACCGCACCTGATCCGCCAGATAGGTCGAGAGCGGAAACTTGCCACCGGCATAAGAAGGTATCTTCGGATCGAGAGAGAAAGCCTGCGAGACCAGGCATTCATTCTCCCGGATACCCTCAAACCGCAGCACCTTGCCGGCAAAGAGGAATGTGTCGCCCTGCACCAGCTGTTCGAGGAAATATTCCTCGACCTTGCCGAGCGACATGCCGCCGCGCCCGACCGTGCCCTTGGCATTGCGCTTGACCATGCGCACATTGAGTTCCGCTGCCTCGACGATGGTACCGAGGTTGAGGCGATATTGCTGGGCGACCGCAGGATTGGAGACACGCCAGCGGCCATCCTTCATCTGGCGGATGCGGGCATAGCGTTCATAAGTGCGCAGCGCATAACCGCCTGTCGCCGTAAAATCCACCACCCGATCGAAGGTGGCGCGCGGCAGATCGGCATAGGGCGAGGCTGTCGTGACTTCACGATAGAGTTCATCCGCGTCGAAGGGTTCGGCACACGCCATGCCGAGCACATGCTGGGCAAGCACATCGAGCGCGCCTTCAGCAATCGGCGGTGTATCCTGCGCACCGATGTAATTGGCATCGAGCGCCGCCCGGCACTCCATCACCTCGAAACGGTTGGCGGGAACGAGGATCGCCTTTGACGGCTCGTCCATGCGGTGGTTGGCACGGCCGATACGCTGGGCTAGACGGCTTGCCCCCTTCGGCGCACCGACATGCACGACGAGGTCGACATCACCCCAGTCTATGCCGAGATCGAGCGTCGAGGTGGCGACGACGGCGCGCAACTTGTTCTCTGCCATCGCCGCCTCCACCCTGCGGCGCTGACCGGCATCGAGCGAGCCGTGATGCAACGCGATCGGCAGATCGTCGTCGTTTACGGTCCAGAGTTCCTGGAAGACCCTTTCCGCCTGGGAGCGTGTGTTCACAAAGACGAGCGTAGTCTGATGCCGCTTCAGCGCCTCGTACAAATCCTTGCCGGCATAACGCGCAGAGTGCCCCGACCACGGGATGCGTTCTTCCGTTTGCAGAATGGAGATATCCGGCTTTGCGCCGCCTTCAACCGTGATGAGACCGGCCGGCGGCTCGCCCTGCCCCTGCGGCGCAAGATAGCGGCGCAAATCCATCGGTTCCGCCACCGTGGCCGAAAGCCCGATGAAACGCACATCCGGCGCGTGGCGACGAACCCGCGCAAGCGCCAGCGACAGCAGGTGGCCGCGTTTGGACGTGACGAGCGAGTGCAACTCATCAAGAACCACATATTTCAGATCGCGGAAAAAGCGCTCTGCTTCTTTGTTAGCCAGCAGCAGCGAGACCTGTTCCGGCGTCGTCAGCAGGATGTCGGGCGGGCGCACCTTCTGGCGCTGGCGTTTCGCCTGGGGCGTATCGCCGGTGCGGGTTTCGATCACAATCGGCAGACCCATTTCAGAAACGGGTTTGGTGAGATTACGCTCGATGTCGACTGCGAGCGCCTTCAGCGGCGAGATGTAGAGCGTGTGCACGCCGACAAAACCGGAGCCGGGCGGCACCTTGCCGCGCTCCGCCAGATCGGTGAGCGAAGCCAGGAAGCCGCCGAGCGTTTTGCCCGCGCCCGTTGGCGCGATCAGAAGCATGTTTTCCCCGCCCCGCGCCCGGGCCATCAGCTCCAGCTGATGGGCGCGCGGAGACCACCCTTTTTCGGCAAACCATTTCTGGAATGGAAGGGGCAAGGAGCCGACATGCGTGCCGGGTGTGGGGGACTCGGTGTGCTTCACCTCTTCAAGGTAGTGAAAAACTTGAGAAAAAGAAGAGTGCAAAGAGGCCGCTTGACAGGAAAACAGAATCATGGATAAATAATATCCACGATACATACAACAGGATGTGAGAAACCAATGAAACTCGGCGACGGCGTTGAACAGGCCATTCACAGTGTGGGCATGCTGGCTGGCCTTTCCGAAGGCGGCGTATTGTCCGCTGCAGCGCTGGCGGAATTCCATGGCGTTTCCACGAGCTATCTTCTGAAGCACCTGCAATCGCTGTCCAGCGCGGGCATTGTTGCGACGGTGCCGGGGCCGAAGGGCGGATATCGTCTGGCCCGACCGACCGACAAGATCACCCTGCTTGATATCGTTCTCGCTGTCGAAGGACCGCAGCCAGCGTTTCGTTGCGCGGAGATCCGCCAGCGCGGGCCGAACCCGCTGCCCGGCCGTTATTTCACCAAACCCTGTGGCATCAACGCCGCGATGTTAAAAGCCGAAAAGGTCTACCGGGCGGAACTCGCCAAAACCACCATTGCCGACATTCTGGGCGATCTTGCTGCCAATGACGACGGCGGGATTGCCGCGCGCGGCTGCGCCTTTCTCGACATGAATGAGCGCAAGACGACGACGCGCTGACCCGAACAACAGACTCGAAATAATCACCAATCACGTTGCCGGACAGCTTTGCCGCTTTCCGGACCGATGACACCTGCCTTCAACCCACACAACCAATGGAGAGACACATGAAAACCCGCGTCAACTATGCAAAGGCATCCCCCGAAGCGTTCAAGGCCATGATGGCTTTTGAGAATTACGTTCAGACCAGCGGTCTCGACCGCCGCTTTATTCACCTCATCAAGCTACGTGCCTCGATCATTAATGGCTGCGCCTTCTGCGTGGACATGCATGTGAAGGAAAGCCGCCATGACGGGCTGTCCGAACAGTGGATCAACCTGATGAGCGTCTGGCGCGAATCTCCTGTTTACACCGAGCAGGAACGGGCGCTGCTCGGCTGGGTGGATGCGGTGACGAAGATTGCCGAAACCGGCGCCCCGGATGAGGCCTTCGAGACGCTGAAGGCACATTTTTCCGATGAGGACATCGTAAAGATCACCGTTGCGATTGGCGCGATCAACACCTGGAACCGCATTGCGGTCAGCTTCCGCTCGCAGCATCCGATCGACGCGGCGGCGAAGGCGGCCTGAGCCACCTTGGCCCATCGAACGACCGCTACATGGCGATGTAGCGGTCGTTTCTGTGATTGACGGCGAGCGTGAGGTTCATGACCAGCGCGCCGAGAATGGAGCAAAGGATAACGAAATTCGTCGCGACGAAGAAGGAGCAGGCGAGCACCATGCCGTCAAAGGCGAGTTGCACAAGGCCGGCGCGCCAGCCGAAACGATCCTGAAGATAGAGCGCCAGGATGCCGAAGCCGCCGAGGCTGGTGCGGTGTCTAAACAGCGCCAACATGCCGGCCGCCACCGTCAGCCCGCCGAACAGCGCCGCGGCAATCGGGTTGATGCTCTCGAAGGCAAAAAAGCCGGGCATATATTCGGAAAGCAGCGCGGTCATCGCGATGGCACAGAAGGTCTTGACCGTGAAGGCAAGGCCGAGACGGCGGAAGGCCAGATAATAAAACGGCAGATTGACGAGGAAGAAGACCGTGCCGAAGCTCAGGTCGGAAGCGTAATGCACGAGAAACGCCAGTCCGACCGTGCCGCCGGTCAACAGACCCGCCGCCGAGAACAGAGTGACGCCAAGCGAGACCAGCATGCTGCCCGCCAGAACACCCTGCACATCTTCCAGCAATGAATGACGCTCCGGCGCAGACGCCCACAGGTTCAAACGCTTGCGTGCGGTGATATCGCTCATTGCCATTTCCCCTTTTGCCGGATGCCCCAATGAGCTTTGCGCTCGCCGCGCAATTTTTTCAAGCGTCGCCTCAGCGCACCACGATGTATCTGTCAGAGCGGTGGTTGATGGCCAGAAACATGTTGAGAACCAAGGCGCCGACGATCGAATAAACCACGGTTGCGAAATCGATGACGAGGAAGGCGCAGAGCATGACCATGGCGTCAAAAGCAAGCTGGATCAGACCGGCGCGGATGCCAAAGCGGTCCTGAATATAGATGGCGAGAATGCCGATGCCGCCGAGGCTGGCGCGGTGGCGATAAAGCGCAAGAAGACCATAGCCCAAAAGCAGGCCACCGAGCAGCGCCGCCCAGATTGGGTTGATGCTGTCGATCACCATCCATCGCGCCTCCACTTCGGTCAGCACCGACACAAGGCCGATGGCGATGAAGGTCTTGAGCGAAAAGGCAAGACCGAGGCGGCGGAATGACAGGTAATAGAACGGCAGGTTGACGAGGAAGAATAGCAGTCCGAAGCTGATGCCGAAGGCGTAATGAATAAGAAAGGCGACGCCCGCGGTCCCGCCCGTCAGAAGCCCTACCTTGTTCAGGAGATAAAAGCCGAGCGCCGAAACGATGGCGCCGGTGACGATGCCCTGCACGTCTTCCACCGGCGCATGTTTGGCCGGATCGGAACTCCACATGCCGTAAACGCTTCTTGTCGTGCCCACGCTTTACCCTCGGTTTTCGCGGGTATTTTGCACTGCAATAAACGCAGGATCAAGATAGTTACGTAAGTAAGGCTGACCTATCGCGAAAAAGGCAACAAACGGAATGTTCAAGCTTTGGCGCGGGCAAGAAAGAGAATGCCGGAAAGGGGTTTTCCGGCATCCTTGCGAATGGTGGTTTTGCGGATTTCGATAGGGGAGAAGCTCGACCGCTCGAGGAGATCGACTACATAGCTCTTGGAGTGCGCGTAACGGAGGGATTCCCGCAACACGAAACCTTGCTCGTCCCCCGCATCCTCCACCGAGAAGGCAAAGAGGCCCGATGGTCTGAGCAGGGCGGAAACGAGCGGCATGACGCTTTCGAGGCTGCCAAGATACATCATCACATCGGCAGCCGCGACGAGATCGGCGCGATGCTCCCTCAGTAGAGGGGTAAAAAGCCCGGAAGTCTCCATCTCCAGTGAGAGATCGGCTTGGGCGAGATGATCGTAAAGGCCTTTCTCCTCGGCCTTTGCCAGCATGTTCTGAGAGATATCAAAGCCCTCGAGCCGCTTTGCCATGGAGCGAATTTCGATGCCGAGCAGGCCGGTGCCGCAGCCAATATCGACAACCGTATCGAAGACGCTGCCATCCGCCTCTTGAGCAATCAGCTCCGCCAGCTTTTGCGGCACGCTGTAATCCAGCTTCTCGACAAGCGAGGTCTCGAAACGGTCGGCGTAATCGTCGAACAGCCCTTCCACATAGCGGCTCGGCGGCTGTTCGGGAGTTTCGGCGGCGCCGAGAACCGCCAGCTTCAGTTCGGCTGCAAACAGCCCTTCTCCATCCATTTCGGCGACTTTCTCGTAAGCCGCCACCGCCTTTGTAGTCTCCCCCGCCTTTTCTAGATATTCTCCGAAGCGAAACCAGCCCGCCGTCCACCGTGGCGCAAGTTCCAGCGCCTGTTCCATAAGTTCGGCGGCGGCGGGATAATCACCGCCTTCCGCCAACATGCGGGCATAATCGGCCCGGCGGTCGGCAATGACGTCACCGGAAGAAAACTGGTTTGGGGCCATCAATGATTTCCTGAGAAGATGCCGGCTGTCATTTATCAAGCCATAAAAAAACTCAAGTCCTATTTCATGGCCCTGCGTGGAATCGACGGATACGGCGCGGTGTGCACCTCAAAAACTTGCATCGAAGCGGTTTGCGCCATATGTCAGGACAAAACAGGAGACTTGCGGATGGCCGGTGAGGTCAATAAATTGCTGGGGGACACGGTGGCCCGCACCGTGGTGAAGCTGCTCGTCGTTTCATTGCTCGTCGGCTTCCTGATGGCGATCTTCGGATTGACGCCCTGGAACATCATCTATGGCGCGCGCGATTTCGTGGTAGACCTCTGGCGCAGCGGTTTCCATGCGCTCGGTGCAATCGGCGACTATCTGATCCTTGGCGCAACGATCGTCATTCCGGTTTTCATCATCCTGCGACTTCTGAGCTATCGCCGCTAACATGACCGACGCATCCCTTCAGACACTTTCACGGCGCGGCTTTGTGCTGCTTTCCGCAGGCTCCGTTCTTTCCGCCTGTGTTTCCGTACCCACAAACAAAGGCTTGCCGGCGGGCACGCGCGACGAAACGGCGGCGGCGCTTCCGATGGTCAATGACCTGCGCCGTTCGAAAGGCCTTTCGCCTCTCGCCATCAACAGCGCGGCAAGCGCGGCTGCTGCCTACCAGGCCGGCCGCATGGTCAAAGCACAGAAGATGGCGCACCTGATCGGCCTTACCGACAGTTTCCTTATCCGCATGAAGGAAGGGAATGTGCCGCTTCCCGCCGCAGAAAACGTTGCTGCCGGTCAGGATAGCGTGGAACGGGTGGTGAAAGCCTGGATCGGCTCGAAACACCACCTCGAAAACATGCTCGGGCCCTATAATGGCCTTGGCGTTGCAGTCGCCTATGACGCCGCCAGCCGCAACCGGCCCTATTGGGCCATGGTGCTGTGCGCCTGACGTTTCGATAGAGACCTGCCGATCAGCCCAGTTTACGGTCTGCCCAGCGGTCCACCGCGCTGTCGCGCAGGTCGCGGATCGACGCCACACCGTCGCGTGAGACCAGGTCCGACAGGCCCTTGACGATCGTCGAGGGCAGGCCGGGACCTTCATAGACCATGCAGGAGTAGAGCTGCACCAGATCAGCCCCTGCCCTCACCTTCTCCAGTGCCGTTTCAGCAGATGACACGCCGCCGACGCCGATGATCGGCAGCGCGGCGCCCACACGGCGTCGCATCTTTGCCAGAACCGTCGTGGAGAGCTCGAACAGCGGCTTGCCGGAGAGGCCGCCAGCCTCGCCCTTGTGCGGACTGGCCCGCAGGCCATCGCGGGAGAGGGTGGTGTTGGAAACGATAAGTCCGTCGAGATCGTGGGCAAGCGCCTCTTCGGCAACGTCATCCAGCCCTTCTTCGGTCAGGTCAGGTGCAATCTTGAGAAAGACGGGGACGCGCTTGCCGGAACGCTCGGCTTCCGCGCTGCGGCGTTCCAATACGGCGGCAAGAAGTGCTGCGAGGCTTTCGCGGGCCTGAAGGTCGCGCAGACCGGGCGTGTTGGGGGAGGAAATATTGACAGTGAAATAGGATGCGACGGAATAAAACGTCTCGATGCCCTGGACGTAATCGGCAATACGGTCTTCGCTATCCTTGTTGGCGCCGATATTGACGCCGACGATGCCGCGCAGACGCGCCTGTTTCAGCCGCTCCAGCGCAGCGGCGTGACCCTCATTGTTGAAACCGAGTCGATTGATGACGCCTTCATCCTCAACCAAACGAAAGATGCGCGGTTTCGGATTTCCAGCTTGCGCTTTCGGCGTGACGGTGCCGATTTCGGTGAAGCCAAAACCGAGCTTGAGAAGCGGTCCGGGGACTTCCGCATTCTTGTCGTAACCCGCCGCCATGCCCAGCGGATTTGGGAAAACAAGGCCTGCCACGGTTTGCTGCAGGCGCGGATCGTGCGGCACCATGCAGGTGGGCAGGAAGCCGCTTTTCAGCGCCGCGATGGAGAGCCCATGCGCCTTTTCAGGATCGACAAGAAACAGGCCCTTGCGGCCAAGTGAGGAAAATAATCCGCCCATTACAAAATCTCCGGAAACTGGTGCTGGCCATCATGATCGAGAGAAAGCGGCGTTTCCCAGAGAACGGCGGTGAAGGGAAGCGAACCATAAAGATGCGGGAAGAGATCGCCGCCTCTCGATGGTTCATAGACCAGCTTGTCGCCAAGCACCGCGGCGTCAACCGCAACCAGAAGCAGGTCCACCTGACCGGTAAAATGCCGGGCTGCGGTTTCCGCCACCTGTTTTGCCGTCGAAAAATGAATGAAGCCGTCGCTTAGATCGATGGGTGCGCCTTCAAAGACGCCTTTGGCCCTGGCTTCGTGCCACAACGTCTCCGGCACGATTTTATAGATGATCGTGGGGGGTTCCTGCATCGGGCTCTCCAAGGCTTTCCAGCGCTGTCCTGTGCGGGCGGTTTGCCGCAAAGCGGGCCGGATGTCCACTGTTTCCACCGGATTTTTATCCGTAGCGCCGGGAAAGACGACCTGTCCATCAGCTTTTTCTTGTAATGCCCGATCGAATGGCGCAACCTTGCGGTTGAGGAGCCGGGGCGTGTTTAGACCGCCGGCAAACGGGAATGAGCCGATTACTGAAAAAGAACCGCATAACGCCCTTGGGAGGGGGCCAGAATGTCGGAACTTGTCTTTATCATCGCAGATGACCACCCGCTTTTTCGCGGCGCCCTGAAGCAGGCCGTTTCCGGCCTCGAGGGACATCAAACCATTATTGAGGCCGGGGATTTCGAGGCGGCACGGCGAGCGGCTGCGGCACATGGCGATGCCGATCTGCTGCTGCTCGATCTCGCCATGCCGGGGGTCAGCGGATTTTCAGGACTGATGGCGTTGCGGGCAGAATTTTCGAGCCTGCCAATCGTCATCGTCTCGGCCACGGACGACGCAGCGACTGTGCGCCGGTCGATCGAACTCGGTGCTTCCGGTTTCATTTCCAAGTCGTCAGGCATCGACGATATCAGGGACGGCATCCGCGCGGTCCTGGAAGGCGATGTCTGGATACCGGCCGGCCATCAAGGCGACAGAGAACATGACCCTGATGTTGCCGATCTCATCGGTCGGCTCCGAACACTGACACCACAGCAGAGCCGGGTTCTTGGCATGCTCGCTGAAGGGTTGCTCAACAAGCAGATCGCCTATGAGCTCCACGTATCGGAAGCCACCATCAAGGCGCATGTGTCCGCCATCCTGCTGAAGCTCAAGGTCGACAGTCGCACCCAGGCGGTGATCCAGCTCGCCAAGATAAACACCTCGGCAATGGTGGCGTAGCTCAAGGATTTTATTCCTTTCCAAGCTTTACTCCTGGCGGGATTTGGTCTAGATTCCTGCCAGTAAACGACAGGAGCTTTCCGCTATCGGCTCCACATGCGGGCTTTCATCATGCTTTCACACGAGACGATCTGGAGCGCCATAGATACGCTTGCCGAGCGTCACCAGCTGACGCCTTCGGCGCTGGCGAAGCGTGCCGGGCTTGATCCCACCTCGTTCAATAAATCAAAACGTTTCGGGCCGGATGGCCGCAAACGCTGGCCTTCAACGGAGTCTGTGTCCAAGGTGCTGGAGGCGACCGGCGCGAGCGTCGACCAATTTTTCGGTTATGCTTTCGGCAGGGCGCAGACGACGCAGCCTTCCCGCGCCGATAACGCCATTCCGCTGCTGGGTTTCGCGCAGGCGGGCTCCGGCGGTTTTTTCGATGATGGCGGTTTTCCGGCGGGTCAGGGATGGGATGTGGTGGAATTTCCTTCTTCTCCAGAGCGCAAGCAAGGCGTCTACGCGCTGGAGGTACAGGGCGAAAGCATGATGCCGCTCTACCGTGATGGCGACATTCTCATCGTGGAGCCGGGAGCCCAGGTGCGGCGTGGTGACCGCGTGGTGCTGAAAAGCCGCGATGGCGAGGTGATGGCCAAGGTACTGGCACGGCAAAGCCCCAAAAACATCGAGCTTCTGTCGCTCAATCCGGAACATCCCAACCGCAGCTTCGACATGGCCGACGTTGAGTGGATCGCCCGCATCATCTGGGCCAGCCAATAGGCTGGAATTGCAGGCAAGGGATTTTCGTTTCAGTCGCGCACACGGCCAATCCGCAGAAATTCACGGCTTACAGGCCGAGGGCCGTCGCGGCGGCGTCGACGGTCATGATCTTCGCGCCACCGGATAAAGCTCTGCGCACAAAGCCCTGAAACCTCTCTTCGGGACAACCGTAAAAGCTTGGAGTGCGCGAAACATCATGAGTGAAGATGATGAGCCAGCCGCCGTTTTGCAAAACATCCTCCAGCCACAGGTCGGCAGCGTCGAGGTAGTTCTGGTCCGACCGCAACTCGACCGCAGCAAGATTATGCGGGTCGACCTTGCCGCGATTTATGCCGGGCATGATGCCCCGTGTCGTCCTGAACTTGCGCCTCAACAGGGGCTGCATGACGGGTGACGCCATGCCGAACGGAACCGAGAAGTTTCGCGCATGGCGATTTCCGTTGAAGGAGCCAAGGACGCTGTCATTCCGATCGAGATCTGCCTTGAGGCCTTCCCGGGAAAAGCTTGAAAGCTTACGATGGGAAAATGTGTGGCAGGCAAGCTCATGACCGGCAGCCGCCAGTTGCGAACAGCCTTTGGCGGAAATCATCTGCTGCGCGCCATCATAAGCGTCAATAAAAACGCCGGCGATGTAAAACGTCCCGCAGACACCCTCGTTTTCGAGAATGCGGGCGCCCGCCGTCCAGGCGGTTTCCGGTACATCGTCAAAGGTGAAGGACACAATCGGTTGAGACGTTTCGATCCGCGCTGCCGGTCCTGGAAAATAGCGCACCAGCCGGTTGTTGACCCGGTCGGCGAAAGTTCCGATTTTCTGCGTCATCAAAGCCCCCCGGCCCGCCTGAATTACTGCCCTTGCTCGAGTATATCGTACGCCTGATGCCTCAAACAATAAATTGCGATAAGAAGAGAAGACCAGATAGGTCCTGTCCCGGTAAAGAAATTACTTTCAAGACATGAAGAAAGCAGTGCGTACACCCAAATTCGTGCAAAAAGTCGCGTCAGGCCGGGATCAGTCCCCTTGTCCACCGCAACACGGAAATCATTTGCGGGTATGACGACCAACCACACGACGGTCAGAATGAAGGCTGGCAGGCCGCCATTCAGCAGACTTTCAATATAGCCATTATGCGCGTGGAAGGCCGTGACCGCCCAGGTGCCGGCAATATCGGCCTGGGCCAGCAGCCGGTCGCTCGTCCAGAAAGCCTGAAATCCCTGACCGAAGATCGGCGACTGCGCGAAGGTATCGAAGGACAGCCGCCATATGTCCGTCCGACCGGTGAAGGTGGAGTCGATGCCGAGGCTTTCGACGAAATTCTGAATGCTTGGAAAATAGGTGGAGCCGACCGCGGATATATTGATGAAGGCAAGGAGCCCGCCGATCATCAGCAGGGTGCGATGGGCATGCCGTTCCATGACCCACACCAGTGCCACGGTGACAGGCAGCAGCATGGCCGCCGTCTTGCCATTGGTCTTCCAGAGAAAGAACCCTGCCAGCAGCGTGATGGCGATGCCGCCCAGCATCGACCAGGCGGTGCGCAGATAAAGCCCGATCATGAAGAGAATGATCATGGCCGGAGCGGCAGCGTTCTTGTGGTTGAATATGCCGCGCCAATCGCCCGCCAGCGCCTTTTCATCAAGATCATAGGGCTGATGGATCGAGCGCGAACTGAGGAAAATCACGCCTAGATAACAAAGCGCCAGGAGAATGATGGCGAAGATCGCCATCATCCGGTCAAACTGCCGCCGGTCCCGCGGCATGACGACAAGGACGCTGGTGATGAAGCAGAGCAGCGCCGTGAAGATGAGACGTTGCAGCGACGTGCCGGGCTGCGTTCCAAGCACGGAGCATATCGCCAGCCAGAAGAACAGCAGCAGGATGGGCAATCGCGGCCGCAGCAGGAGCCCGGTCAACCGATGGCGCAAGGCAAAGACACCCAGGATGACGGCAATGACGAGGCCGGTCAGCTGGTTTGCGGCGGCATGCGGCACCGGCGGCGCCGCGAGATTTTCAAAGGGCGCGACCGAAATCCAGATATAAAGCATGGTGACGACGAAAACGATCGCGTCACGCCGGCCGCCGGCAAGAGATAGGCCGCCGCCCTGCTCGGCGATAGGCTGCGTGTCAGCCAAACGCGGCATCGTCGCCTGCACCGGAAATGGATGATCGGATCATGGGGCCTGCCTTATGATGAACAACAAGCCCTTCTGAGACGGGCATGTCCGAGTAAATTCAATATTCATTATCATTCTTATACATTTGCTTTAACCCTCTCTTACCCCAAGAAGGATAAGACAGGGTAAAACTGCCAAAAGGCGGCATTGCGGACTTGCGTTGCTGGGCGATTTACGGCTTTCCACGGGTTTCAGAACAGCAACCTCGTCCCTGTCGAACATGTCCGGCGATGCCAGCAAATACGGAGAATGAGGTGCCTTTCAAAACGCCGCGGTTCGGCCATCTCGTCAGACTCGGATTGACCTATATGGCATCCGGCGGGGCGCTTCTCATGTCCAGCGCCGCCCAGCTTCTGACCTTCGCGCTGCTTGCCCGCCATCTCGGGGTCGAACAATTTGCGCTTTACGCTTCGATTACGGCGGTCACCAATCTTGGCGTGCAGATTTGCGGCATCGGCTCGCAGGAATCGCTGATCCGCCGCGTGGCGCAGGATCGCAGCATGTTTCCCGTCATGCTGGGCCACAGTTACCTTCTGAGCGCCGCCACCGGCCTCGTCCTGACGCTCGTCGGCATGGTGACGATCCCGGTATTTTTCCCGACGTCCGAAAACCTGCTCGACACGCTGATCACGACCTTCCTGATCCTGTTCACCAACCTTGTCCTGCTCAAGATCATCTCGCTGTCCACGCAGAGCTTCATTGCCCATTCCAATTTCGCCTCTGCCAACAAGCTGGAAGTGATGTTTGCCGTCGCCCGCACTATTGCCGCAGTCCTCGCCTGCCTCATCTTCAAGGTGGAAACCGTGGAAGCCTGGGCGCTGTGGAACCTCGCCGCACACACCATCGCAGCCGCGATTTCAGTGAAGGCGATAAGGAGGCTCGGTAGCCCGGTCTTTCGCATCGTGCGCGAGGAAATCCGCATCGGCGTCCTGTTCTCCACCCAGTTCCTGTTCAAGGCCGTGCGCGGCAACGCCGATATTCTCGTGCTGAGCGCGATCGCCAGCGCCGAGGTGCTAGGCAGCTATTCCATTGCCCGGCGCATTCTCGACAGTTCCTACCTCTCCGTGGAGGCCCTTAACCGGCTCATCTATCCGGGGTCGGCGTCTGCCGCCCTGCAGGGCATCAGCAAAACCATCGAGCGTGCCTATAATGTGCTGAAAGCAGCGCTTGTCATCGCATTCGGCAGTGCGCTTGCCATTTTCATCATTGCGCCCTTCCTGCCGCTGCTGTTCGGCGATGAATATGTTTCGCTGCCAGTCATCACCCGCATCCTCTGCTGGGTGGTTCTGCCGATGGCTGTTGCTGCGACAGCCCTTGAAGCACTCGGGGCCTCCGGCCGGCAGGACATTCGCGCCAAGATCTGGAACAGCGGCAATCTCATCGGCTCCGTCGTCGTGGCGCTCTTCACCTGGTCGTTCAGCATCTCGGGGACGATCGGCAGCTATTTTCTGGTCGAAAGCGCAATTGCCGCGGCAGTCTGGATCGCACTGCTGCGCCTGCGGCGCAACGATGTTGTTTTAGCGCCGGCCAAATGAGACCGCCGCCAATACCGATTGAGGTCTGCGTGCTCAATAAAGCCCGTAAGGGAAGTATCGCCGGTAGATTTCTTCCAGACGGCCATTGCGGGAAAGGGCCGCCAGCGCCTGATCGAAAGCCGGTACCAGCACATTGTCGGGATCGACAGTCATGATGGACAGACCCTCACCAAGAAACCTGTCCGACATATAGGGCCCGCCGAACAGTGCGCAGCAACCTTCCGACGCGCTGCCGGAAACCCAGAAGGGCAAACGCAGCCCATCGGCAAAGATAGCCTCGACCCTGCCTGCCTTTAGCGCCTCATACATGGGATCATATCCGTCGAAAGCTTCGACCCTGGCTTTCGGAATAAACGCTTTCAGCATCTGTTCGTGCCGTGAATTGCCGACGACGCCCACCTTCTTTCCGGCAAGCGCTTCCGCGCCGGCACCCGACAATTTGGCGGCCTTGTTCACGGCGAGGCGGGCAGGCATCAACAGGTAGGGCCGCGAGAAGGAGAAACTTTTGCGCAGGTCGGCAGTGGTGGCCAACCCGGAAATGACCGCCTCGCCCTCCCCCATTTCTAGCGCCGCCTCCAATTCGTCGAACGGCAAAGCCTGGACCTGGCATTTGCTTTCGATCTTCAGCTGGGCACAGATTTCCCGCACCAGGTCGACATGGAAACCCGCCAGCCGGCCTTCCTGATCGGTGAAATTGAACGGCGGGAAATCAACCGACATCAGAAACCGGATGCGGGGGACCGAAGACAGGTCGCCTCCCGGAAATCTCTCCTGCGCATCAAACAGCACCGGCATCCGATTTCCGTCCGACAGAGCCTGGGCGTGGCTGAAACCAACAAAGCCGGACATTTGTAAAGCGAATACTAAAGTAAATACCGAAGCTATATTTCGCGTTACATTGTTATTTTTCATCTATACTATCCGTGACAGGAAGTTTGGCGGCACCTGACGGCGGCGGCGATGCATGGATCATTCTGGGCAATATACACGAGATTCGGGTTCTACGACGTCAGCGGCACGAAAAATCGCAATTTCCAACACCATTGAAATTCCGCCTACGGCCGCCGCCGTAAACGACAGGGCTGGCCAGGCGCGCTTTCTCTCGTCGTTGGGGTTCGGCAAGCCTTATATCGCGGCTCTCGAACAGCGAGCACTGCAAAACGGCTCCACCCTCGAAGAAGAATTGCTGGCAAGCGGCCTCGTCACACCGAACGCTTATTTCGGCGCATTCGCCCGATTTCTGCGGTTACCCTTCACTGCGGATATCGATCCGCAAAGAGTGGCAAACCTTGCTACGACCGACAGTCAACTCGTCGATAGCAGGTTTCTCAGGCTGATGCCGACGGGCGGTCAGAACGTGCTGCTGATCGTGCCGGAACTTGACCGGATCGAACTGCTGAAGACCGCCCTTGAGGAGCGGCCATTTCTCTACGATGAGCTCGTTGTTACGACACCGCAGGCCATGCGTAGCGCCATCTGGAATGCCGGTGCGATGCGGCGGGTGGCCGAAACCCAGCAACGTCTCTTCAACACGGCGCCACACCACTCCGCCCGCATCACGCTCCAGGGTGAACAGGGATTTCTAGGCGGCGTCGCCCTTACACTGATTGCGCTTTCACTGGCATTTTATCCCGCCGAGGCGCTGGCCATCATTCACGTGACGCTCACGCTGCTATATTTGCTCACCCTGCTTTTCAGATTGTTCGTGCTCCTTGAAGCCCCTTCTGAAGGCGATGCAAAACCCGCTCCTATATCTGAAGACGGAACGCTGCCGACCTACACGGTTCTTGTGGCGCTCTATCGCGAAGAGGCGGTCGTGGGCCAGCTTTTGGACGCGCTCAATCGGCTGGATTGGCCCAAAGCCCGGCTTGACATCAAACTTGTCTGCGAAGCGGACGACGAAGCGACCATCGACGCTATCAAGGCTCACAACCCCGGTCCGCATATCGAAGTCATTCGTGTGCCACCCTCCACACCGCGCACGAAACCGAAGGCACTGACCTACGCGCTTACGGGTGCGCGCGGCGCGTTCGTTGCAGTTTACGATGCGGAGGACAGGCCGCACCCGCAGCAACTGCGTGAGGCCTATGCCGCGTTCCAAAGCCAGCCCGACCGTGTGGCCTGCCTGCAGGCGCCCCTTATTATCAGCAATGCGCGGGCCAACTGGATAAGCAGCTGCTTCGCGCTGGAATATGCGGGCCTCTTCCGTTCCCTGTTGCCGGTCCTCGCTGCCCGTCAGCTGCCATTGCCGCTTGGCGGCACATCCAATCATTTCCGCACCGCGGTGTTACGGCGCATTGGCGCGTGGGATCCGTATAACGTCACCGAAGACGCGGATGTGGGCCTTCGCCTTCACAGGCTCGGATATCACTCAACAGTCCTGCGCAGGCAGACACTAGAAGATGCGCCGACGTCGCTGCCCGTCTGGCTCAGCCAGCGGGCACGATGGTACAAGGGCTGGCTACAGAGCTGGCTGGTGATGACGAGAGCGCCGCTCAAAACCGCGCGCGACATGGGATGGGTGTCCTATACAGTGTTTCAGCTGCTGATCGGCGGCATGCTGCTGTCTTCCTTGGCGCACCCGCTCCTCTTCATCTCGATTGCGTTCATGGCTGCTGCGCTCGCCGAAAGCGGGGGTGACCTCCTGTGGTCCTGGCGCGGCACGCTCTTTTTTACAGATTGCCTCAACATCGCCGGTAGCTACGTGATCTTCGTCCTCATGGGCAGGAACAGGATGATACCTTATGAGCGACGCGCCGTTGGTCGACGCTGGTTATCGGTGCCGCTTTATTGGCTGCTGATTTCGGTCGCTGCCTGGCGAGCCGTCTGGGAACTGAAAACCAAACCCTTCGTCTGGAACAAGACACCGCACACCCCGGTCGTCAAAAACCAGGACTGATGCACGCTATAATCGAGGCATCTAAGACCAGAGAGCTGGGGGAGACTGGAGCGGGTGAAGGGAATCGAACCCTCGTATTCAGCTTGGGAAGCTGCTGCTCTACCATTGAGCTACACCCGCACCGCCTAAGACATCGGATAGTTCGCGGCGGGTGTCAAGCACCCGCCGGTTCGGTCACTCAGCGCGAAAATGTTTCGAGAGCTTCAGACCCTGTGCCTGATAGTTGGAGCCAAGGCCAGTGCCGTAGAGACCATCAGGCTTTTCCAACATGTGCTCGTAGACCAGGCGTCCGACGATCTGGCCATGCTCCAGAATGAAGGGCACTTCATGGCTGCGCACTTCAAGCACAGCGCGGCTGCCGGTGCCGCCTGCCTGCGCATGGCCGAAGCCGGGATCGAAGAAGCCGGCGTAATGCACGCGGAATTCGCCCACCAGCGGATCGAAGGGCGTCATTTCGGCGGCGTAAAGCGGCGGAACGTGGACAGCTTCGCGCGAGACGAGAATATAGAATTCGTCGGGATCGAGAATAAGCTCGGCGCGGCCACGGGCGTAAAGTGGCTCCCAGAAATCGAGGACATCGTGCTGGGCCTTCCTGTCGACATCCACCACCGCCGTATGATGTTTGCCGCGATAACCGATCAGGCCGTCGTCGCCGAAACCCTTGAGGTCGATCGAAAGTGCGATGCCGCCGCCGGTCACGTTCGGCGTGTCGCTGGCGACCAGCATTTCCGTTTCGTGCAGCGTCAGCAATTCGGCTTCGTTGAGCAGCGAATGGCCGATGCGGAAGCGGATCTGTGACAGGCGTGAGCCGCGGCGCACGACGATCGGAAACGTGCGCGGGCTGATTTCGAGATAGAGCGGGCCGGCATAACCCGCCGGTATCTTGTCGAATTCCTGCGCGTTGTCGGTCATCACGCGGGTGAAGATATCGAGACGGCCGGTTGAGCTTTTGGGATTGGCAGAGGCGGACATGTCGGCCGGCAACGCCAGGCTCTCCATCAGCGGCACGATATAGACACAGCCGGTTTCCAGCACCGCGCCCTGGCTTAAATCGACCTCGTGCAGGCTCAGACGATTGAGCTTATCCATGACCTGGGTTCCGGGGCCGGGCATGAAGCTGGCGCGCACACGGTAAGCTTTCGAGCCGAGCCTGAGATCGAGGCTGGCGGGCTGCACCTGATCCGCGTCGAGATCGGCCTCGCTCTTCAGCTTGCCGCCCG
The DNA here is from genome assembly GCF_017726655.1 of Agrobacterium tumefaciens. Lineage (NCBI taxonomy): Bacteria > Pseudomonadati > Pseudomonadota > Alphaproteobacteria > Hyphomicrobiales > Rhizobiaceae > Agrobacterium > Agrobacterium tumefaciens. The sequence goes on from NZ_CP072308.1 coordinate 1,671,033, forward strand.
CAAACAGCGCGCGTATTGCGCCATCCGCCAAAATGCCCGTGGTTCTCATCATGGTCATCATTCCTTTTTACGGCGACAAAACCAAAAGGAAGGCATTGACGCAAGCCGGTAACGGCAGTAAGGCAAGTTATCCCGTGGTGATTTGGCCGGTCGGCTTGCAGCCACGTTAAACAAGTGGCTAAAAAGACCGGGTGCTAGGAACCGGTCTGCTTTTGCGGCCGGTTTTTTGTTTTGAAGGTGATCACATGAGCAATAAATGGCGCCCGGCAACCCAGCTCGTTCACGGTGGTACGCTACGCTCCCCTTATGGTGAAACGTCGGAAGCGATCTATCTGACCCAGGGCTTCGTCTACGAAAACTCCGAAGCCGCCGAAGCGCGCTTCAAGGGCGAGACGGATGGATTTATCTACGCCCGTTACGCCAGCCCCACCAATGACATGTTCGAGAAGCGCATGTGCCTGCTGGAAGGTGCTGAAGACGCCCGTGCGCTGGCTTCAGGCATGGCCGCCGTCACCGCGGCGATCATGTGCCAGCTGCGCGCCGGCGACCACATTGTTGCTGCCCGTGCGCTTTTCGGTTCCTGCCGCTGGGTGGTTGAAACGCTGGCGCCTAAATATGGCATCGAATGCACGCTGATTGATGGCCGTGATCTCGGCAACTGGGAAAAGGCAATCCAGCCGAATACGAAGCTGTTTTTCCTCGAAAGCCCGACCAATCCGACGCTCGAAGTGGTGGATATTGCCGGCGTGGCGAAGCTCGCCAACCAGATTGGCGCGAAAGTGGTTGTCGACAATGTCTTCGCCACACCGCTTTTCCAGAAACCGCTCGAACTCGGCGCTCATATCGTCGTTTATTCTGCCACCAAACATATTGACGGCCAGGGACGCTGCCTCGGCGGCGTGATCCTTTCCGACAAGAAATGGATCGAAGAAGAGCTGCAGGATTATTTCCGCCATACGGGTCCCGCCATGTCGCCGTTCAATGCATGGACGCTGCTGAAGGGTATTGAAACGCTGCCGCTGCGCGTAAAGCAGCAGACGGCCAATGCCTCGAAGATCGCGGATTTTCTGGCAGACAGCGGCAAGGTCGCCAGGGTCATCTATCCCGGCCGCGCCGACCACCCACAGGCGGATATCATTGCGCGCCAGATGTCCGGCGGCTCGACGCTGGTGGCTTTCGAGCTGAAGGGCGGCAAGGAGGCGGCCTTCAAGCTGCAGAACGCGCTTGAGATCGTGAAGATTTCCAACAATCTGGGCGACGCCAAGAGCCTCATTACCCACCCCGGCACGACGACGCACAAGAACCTCACAGACGAGGCACGGGCAGAGCTTGGTATCTCCGGCGGCACATTGCGCCTTTCCTGCGGTATCGAGGACACGGACGATCTGCTGGAAGATCTGGCAAAGGGTCTTGCGGCGGTTTCCGCCTGAAGCTGAAATAGCTTAAGCCATGGCCCGGCTGATGTCCGGCCATGGCTTCTGGCGCCCGAGAAGGCCGCGCCAGGAAACCAATATTTACCTTTACCGTTATCCCTAATGTAAAAAACAGCGCAACAGGAGACGCCCCCTGCCCGTCAAGTCATTCATTTCCTTGACGATAGCCAGAGCCTATAGTGTAGAATGCGGCGGCAGGCATAATTTCGAGGTGTGGTGCGTATGTATCGTGCTCTGACAAGGGACATCGAGGTGACGGTTGATCCGTATTATCTCGAAGACCAATCCGACCCGGATGACGATCGTTATGTCTGGGGCTACAAGGTCGTGATCGCGAACAACTCCGACATTCCGGTCACTCTCGTCAATCGTTACTGGCACATTACCGATCAGAACGGCCAGGTGGACGAGGTCTATGGTCCTGGAGTCGTGGGCGAGAAACCACATCTCAAACCTGGCGACAGCTATGAGTATTCTTCCGGCTGTCCGCTGGATACGCCTTCGGGCCTGATGTTCGGCCATTATGAAATGGAAACGGAAAACGGCGAGGTGTTCAATGTCACGATACCAGCCTTCTCGCTGGATTCGCCAGGCCTGATGCGGGTTTTGAATTGATGAAATCGCAGGAACGCGAAGCCCGCGCGTTAAAAGCGTGGCTCAGAGTGTCGATAAGATAAAAATCTCTCTTCCGTCATGCCGGACTAGAGCGGCAGCCAGCCACGGCCCGTCGGCGCCGTGAAAGAGTCTTACGCAATCAAAGCCTTGATCATGCTGGATCCCGGCTCGAGGCCGGGATCATGGTGTGCGAGGGCACGGCTATCCTCGTCAGACGTTTTCAAATTCGCTGACATCATAGCGGTAGGTCGTGGAGCAGAACTCGCAGGTAACGGCGATGGCCCCATCTTCCTCGCTCGCCTTGATTTCTTCGGCGGTAAAGCCTGACAGAACGCCCTTGATCTTGTCGCGCGAGCAACTGCAACGATCGAAAACCGCCTGCGGATCATAGATGCGTACACCGCTCTCATGGAAAAGCCGGAAGAGAAGGCGTTCCACCGGCACCTGCGGATCGGTCAGTTCGTCGGTATCAACCGTGTTCAGCAGCGTAACCGCTTCCGTCCAGGCATCGTCCTCCTGCACCTCATGGCCGCCTTCATCACCATCGCCGCCATGCAGATCACGCATGCGTAGCCGCTCGGGTGCCTGTGGCAGGAACTGCGCGATAACGCCGCCCGCACGCCAGCCGTGGCGCGGCTTGCCGGCGCCATCACGGTCGAAGAACTCGGCGACGCCGAGACGGACGCGAGTGGGAAGCTGTTCCGACTGGCGGAAATATACCCCGGCAATGTCTTCCAGCGATGAGCCATCAAGTGGCACGATGCCCTGATACGGCTGCATGCCCGCGCCCTGATCGATCGTGAAAGCGAGAATACCGGTTCCGAGCAATTGCTCCGGCGAGGTGGCGCCCTCGGCAATCGCCGCTGCGAGACGCTCTTCATCGAAACGGGCGTAAGCGCGCATGCTTTCCGGCGCGGTGAAATCAGCAACAAGAAGGTCGACCGGACCATCGCCCTTTGTCTGAAGCGTGAGCTTGCCGGAAAATTTAAGCGAGGTGCCGATCAGCGCCGTCAGAACAGTCGCTTCCGCGAGCAGCCGGGCGACTGCGGCCGGATAGTCATGCCGCTCGAGAATGGCGTTCAGCAATGGCCCAACCTGAACCGCGCGGCCGCGCACATCCAGACCTTCGACCTGAAAGGGTACAACCTTGTCGTCGCCAGCAAAATCGAGATCGTCCAGTTCAACCGTTACATCTGCCATGTCATACTCCTTGGCGCAGCCGCGGCGCCGCTACCGTCCAAAAGTCCGGCTTTCAAAATGTGCTTTTTTGCTTGTCGCACAGAGACCCGCGAAGAGAAACCGCTCCCGGGGAAAAACGTGCAAATCGTGATGAAGGCCCGCCAGAAAACCGACGAGCCTCTTCGAAGTCCAACAGATGGTAATCGCTGCCGAGAAGTTCAAGCGCCCGTCCGACGTTCAGCAAACGGGTGGTATCTTCAGATGACGCCCATGCACCAGGCGATGATTGATTTCTGCGCGTGGAGGCGGTTTTCCGCCTCGTCGAAGACCACCGATTGCGGGCCGTCGATCACCGCATCCGTCACCTCTTCACCGCGATGGGCCGGAAGGCAATGCATGAACAGGGCGTCCTTTTCAGCCTTGGCCATCAGCGCTTCGTTGACCTGATAGGGCTGGAAGATGTTGTGGCCGCGCGCCTTGTGTTCCTGGTTCATGGAAACCCATGTGTCGGTTACCACGCAATCGGCGCCAGCGACGGCCTTTTCCGCATCATGATACAGTGCGATCTCGCCGCCGTTGTTGCGGGCCCAGTTCAGGAACTTATCATGCGGTTCGGAACCCATGGGAACCGCCATCGTCATGCGATACCCGAACCGAGCCGAACCCTCGACGAAGGAATGCAGGACATTGTTGCCGTCGCCCGTCCAGGCAATGGTCTTGCCTTTTATCGGCCCACGATGTTCCTCGAAGGTCATGATGTCAGCCATGATTTGGCAGGGGTGCGTGTCATCGGTCAGGGCGTTGATGACAGGCACGGTTGCGTGTTCGGCAAGCTCAAGCAGACGCGAATGATCCGTTGTACGGATCATGATGGCGTCGACATAACGCGACAGGACCTTGGCCGTATCGCCGATCGTTTCGGCACGGCCGAGTTGCATCTCCGTGCCAGAGAGGAAAAGCGTTTCGCCGCCAAGCTGGCGCATGCCGACATCGAAAGAGACCCGGGTGCGGGTGGACGGCTTTTCGAAGATCATCGCCAGCATCTTGCCGGCAAGCGGCTTTTCCGCTGTGCCGGCCTTGGTCGCCGCCTTGCGTGCCCGGGCATCATCGAGAATCGCCCGCAGGTCCTGCGAGCCGACGGCCGACAGGTCGAGAAAATGTTTAGGTGAAGCCATTTCAAACTGTCCCATGCTCGCGAGCCCCGGCAAAGAGGCCCGCCCTTTAGTGTTTTCTCAGGCGATTTTCGCCTGTTTTGCGGTCAGGGATGCGGCGGCCGCTTCCACGCGCGCCAGACCCTCACGGGCCTCTTCCGCGGTGGTGACGAGCGGCGGCAGGAGACGGATGACATTGTCACCCGCCGGTACACCAAGCAGATGTTCCGCACGCATGGCCTGGAGCAATTCACCCGAGGGGATCCTCGCCTTGATGCCGAGAAGCAGGCCCTCGCCGCGAATTTCCTCGATCACGTCGGGGTAACGATCCTTCAATGAGGCAAGCCCCTGGCGGAACACAAGCGCGACATCACGAACATTGTCCAGAAAGCCGTCAGCAAGAACAACATCAAGGACCGCATTGCCGACGGCCATCGCCAGCGGATTGCCGCCATAGGTCGTGCCGTGCACACCCGCCGTCATGCCGGAAGCAGCTTCGGCCGTTGCGAGGCAGGCGCCAAGCGGGAACCCGCCGCCGATACCCTTGGCAACCGCCATGATATCGGGCGCGACGCCGGTGTGCTCATAGGCGAAAAGCTTACCCGTACGTCCGACGCCGGTCTGAACCTCATCGAAGATCAGCAGCATGCCGTGCTCGTCACAGAGCGAGCGCAGCAGTTGCAGGAATTCCTTCCCCGGCGCGCGGATGCCGCCCTCGCCCTGAATCGGCTCGATCAGCAGCGCTGCTGTTTCGGCCGTGATGGCGGCTTTCAGCGCATCGACGTCACCGAAGGGAACCTGATCGAAACCTTCGACCTTGGGACCGAAACCTTCGAGATATTTCTGTTGGCCACCGGCAGCGATCGTCGCCAGCGTCCGGCCATGGAAGGCGCCTTCAAAGGTGATGATGCGAAACTTCTCAGGATGGCCCTTGGAATAATGGTAACGGCGTGCGGTCTTGATCGCGCATTCCAGCGCTTCCGCGCCGGAATTGGTGAAGAAAACCTTGTCGGCGAAGGTTGCTTCCGTCAGACGCTTGGCAAGCTTTTCCTGGCCCGGCACTTCATAGAGGTTGGAGACGTGCCAGACCTTTTCGGCCTGCGTCTTGATCGCGTCCACGAGGTGCGGATGGGCATGGCCCAGCGAATTCACAGCCACGCCAGCCGCAAAATCGAGATATCGCTCGCCGCTTTCCGTGTACAGCCAGACGCCCTCGCCTCGCTCAAAACGCAGGGGGGCTCTTGCAAATGTATCGAACAATGGCGCGGCGGCTTCGGCCATGGCTGTATCACTCCTTGCGCAAATGCGCTGTAAGACGGTTGTCAATAGGCTCTTAGGGTTATCCCTTGCCTGAAAATCAAAAATGCCGCCTCGCGGCGGCAGGGGCACTATTGTCACTTCGCTTGCCGATGTCAACAAAAGTCCGTATTCCCTAGGGTTCTCAAGCCCTAGTAGGTGGCTGGGCGTCAGACCCAAGGTGTTGCCTTTCTGACTCAACTCGCCAGCAAGTTGGGGAAAACCGCAAAATCGATTCGAGATGATTCCCGCGACTCTTGCCACGGAGTCTGCGTGGCACTAGGTTAATCGCTAATTACTAGACTGCAATGCGGCGGAACTAGTCACCAAAAATCAGGCAGAAACCACACTCGCGGCACACCCGCGAGACGGAGAGGGATTCTGCCAAAAATACACGCGAAAAGCGGAGAAGCGGCATGAACTGGACAGACGAACGGGTCGAAAAGCTCAAGAAATTGTGGTCCGAGGGACTTAGCGCCAGCCAGATAGCAGCGCAGCTGGGCGGCGTCAGCCGCAACGCCGTCATTGGCAAGGTCCACCGTCTCAACCTGCCGGGTCGCGTCAAGGCTGGCGGTCCCGTCACTTCGGCGCGCACAGCGCCCAAGCGGACTGCTGCCCCTGCCCCTCGCGCGGCGAATTTTGCTGGCCGCGTCAACGCTGCACCGGCCCGGATCCTGACGCGTTCCAACGCCGCGACCGCCCTTCAGGAAGAGGTCGGCATCGAGACCGCGGAAGTTCTCGATTACGTTCCTTCCAGAAACGTCGTCACGCCAATCTCCCGTCGTCTGACGCTGACGGAACTGACCGAGCGCACCTGCAAATGGCCGGTCGGCGACCCCTTGAAAGACGATTTCCATTTCTGCGGCTGTGAAGCGCTGGAATCTTCGCCCTATTGCAAGTTCCATGCGAAACTCGCCTATCAGCCGGTAAGCGAGCGCCGTAAAGCTTGAGTGTTGCGGCACGCATTTGACACTCAAAAACTACGGGCCTTCGGGCCCGTTTTTTTGTGCCAAAACCAGAGCGGATCGGGATCAACCACAACAAAAGGCCCGACACCAATCCGGTTTCGGGCCTTTTGTTTTTCGCGGAAAATTACCTTGATGGAACGCGCCAGTCGGATGGCGTCCGCTCAGGCTTCCATGGAATAGCCGGCGCCGCGCACCGTGCGGATGACATCCTGCATGTGCGAAAAATTAAGCGCCTTACGCAGGCGTCCGACATGCACGTCGACGGTACGCTCATCGACGTAGATATCATGGCCCCAGACACCATCGAGCAATTGCGAACGGGAGAACACCCTGCCCGGAGAGGTCATCAGGAATTCCAGAAGGCGAAACTCCGTCGGACCGAGACGCACTTCACGGCTTTTGCGGTGAACGCGATGCGTCTCGCGATCCAGTTCGATATCCCCGCATTTCAGCACCGAAGACAGAACCTCGGGGCGGGCCCGGCGGAGCATGGCCTTGACGCGGGCCATGAGTTCCGGCGTGGAGAACGGCTTGACGACATAATCGTCCGCACCCGTTGCGAGGCCACGAACACGTTCGCTTTCCTCGCCGCGAGCCGTCAGCATGATGATGGGCAGGCGTTCCGTTTCCGGCCGCATTCTGAGCCGACGGCAAAGCTCGATACCGGATACACCAGGCAGCATCCAGTCTAGAATGAGAAGATCGGGGGTACGTTCCTGAAGCCTGATTTCCGCCTCGTCACCACGGGGTATCGTGTCGACATCGTATCCCTCAGCCTCGAGATTGTAACGAAGAAGGACGCTGAGCGCTTCCTCATCTTCCACAACTGCAATCTTGGGCACCATATGCTGAACTCCGCAAGGCTTTGCCTGTCTCTTACTCGGTCACCGAACCGAGCGTGTTGGAACTGTCGTCCTTCGGACGCTCGCCCTCCGGCTGGCTGCCGGTGGTCATGTAATAGATTGTCTCGGCGATATTGGTGGCATGGTCGCCGATGCGCTCGATGTTCTTGGCGCAGAACAGAAGATGCGTGCAGGTCGTGATATTGCGCGGGTCTTCCATCATGTAGGTCAGAAGCTCGCGGAAGAGCGAGGTGTACATGGCATCGATTTCCTCATCGCGCTCGCGGATGGCATTGGCCTTCTCGGCGGAGCGGGTCGAATAGACGTCGAGGACTTCCTTGAGCTGCACCAGCGCCAGTTCCGACAGGTGTTCGAGACCACGGGCAAGCTTGCGCGGCACGCCGGTGCCGGCAACCGCAATCACGCGCTTGGCCGTGTTCTTGCCAAGATCGCCCACACGCTCGAGATCGGCTGCAATACGCAGCGTGCCGATGATTTCACGAAGGTCTGCCGCCATCGGCTGGCGCTTGGCGATGGTGACGATTGCCTTGTCGCCGATCTCACGCTCGGCGTGATCGAGGATGGTGTCGTCAGAAATGACTTTCTGCGCCAGCGCGGCATCCGAGTTCACGAGCGCCCGCACGGCGTCGGCACACATCTGTTCGGCAAGGCCACCCATTTCCGAAATACGGCGTGTGAGGAATTTCAACTCCTCATCATAGGCAGACATGATATGCGAATGGGTCGTTGTCTGGTTCACGGTCTAGTCCTCCGGCTTGGCCTGCAGGCCGTGCCCGGAGCGGGACACGGCAGCGGCACCAGTCTTGTTCGGTTTCTTTGAAGCGCCGGCCTGTATCAGCCGAAGCGGCCCATGATGTAATCCTGCGTGCGCTGATCATCCGGATTGGTGAACATCTTGTCGGTTTCGTTTTCCTCAACAAGATGACCAAGGTGGAACATGGCCGTGCGCTGGGAAACACGCGCCGCCTGCTGCATGGAGTGCGTGACGATGACGATGGTGTAGTTTGTCCGCAGCTCGTGGATCAGTTCCTCGACCTTCGCGGTGGCAATCGGGTCCAGCGCCGAGCAGGGCTCGTCCATCAGGATCACTTCCGGGCTGACGGCGATCGCACGGGCGATGCAAAGGCGCTGCTGCTGACCGCCGGAAAGGCCCGTGCCGGACTCATGCAAACGGTCCTTCACCTCGTTCCAGAGACCGGCTCGCTGGAGGCTCTGCTCAACGATCAGGTCCATATCCGCCTTGTTGCGGGCGAGCCCGTGGATCCGCGGGCCGTAGGAAATGTTTTCGTAGATCGACTTCGGGAAGGGGTTCGGCTTCTGGAACACCATACCGACGCGGGCGCGCAGTTCCACCACATCGATCGCCTGGTCATAGATATCGTCGGTATCGAGCGTGATCTTGCCGGTGACGCGGCAACCGTCGATCGTGTCGTTCATACGGTTCAGGGTGCGCAGGAACGTGGATTTGCCGCAGCCCGAGGGGCCGATCAACGCGGTCACGGTGTTTTCCCGGACGTTGAGGTTCACGTCGTAAAGCGCGCGCTTTTCGCCGTAATAAACCGATACGTCCTTACCGATCATCTTGTATGAGACTTCATTCATTTTCTTGTCCAGCGCCTTTTCAACTGCTGCTTCCGACAACATGTTCATTGCTCAATCTCCCTTTACCAGCGCCGTTCGAAGCGGCGACGCAACAGGATTGCGCCCACATTCATGACGATGAGGAACAAAAGCAGGATGATGATAGCGCCGGATGTCCGTTCGACAAAGGCGCGCTCTGCCTCATTCGCCCACATGTAAATCTGCACCGGCAGGGCCGTGGACGGATCCATCGGCGTTGTCGGATAGTTCGCGACGAATGCCACCATGCCGATGAGGAGCAGCGGCGCCGTTTCGCCGAGCGCATGCGCAAGGCCGATGATCGTGCCGGTCAGGATGCCGGGCATGGCAAGCGGCAGCACGTGGTGGAAGATCGTCTGCATCTTGGAGGCACCGAGACCGAGCGCCGCGGCACGGATCGAGGGCGGCACGGCTTTCAGGGCGGCGCGGGTCGCGATGATAATGGTCGGCAGTGTCATCAGCGTGAGCACAAGCCCGCCGACCAGCGAAGCCGAGCGCGGAAAGCCCATGAAGTTGATGAAGACGGAGAGACCAAGCAGACCGTAAACAATGGAGGGCACAGCCGCGAGATTGTTGATGTTTACCTCGATGAGGTCGGTCAGACGGTTCTTCGGGGCGAACTCTTCGAGATAGATCGAGGCGGCGACGCCGATCGGCAGCGACAGCACCAGCACGATCATCATCATGTAGAAGGAACCGATCAGCGCCACGCCGACACCTGCTGCTTCCGGACGGCTCGAATTGCCGTTGACGAAAATGCCGGTGTTGAAGTGTTTGGCAAGCTGGCCGCTTTCGGCGAGCTGGTTCATCCACCCGAGTTGCTGGTTGGAGATACGCCTGTTAGCTTCATCGGCACTCATATCGACCTGGCCCTTGAAGGCGCTGTCGACATCGCCCGACGCCAGAAGCGTGACGGTACGCGTGGTGCCGATGACGGCGGGATCGGCGACGACGATGTCGCGCAACTGCGTGCGAACGCTGTCGGAGATCAGGAGGTTGACGGCGCGAAGACCGGCCTTGTCCGTCGGCGCGACGCCGAGAACTTTGGCGACCGCATCGCGAGCGATGATGGGATAATTGGCCGTCATCAGCTTCGCCGGATTGGTGGCACGCTCATTCTTCGGGTCGATGATCTTTTCCGAAAACTCGACCGGAACGGTAATCATCGTCTGCTGGAACGCGGTGTAACCCTTGGAGACCACGGAGAAAAGCAGCAGGAAGAGAAAGATGAGGCCGAAGGAAATCGCAGCCATGCCGTAGGCGCGGAAACGGCGTTCGGCGGCATAACGGCGCTTGATGCCGATATCGCGACGCGTGGCTCTGGTGACTGCGGGGGCGCCTGTTGCGGGAGAAACGATGTCGGTCATTCATATTGCTCCCGGTATTTGCGCACGATGTAAAGCGCGTAGATATTCAGGCAAAGCGTGATGGCAAAAAGCGTGATGCCGAGCGCGAAAGCGACCAGCGTCTGCGGCGAGGTGAATTCGAGGTCGCCGGTGAGCTGGCTGACGATCTTGACGGTGACGGTGGTCATCGGCTCGAAGGGGTTGAGCTGAAGACGGGCTGCCACGCCGGCAGCAAGAACCACGATCATGGTCTCGCCGATGGCGCGCGACGCCGTCATCAGCACGGCGCCGACGATGCCTGGAAGGGCGGCGGGAACGATGACCCTCTTGATGGTCTCTGAGCGCGTGGCGCCAAGGCCGAGCGAACCGTCGCGCAGCGAACGTGGAACGGCGGTGATGATATCATCCGACAGCGACGACACGTAGGGAATAAGCATGATGCCCATGACAAAGCCGGCGGTGATGACGCTCTGGGCCTGGATGAAGTTGGCGTAATTGCCAGTCGCCAGACCATTGATCTGCGTGGAAATGTCTCTGAGGAACGGGCCAACCGTCGTGAGTGCGAAGAAGCCGTAGACGATGGTGGGAATGCCGGCGAGCACCTCCAGCAACGGCTTGGCAACCGAGCGGAGGCGAGGCGAGGCATATTCCGACATGTAGATTGCCGAAAACAGACCCACGGGAACCGCAACGAGCATGGCGACGAAGCCGATGTAGAGCGTACCAGCGAGCAACGGGATCAGGCCGAACTGTCCTGATGAGTCCGTGGCGCCCGCAGCGGCAAAACGTGGATCCCATACGGTCCCGAAGAAGAACTGGTGCGCCGGAACCATGGTGAAGAACTGGATCGCCTCCGTGAGCATCGACAGGACAATGCCGATGGTCGTGAGGATAGCGATGGAGGAGGCTACGATGAGCGCCGCAAGAATGACCTTCTCGACCTGATTGCGCGCCCGAAAGCGCGGAGCAATCGCCCGCAGCGCATAGATCGCACCACCGACCGCAGCCAGCAGCACAACGGCGATCATCGCGACGCGGCTTGTGGAGGTCATGGTATTCAGTGTCTGGGCGGCATCGATCATGAACCGCTGCGGGTCACCGGCGATCGCCACGCCCTTGGACGCCAGAAGCGGGCGGGCGGCGGCCACGTCGGCGTCAATCTGCGCCATTTCCTCGGGCGTCAGGCGTTGTAGGCCACGGGCGATCGAGGTCACCATGCCATAGGTCAGGCTCTGCTGCGCTTCGGACTGGGCACGAACGTCTTCCGGGAAATTGCCACGGACTGCCGAGGTCACGACAAGCGGGCTGACGATGAGCCAGGCGCAGAGAATGAGCGCCGCCGGCAGAACCGTCCAGATAACGGCATAGGAACCGTGGTAGCCGGCCCGTGAATGCATGTTGGAGGGGCGGCCTCCAGACAGGACAGCGGCTCTGCGGCTGCCCAGCAGATAGCTGCCGATGCCGATGAGCGCCAGTATCAGCAAAAGGATCGATGTGTTCATTAGAGTTCCCTCGGCGTGCCTCAGAAGCACGGTGCGATAGCGGGCAAATCAAAAAGTCATCAAAACGAGACCGCTGGACCACCCCAGGATGCTTGCCGTCTGACTGTATCATCGTCTGGCAAGCGTCAAGGTTGATACATCCTATCCATCTGCAATCCATCGACAATCATGTGGATGGTGATGACTAGGAACTGTCAACCGCGGCCAGGCGCGGCGGCAGCGGGAGCAAAAGGGGCACGGCAGAACCGTGCCCCTTCTTTATTACATCGTGGTGCCGGCTGCGAAGGCCGAGCGGATTTCTTCGCGCTCTGCGTCGGGAGCAGCAACGAGACCGTAGTTGGCAAGCGGAGAGTCAGGACCGATCATTTCGTCGGACGTGAAGAACTCAACATATTCCTTCAAGCCCGGGATCACGCCCAGGTGAGCCTTCTTCACGTAGAAGAAAAGCGGACGGGAAACCGGGTACTTGCCGCTGGCAACCGTTTCAGTGGACGGCACGACGCCCGAAACAGTTGCGACCTTCAGGCGGTCGGCGTTGTTTTCGTAGAAAGCGAGACCAAACACGCCGAGGCCGGTCTTGTTGGCATCGATACGGGCAAGCGTTTCAGTGTAATCGCCGTCGATGTCGACAGCGGCGCCGTCCTTACGGACTGCAACGCACTTGGCAGCAGCCTGCTTGGCATCGGTGATGAGCGTCTTGATGACGTCGGTGGCGCCGGCTTCCTTGCAGCCGTCAGCCATGATCTTCTCTTCGAAGACTTCGCGCGTGCCGTGCTTGGAGCCCGGGATGTAGGCGGCGATCGCGACGTCGGGCAGTTCCTTGTTGATTTCAGACCATTTCTTGTAGGGGTTGGCAACGAGCTTGCCGTCCTTGACGACTTCAGCGGCGAGAGCGAGGTAAAGGTCCTTCGGCTCGAGCTTGATGTCCTTGTTGGACGAGTCCATCGCAAAAACGATGCCGTCGTAACCGATCTTCACTTCCTGGACGTCGGTGACGCCAGCAGCCTTGCAGGCAGCCAGTTCGTCTGCCTTGATCTTGCGCGACGCGTTGGCAATGTCGATGGTGCCTTCACCGACGCCCGAGCAGAACGCCTTCAGGCCGCCGCCGGTGCCGCCGGACTCAACGACCGGAGCCTTGAAGTTCGGGAAGGTTTCAGCAAAGGTCTCGGCAACGATCTTGGCGTAGGGAAGAACCGTGGAGGAACCGGCAACCTGGATCTGGTCGCGAGCAGCGGCGGCGCCAGCGAAGGCGACAGAAGCCACCAGAGCTGCTGCGGAAAATTTAACGAAGTTCATTTGTCTCTCCCGTCGTGGGCTTTGTTGTGGACGCAGCCGATAGCGACACTCGCTCTTAGCTTGCGCTCGGCGACCTCTTCATAACCACCGTAGCCACATCCTTTTATGTCACTTTGACGAAAGATTTGTGACAGCCTAAGTAATTGATTGCGAATATCTATTTTCGTATACTTGAAAAATCGCCGTCCTCTATGTCAAAATCGGACGGTGAACTCCGTGCCAATCCCCAGTTCCGATTTAATGATAAGCCGGGCCCGATGGCGCGTGAGGATGTGCTTGACGATGGCGAGCCCGAGACCGGTCCCTTTTTTGGAACGACTATCGGCCACACTGACGCGATAAAAGCGTTCGGTGAGGCGCGGCACATGTTCTGCCGGAATGCCGGGCCCCTTGTCGATGACGCTGACCTCCACGGGACTGCCCGGCTCGGCCCGCAGCCAGACATCCACAAGCTTGCCTTCCTGACCATATTTGCAGGCATTCTCAACCAGGTTCTGGAAGACCTGCACCAGTTCGTCGCGATCCCCCTGCACCTCGGCCGGGTGGTCGGGCAAATGGAGCGCAATCGTTACATTGAGCTCGCTTGCGAGCGGCAGCAGCGTATCACGCACATGACCGATGACGGGGACAAGATCGACCCTCTGATCCGGTGCGATATTTGCCCGCAATTCGAGGCGCGAAAGAGACATGAGGTCGTCTACCAGACGGCTCATGCGGGTTGCCTGATCGAGCATGATGGCGAGGAATCGTTCCTGCGCTTTCGGATCATTGCGCGCGGGGCCCTGCATGGTTTCAATGAAGCCGCGCAACGAGGCAAGCGGGGTGCGCAATTCGTGGCTGGCATTCGCAACGAAGTCACTGCGCATCCGGTCAATGCGGCGAAGTTCGGAGACGTCGCGGAAGGACAGGATGTAGAAGGGCGGACCAGCCCCCTCGCCCACATCCGCACGGCTGATGCGGACGATAAAGACCCTCTCAGACGGGAAGCGTTCTGAATGTTCGACCTGATTGGGCTGACCGGTGGCGATCGTTTCGCGAATGACGTCGAGCAAACCCGGCGAGCGCAGGCGGGCGGAAATATGTGCACCAGCAGGCAATTGCCCGAAAGCGCGTTCGGCGGCCACGTTCTGGAACATCACGCCGGCGTTTCCGTCGAGAATGAAGATGGGAGTATCGAGAACGGCAAGACCGGCCCGCAGGCCCGAGATGACGTTTTCGCCGGGCACGGCCGGCTCGTCGACTATGATCGGCGCTTCCTCGTCGTCATCGGCCAGGGGTCGTTTCTCGCCAGCGGAAAGGATCGCGATGGTGGCGCAAAGCCAAAGTGCTGCCGGCAAATAGGGCGAACTGAGCTCTGCGATCGCAACAATGGCAAGCATCGAGACGATAAAAAGCGGTAGCCGGTTCGCGGCAAACTGCCTCCCCAAACGCCTCAATCTGCCATCCCCCTCCATGACTGCCATATCAGCCTGCTTTCACTCTCATCCGCGCATCGAATCCTCATAGGCCAGCTTTATGACAGAGATTCATCGTTTTGAACCTTACACAGCGTATATGCGCGAAATTCGCGCCGCAATCGCCGGCCGGCTGATGCACCAACCCGCTGATCGTCTTTCACTTGAAATCCGGCGGGGGATGTGAACTCATTGGCGCCGAGTTGCTTTTACACAACAACATCAGGAGGAAAAGCATGGTCGAAGAGACGAAGAAGCGGACAGTCGAGATGACTATTGGCGGCAAGCTGCGCAGCTTCGACATCGATGATCCGGTACTTCCAGATTGGGTGGAGGAAAAGAAACTCTCTGCCGGCAACTTTCCCTACGACAAGAAAATGAAGAGGGAAGACTACGACGCCACGCTCGAAGCGCTGCAGATAGAACTTGTCAAAGTGCAATTCTGGCTGCAGGCGACCGGCAAAAAAGTCATGGCGGTGTTCGAGGGCCGTGACGCGGCGGGCAAGGGAGGCGCAATATTCGCGACCCACGCTTATTTGAACCCGCGCTATGCGCGCGTCGTGGCGCTGACGAAGCCAACGGAGACCGAACGGGGCCAATGGTATTTCCAGCGCTATATCTCACATTTTCCGACAGCCGGCGAATTCGTTCTTTTTGATCGCTCCTGGTACAACCGCGCCGGCGTAGAGCCTGTCATGGGCTTCTGCACCCCGGAGGAGCATAAGCGGTTCCTGAAGGAAACACCGCGTCTGGAAAAGATGCTGGTTCACGACGACATCCATCTTTTCAAGTTCTGGCTCGATATCGGCCGCGAAACGCAGATCGAGCGCTTTCACGATCGCCGTCACAGCCCGCTGAAGTGCTGGAAGCTCTCGGATATGGACATTGCCGCGCTGACGAAGTGGGACGATTACACGGAAAAGCGCGATGAGATGCTGGACAGGACCCACACCGACGCCGCCCCGTGGACCGTCGTGCGCGCCAACGATAAACGCCGCGCGCGGGTGAACCTCATTCGCCACATTCTCCTGTCGCTGGATTATGACGGCAAGGATAAGAATGCCATCGGCGAGATCGACGACAAAATATTGGGGTCCGGTCCCGATTTTCTCAAATAAGTCCAGCGAGACCGAGAAGCGCCGCGACGTCCGGGCGCCAGTCTTTTATTGGCCCGGCAAGATACGGACTGAATAGAGATTGACCGGGCGTCCGCTGCCGTCAATGTCGCTGTTGATGAAGACTTTTCCCGGTGCATTGGGAGCGATTGACCGCTCGAACGTCGCATTGAGCAGCATATCCGCCCGCTCGGCAGTGGCCGTGAACCGGTGGCGCGAGCAATCGCCCAACGTCGAGAAATCACAGGAAACGGAAACCTGGGTCTGCCGGTCGCTGGAGGATTGCAGCGTGAGCGAAATGGTCGAGGATTTGCCGGCCATATCCCGCATGACTTCGACAGGAACTTCTATACTGACAGCGCCGTCCTGCGCCACGCTTTTAGAGGTCACGCGAAGCGCTTTACCAGCCGGTGTGGCGATATTTTCAACGGTTGCGCGCGGACCGGCGGAGACGCCGGAACTTCCACGTTCGGCATTAAAGACCTCGACCCAGTCATCGGAAAAACCACGACCGGCGGACAGGCTCGGCGCGGGCTCCGTGCCGTTAAAATCCTCCGCCTCCACCTGGGCGGGTGGATTGGGCACGCTCGTATCGCGCTGTTCAGGCGACAGCAGAAGCCCTGAAGAATAGACCCACCACGCACCAAACCCGATGAAGGCCAAAATCGTGACGTAGATGAAGAGACGGGCAAACAAACCGCGGCGCTTGCGGCGGCCGACAGCGCCTTCCGGGCGAAAAGCCAGCGATGAATCGGCAGCACTTGAGCCGCGTTTTTCCGCCTTGTCACCACGCCGTCCTGTTTTGATGGGCGCTGAAGCAACGGTCGCAGTGCCCGGGCGAACATCGCGGGTTTCCCCGCGCAACTCAGGCTCAACCGCCATTTGATCGTGAGAGGCGGTCTCCGACACCGGATCGACCGAATGATCGTCCTGCCTCAGGCTCTCCGGCGTCAGGGTTTCCGCTGGCGGACGCAATTGTTGCTCCACCCTGTCGAGGAGACGGTTTCGCTCTTCATTCTCGATCTGGTGGATCAGTCCTTCGAGCCGCTGACGTTGCTGCGCGACAACCTGCGGATCGTCAATGCCCTGCTTGCGCAGACCTGCTTCCAGCGCCTGACGCGATGATTGGTAAATCCGTGCACGAACTTCGGCGTTCGATCTGTCCGATTTTTCCAGAGCATTTCTGATTGCCGTTTCCAGTCCGCTCACGACCGATCCTTGTTCTATTACGCTGTGCAAAACATGCGGCGCTGCGCCATGGGTTCACGATTCGGTAACGGCTATGAGCCCCCTCCGCAAGCATCGTTTATGATAAAGATCGGATTGTCTTGAGGAAAATCGGTTCATTGTGGCGCGACGAACGCAGATCGCCGCAGCAAATGCCGCACTGTTTTTGCTTTCAATCCCCGCCCGAACGCGGTATTGGCTTACGTGCGCGTAAACGTAAATCGTGGGAGGAGACATGCTACCGTCCGTGCTGAGAGACAATCTGCGTCTTCCGGTCATAGCATCACCGCTATTCATCATTTCACATCCGCAATTGACGCTGGCGCAGTGCAAGGCTGGCGTCATCGGCGCTTTTCCGGCGCTCAACGCTCGGCCCGAAAGCCAGCTTGACGAATGGTTGGCGATGATCACCGAGGAGCTGGACGCGCATAATCGCGCCAATCCCGAACGCCCGGCAGCGCCCTTTGCGGTGAACCAGATCGTGCACATGTCCAATCGTCGGCTGGAACATGATCTTGGATTGTGCGTGAAATACAAAGTGCCAGTGGTTATCTCGTCCCTGGGCGCCGTGCCGGAGGTTAACGCCGCCGTGCATTCCTATGGTGGCATCGTGCTGCATGACGTGATCAATGATCGTCATGCCCGCTCGGCCATACGCAAGGGTGCGGACGGGTTGATCGCAGTTGCGACCGGCGCCGGCGGCCATGCGGGCACGCTTTCGCCCTTCGCGCTCGTTCAGGAAATCCGTGAGTGGTTCGACGGCCCGCTTCTGCTGGCAGGGGCGATCGCCAATGGCGGCTCCATTCTGGCGGCGCAGGCCATGGGCGCTGACATGGCCTATATCGGCTCCCCCTTCATCGCCACGGAGGAAGCCCGTGCTTCCGACGCTTACAAGAAAGCGGTCGTCGAAGCGCAGGCCAAGGACATCGTTTATTCCAACTATTTCACGGGCGTACACGGAAACTATTTGAAAAGCTCCGTCATCGCCGCCGGCATGGATCCAGACAATCTTCCCGAGGCCGATCCCTCGAAGATGGATTTTGAAACCGCGACCGGCGGCGCCAAGGCATGGAAGGATATATGGGGTGCTGGACAAGGCATCGGCGCCGTCAAGGCCGTTGAACCAGTCGCCGATCTCGTTGACCGTCTCGCAATAGAATATGAAACGGCGAAAAAGCGGCTCTGCGCCAGCGCTTGATGTTGAACTCAGTCGACGTACAGACGAAGCTTTTTGCGGAAATTTTAAAACCACCACATTCAAGGCTTGAAATCCGTCGGCATTGCCTGTATCAGCCCGCCATGAAGCTGATCCGCGACATGCGGGTCACAATCGTGCCGCTTTAGCTCAGTTGGTAGAGCACGTCATTCGTAATGACGGGGTCACGTGTTCGAGTCACGTAAGCGGCACCATTTCCTTTAAAATCAAAGACTTGAATACCGATTTCCGCAGGTGGGACATTTCGGTGAGACATTTCTTTGTTTATCCCCTCCTACATTCTCAAGTCTCGGCACGGCGTATTCTACTTCCGTTGGCCGTTGCCCAAGCAGCTACACCCAGCCCGTAAAGCCGAAACAATCAAGCTTTCTCTACAGACACGCGATCCACGAAAAGCATTGCGCTTGTCCCGGTCTATGATCCAGATAGGGGAACGACTTACAGATCATGGAATTGCATACGGGATGGAATACAGGGAATTGCGCGGCTTGCTGACACAGCATTTTCGCGATCTTTTGACCAAGGTTACGAACGAGATCGATAGCAAGGGACGTCTGAACGAACAGACACGTCAAGAGTACAAGCAACGACTTGCAGCGACGCAGCAGGAAATTGAAACAGATGCACCGCTCTCCTTTGCCACCGGCTATGAAAGCCTGCTTTCAGGCTTCATGACTCAATACAGCGTACCGTTTTCCAAAACGGACGCTCAGTACGTCTGGTTAGAACAAGACTTCAAAAAAGCTGTACGCAGCTTTCTGAAAACGGTTCTTGAGCACGACGCGTCATACGACGACTTTGACCTGCGCGCGCCAACCCAGACTGCCGCATCAGTAGCGCCAAATGTCGCAACGGCTCCTCACTCCCCTCTGCAACAGACATCACTATCCGGCATAACAATTGAAGAACTAGCAAAGCGGTTCATTCGGGAACGTAAACTCGGGGAGAACTGGGTACCCACTACGGTGATGGGCAAAGAGGAATATCTCAGCTTGCTTACAGAGCTTTTTGGCGAGAAGCGCGACATTGCGACGCTCACTCCTCAAGACGTTACGACCGTGAAAGACACCCTTGTTGCTCTACCGGCGCACCGGCACAAAAAGCGGGCTACCAAAGGCAAACCGCTGGAAGAGGTACTGAAACTTACAAACCTTCCCCGCCTAGCCGTGCCCTCGATCAATAAATACCTACAGACTTATAATGATTTCTTCGGGTACGCGCATCAGCATGGCTACGTTGAACGCAACTTGTTTGCAGGCGTTACGATCAAACAGAACCGTCATCGCATACTGAAAGGCCGTGAAGACTTCACGCCCGAGCAGGTGAGAACAATTCTGGAAGCCATCGTAGATAACAGCGTTGTATATGCCAGGAAGCAGCACCGAAAATGGGGACCGCTTATTGGCGTGTATACTGGCGCACGGCTGAATGAGATTGCACAGATCGATCTTGCCGACATTCGGCAACAGGACGGTATCTGGTTCTTCGACTTTAACGACGAGGGCGACGACAAACAGCTAAAGACAAAGGCTTCAAAGCGCAGAGTACCATTACATAGTGAACTAATCCGGCTTGGCCTGCTGGATTATGTCGATGTGTTGCGCAAGCAGGGCAAGCAGAAGCTTTTTCAGGAGTTACCAAACTCAATTGAACATGGCCGTGGCCGCAATCTTGGACGGTGGTTCAACGAACAGCTTTTGCCTAAGCTGGACCTGAAAGCCAAGGAACTCGTTTTCCACAGCCTCCGGCATACAGTCGTTACGCAGCTTGTGAATGCACAAGTGCCTGATCCATTGGTCAAAGCTCTGGTCGGACATAGCCAGCAAGGCGTGACCTACCAGAATTATTTCGGGGGCCACACGCTACAGGTCCTCAATGAGGCGATACAGAAGCTGGACTACGGCTTGCCGACACAGAAACTTTGAAGAGCTATTTGGCAGGCTAGGTAAAGCCGACCGAAAATTAACATGCCCTAATGATAATCAGGTGTAACCATGCTTCTTCTTGAACCTCTCCAGTTCGTCGTCCAGCTCTTCTTCCCTTAGCTGTTCGGGCGTTTTGTAGACCATTGATGGTGGCGCATCCTGTGGCACGAGCCGAATGAACGCCCCATTGATAAGGATCTCAGCCACAAATCCTGCCTGCGCTGCGCCAAGGCACAATGCTTTGACCTGCCGCTGTGTTAGCGCCATCGCTTTGTTTGTCATTATTGGTTCTCCAGTTGCGGTTATGTGTTCGCCGTCGCTGACACTGATCTCCCCGTGCGCCGGAAAGCTGCCCTCAGCGGAATGCAGAGTGCGGCGACAATGACTAGTAGCAGTGCGACGTCTGGCAGGGCTGCGATTGCTCTAGCGGTTAACTGTGCCGCCGCACCCATTCGCTGAATACGCTTCTCTGCGGCCTTGCGTTCGGTTACGTCTACCAGAAGTGCGAGAGCTTCTGCGTTCGATCCTGTACCTGCAAACGAGGATAGGTGCCGTAGTTCGATCCGGTCTTTTTCCCGGTTGTCATCAAGCCACCGAAGCGGGTCGAAATCTGGATCGACGGGATTATCGTACGCCCGCCTGTATGAGGCGAGAAGATTGAGGGCAATGCTGCCGCCCGCTTTGAAGCTATCAGCTACGCCTTGGTACAGGGTTTCAGTATTGGCGTCTGTAGCGAAACCTAGCGTCTGATACCAGAGTTGGCGGGCTTGTTGTTCGTGGCATTCCCGTACTGCCCGCGTGCTTGCTGCTTCTCCACCGATGACAGGTCGGCCCATTATGTTCGTCGCGCTTTCCGACGGGTCATATGGGCGGTACTGTTCGGGTATCCCCTCAAACCCGCAGGCTGCATAGAGGCCAGTAGGTGTGACCAGTAAGCCAGCGGCGAGAATGCACGCTCGCAATGTTGTCCGCACAAACGAAACTGAGCAAGTTCGCTGATGCGGTTGCCTGCGCGCAGTTGCCCTCACAGATGATGTGTTCGATCGCATGGGAAATGGTCCCCCGTATGGAAGGACGTTAGGCGCGGTGCGTCCCCGCGAATGCCCTTCGATCTCTGGTGATCGGGGAGTTAGTAACCGCATGACACGGCCCTACGGCCTTTAGTTCGGAGAACCTGTTGCATACGCCGCAGGCTCCCCGACCATAGGTCGAAGAGTGGTGCCATTTCAGTGGCACGTTCCTAGTCATGAGGGGTTACTACGCCCCTGAACCGCACGTACGGCTCAACCGATATTTCCCGTATTCAGGAGTCGCTGTCAATCGTGAACGGCATGGCTGATTTTCGATGCTCGCAAGCCGTGGTCGTGTTTCAGTCTCGCTTGGGCGAATTTACTATACGGCAGTAAATTGCAATGGTATCAGAGACTTGTAAGTATTTTAGTTGATGTCGAAATTCCCATATCTGACCATGGGCGAGCTTTAAGGCGTATTGGCGCTCACTATCATCCGGCAGAGTATTTGCCCGCTGATGAGCCTCTACGCTCGAATGAACCCATGCTTATAAACAATCTGCCTATCCGGAACACCGCCTGACATCTCCGGTTCGATTTTGCTCTGCGGGCGCATTGAAAAATCCGGTCACCCTCATAGCAATCCGGCAGCTCAAACCTGTTATCTTACCCGCTATCCGGTGACGCTATGCATCCTCGTAGTCTCGCCTACTGCATCAATGCATTCCACAGCTTCAGTTCCGCTCTTGTACCGCATGCACGAACCAGAGAGCTTATATTTATATCCGTAGCCATAACTATGTTTTAATCTGTTTATAGTCTGGATTGCATGGCTCTCTTCCGGAAGCTCGTATTGCTCAATACGCCACAACATCACATAGTCGTATTGTAGATACGTTGTATAACCTGTATTTTAAATTATCTGTATAATTATTACACAATTCTGACTGCCGTTGTGATAATATGTCGTATATTTTACCATAAATATATCATATACTATTTGATGGATTTATGGTTATCATTTCCGACATACCTCTCCGGTACATTGATAGTACATTAGCTGTACAGTAACTGTTCATATTACCATACGGTAATCTGCTTATACTGATACAGCAGTAGGTATTCCTAAAAGGGTCCGGAACATTAAATCATTGTATTAAAATGATAATTTCCAATTTATGCTAATGGCAATGTCCAGCAGGTGCAGCCGGATGATGCAGGCAACGCTACCCTTTGCCCCATCAAGACACCCGGCCCAGACTGCGGCCTCATAAGCCCCATTTCGCTAGTGCAGTTTCGGATGCGACCGGATCGTGCTTAATCCTGAGTACCGCCTGCCTAGACAAGCCCGTGGCCTTGGTAATCTCGGAAGCACCGTTACCGATTGCCAGCATGTTCACCACCTGCTCAAATGCCTCCCGACTGTAACTCGGCTTCTTCCCCCGGTACTTTTTCGGGTCATCTTTCTTTGCTGCTATTCCGGCCCGCTGAGCGGCTTTCGTCGCTTCGGCTTGCGCCTGCGCCGTCGCGGCCATGAACGCAATCAGCGCGTCCCTGACGGCCTGCTGTATCGGGTCTGCCGTCGCCCCATCGAACGTCATGCTATTGATCACGGTTTTGATGACGACCCCCTCCCGCATGAAGTGCCGGATGGCGTCTGTTACATCCTCGTAGTTACGCCCCAGCCTATCTACCCAGCGGACTACTAGCACATCGCCACGACGGAGCCTGTCATAGAGCCGCTTACCTTCCGCTCTGTCCCGAAGTCTGGTGCTGACGCCTGATACGGCATGGTCTGCAAATACCTCGTCAATGACGAAGCCTGCTTGCTCGGCTTGCGTTCTCTGGTGGTCAAGCGTCTGGTCGATAGTCGATACGCGGGCATACAGCACTGTCTTGGACACGGACTAATCCTTGCTCGTTAAGGTTATGTCCGTTAGAATGCATGTCCGTTGAACTAAATCAACCCTTACGGATACGTTTTTGTAAGTAATTCTGGGTGTACGCTAGCCTATGCCCTTGCGGACAGACCCCATACCCCCGCCCTATGTCCTTCCGGTGATGGCGAAGACTGACAAGAGAGGTCATACGTTTTGCCGGGGATGAACTGGATGCCGCCCGAACGGCAGCGCCCAATGGGGGAAAGAGCCGCTCGAAGGGACTTAAATA
The DNA here is from genome assembly GCF_017726655.1 of Agrobacterium tumefaciens. Lineage (NCBI taxonomy): Bacteria > Pseudomonadati > Pseudomonadota > Alphaproteobacteria > Hyphomicrobiales > Rhizobiaceae > Agrobacterium > Agrobacterium tumefaciens. The sequence continues at coordinate 1,694,418 of NZ_CP072308.1, forward strand.
CTCCCTCGTAAAAATTTCTGGTTTTCCAGCATTGCATAAATGCGGACACAAGCTGGTTTCGGGTCTACTCATTCTTGGCAGGCACCAACCGTAAAGCTTGCTCTAGCCGCTCCTCAATATTGGAGGCCTTGCCCTTACCAGAAAGCCGCATTTCATGCTTGCTGAATACCGCCGCTACGTCGTCCTTGACAGGCTTAACGAATGGTACGGATTCCTCGTTCGACATCCTGCCGAATGGAAACAGGCGATCTATCTGAAATTCCAACTTTGCCAAATCGACGGCCGCCTGTCCCGGATGGAAGTGCGAGCGCCGCTTCCTCTCAAGGTGACGACTCTCAAATACCTGTAGCGCACTCACAAGTTCGCGAACCGTTTGATAGCTGGTATCGTCAATAGCCTCCGCTACCGACATTAACGTCTCTACAGGCCGCAAGGGAAGCTTGACAGAATTCAGCGTACCTCCGCCCCATGCTATAAATCCGTTCTCAACGAACTCCATCAGCTCGGCAAGCGCGTGCGGTATGCGGATACGCGCCGCCCGCTCTTGACGCTTCGATAACTCCAGTTGCTTCCGACGCTCTTCGGCTAGTTGTTTTCGTTGGACGACCAATTGCGCATAGACAACTGCACCCGCTAGAAGCGCGACCGCGCCTGAGATCAGGGTCTGCCAGTCATACACATAGCCCCAAAAACCATCATACTTCGGCTGGGTGGACCATACGCCAATCGCCTTTAGTCCTTCCGCATAGATTTCCCATTCTTCCAAATCCGCCTCCTGTGTGCTGCTCGACGGACCATGCTGTCGCATCCGTTATCACATCCCCGCAAGGCATCGCCGCAGTCTGAGAGCGCATCAATCACGCCATCAAAGGCCCGCTTTCAATCAGCGCCCACAGGAACCCGCACCTTCACATTAATGGAAATGGACTAGTTTTCCATATTGAAATGAAAATTAGTCCACTGTATAGTGATGAAAAGCCATTGATAGACAGGCATAAAATGACAAAAACTGACGAATCAGACATCAAGGGCGAGTTTATAGTCCACTTGGCCAGACTTGGGATGGCCGGGAAATCCGGCGATGTGCAGGCTTATGTTCGACGCATCGCGAAAAAGCTCAGCAAGGCTGATACGGCGCTTACCGATAGCCTAACGGACTTGCTTTCAAATCAGCCCCCCACGCCAAATGCAATGCGAGAGGCGGGAGCTGGCTTCGTTCCAGTTGATTCCGATTCGCGTCTGGCTTTGCTGCGGCAGGAGTTTCCCGTATCTCTGGAAGTTGACCCTATTCTCGACACGGACATAGCCGAGCAGCTTGAGCAGATAATAGCAGAACGCCAAAATCTTTCGTCGCTGGAGAAGGCTGGACTACCCCCAACCAGGACAGTCTTATTTTCTGGCCCTCCTGGCGTTGGCAAAACAATGTCTGCAAGGTGGATAGCCAAGCGGTTGAGAAGGCCCTTGCTGACGCTGGACTTGGCAACCGTCATGAGTAGTTTTTTAGGGAAGACCGGAGCAAACATTCGGCTAGTTCTGGACTATGCCAAAAGCATAGACTGCGTACTTCTGCTAGATGAACTTGATGCGATAGCCAAAAAACGTGACGACGACGGGGATGTCGGCGAGTTAAAGCGCCTTGTAACTGTACTTCTACAGGAAATTGATGAGTGGCCGCCTCGTAGCCTTCTCGTGGCCGCCACGAACCATGCCGAATTACTTGATCCGGCGGTTTGGAGGCGTTTTGATGACGTAGTTGTATTTCCGCTTCCGGACAACAAGACAAGAACTCAGGTTATCAACGTCGCATTTGACCGGGATGCCGACGCTATACAACCACTGCTGAACACGCTTGCCGACCTGTGGGAGGGTAAATCAAGCAGCGACATTACCCGCCTAGCCAGATGGATTAGACGTAGAACTGTTATCGGGAAAGTGCCGATCGAGGAAGCCTTGCTGGAGACAATCGGACGCGACATGAAATTAGCACCAGCGTCTGATCGTAAGAAGCTTTTACCTCTTCTCGCAGGCCTCGATATCGCTGATCGCCGTATCAGCGCAGCCACAGGAATATCAAGAGACACGTTGAGAAAATACCGCACAGGTAATGCGCGAAAAATTTCTAGTGATATGGAGGATGATGATTGATGGCCACCACTCCAAGATACCTGATTGGCGGAGGCGAGAAGCTTAGCGTCGAGGTTGCACGTCCGCCTCGGGGCTTTGGAGACAAAGCACATCCGTACACCTTTTCTGAGGCGGTCGAGCGGCTATCACCACAGCTAGAAAATGTGAAAAGTGAGCTGAGAAGCTTACCGAGCTTGGCTTGCCCGAACGGTGAGACCGTTGTTGGTATAACGCTCCATCCTACATATCTTGCTAAAAGCTATTATCCGGCAAACCTAATAACTGAGCTTAAGCTTAAGCACTTAGGCAGCCGGGCGGTACATATCACACCGGACAAAGTCACATCAGAGAAAGTAGCCGATGACGATAGGCCGCAACCCGCTCCTCTGCTGTATCTTGCGGGTCGTCGCGAACGGCTGATGAAATTTGCTGAGGCGCTGCCTGATTGGCGTCCAGTAGAGCAGGCTGTTCGAAGCGAATTCAGAGAAATTGAAAAGGTTTCGCTGCCAGACTCTAGTCGTGCCAAGCGCTTACCTGATACCCCGTCTGACAAGGCTATACCACTTGAGATTGTTCTGCATGCTGATGCGGACGACGGTGGTTACATACTGGAGGGATTTGCAAGCTTCGCGAAATCCATAGGCCTCGATGTAGATTTGTCTCGTGGACGGCAGAATGGTGGGCTGTGCTTTCTGCCTATGTACGCACCAAAGCAGTTAGTACCTAGGCTTCTTCAGTTTTCTTTTCTTCGTGCACTGCGGAGCATGCCTAGAATTGTGCCGCTTGATCCCGTAGTCCGTAGTCTGGTTCCAGGTTTTGCAGTTGACCTCCCAACTGATCCTGCAACGGCGCAGGAGATTAAAGTTGCAATTTTTGATGGCGGCTTGCCGAGCAACCATGGCCTTGACCCATGGGTTAGCCGTAAGAAGGCACCCGGCGTAGGCAACGCAATTCCGTCTGCCCAAGCGCACGGCCTTATGGTCACTTCCGCATTCCTGTTCGGATCACTGGACCCAAGCCGCACGCAGGCTGTACCGCCCGCAAATGTGGATCATTGGCGCGTATTAGGCGACGATACGACAAACGATGACTTTGAACTTTATTCTGTGCTCGAACGCATAGAGACCGTCTTGGACAGCAGGCCGTACGATTTCGTGAACATCAGCCTTGGTCCAGACTGTGCCATTGAGGATGATGACGTCAACGCATGGACATCAACCCTCGACACGCTGCTTGCCGACGGCGAAACCGTCGCTACCGTGGCATGCGGGAACAACGGAGAAAGCGACAAGGATTTAGGCCTTCATCGTATTCAGCCGCCATCTGATGGTGTGAACATGATTGCCGTGGGCGCTGCAAATAACTCGGGCGCTACTTGGCAGCGCGCTCCTTATAGTGCTTGCGGTCCTGGTCGTAGTCCCGGCTATGTCAAACCCGACATAGTTAGCTTCGGTGGAACACCTACCACTCCATTCTTGGTATTGGGCGCTGCCGCACAAGGAACTGGTACACAAGGGACTAGCTTCGCTGCACCCTTAGCTATGCGAAGTGGCGTTGCAATCCGAGCGCAATTTAACGACCCACTATGGGCACCCACGGTTAAAGGGCTGCTTATCCACCACGCCAATGCAGGAAGCAACGATCGTACAGAAGTCGGCTGGGGAAGGGTCTCGCATGAGATATCTGATCTAGTGACCTGTGCTGACGGTGAGGCACACATTGTATATCAGCGTCAAATGCCAACTAGTGGCGCTGTGCGACTATTCTTGCCCGTACCAGCTGGACTCAGCGGTAACGTCGATATCAAGGCAACCTTCTGCTTCTTCTGTGAGGTCGATCCAGAGGATTCAATCAACTACACGCGTGGCGGTCTCGAAATCCAGTTCCGCCCGGACACACACAAATTGGGTAAGCCGTACTTTAAGGATGGCAAACTTATCACACCAAAGCTCCCTCCTACGGACAGGTTCTTTCAGGCAGATGACTTTTATACCCCAGAATTCATGCGCAGAGATGATGCGCAGAAATGGGAAACAACCATAACCAGAACCAAAACCAAAAGGGCAACATCACTCAACGACCCGGCATTTGATGTCAGCCATATCACGAGGCTACACGGGCATAACGGTGGTCGCCGTCCACTTATCAAATTCGCGTTGATACTGACTTTAAAAAACAAGGCAGTCGATTTGTACGATCAGGTAGTGACAGCTTCACGCAACCGCTTGCAGCCCATGGTCCCACGGACAGATATCCGTGTTATAACGCGCAGCTAACATGACCACAAAAGGGGGACATTGTGTCCCCCTAGCCATCCCTGAAAGCCCGGTTTCTAAGGCTTTTAAGCGATGGTGGGCGCTCCCTCCTGCGCCACCGTCTCGTACATCACAACAGTAGCGAATAAAGCAAATTGGCAATTTGCCTCCTTGCCATGCGTCCGTGGTCGGAGTAGAAAACTGGCGCTTAGAAGTGAGACATCGTGTCTCACTACCTGCCTGTAAAAGACGTTAATATTCAACGCCTTAGATTTCAGGAAATGCCTCACGTAAGCGGCACCATTTCCTTATTTTCTATCTAGTGTTCAGGTATTGGCGCCCGGTCAACGATCCATGGGCTATTGGCAGAGTCGTACCAGGTACATGGCCGGACTTACCGGCCGACCATGTAGACGCTAGTCGTCAACGAACGATCACGCCATAAACCTGGGTGCCTGATCGATAGCGCGGGCCGTGACGATAATCGCCGCGCCAGTGGTCTCGATGCCGCCACTCCCTATGGTGTCGCCAGTTTCGCCGATCGTAATCGCGGTAATATCTGTCGCGATCGTAAGATCGATAATAGACGCCTGACGAGTAGTATCCACCCGTGCGATAGCCGCCATCCTCAACGCACCCACTCAGGATGCCAACGGATAGAAGGCAGATTGCTGCGGTTAAAAGCTTCATGATCCAGTCTCCAATGACCCGGTTCAACGTTTGTCTACGTCCCCAGTTCCTCGGACAAAGTGATGATGGGCGCCTGAACCGGCACTGAACGAAGGCTCCCGCAATCGTCGTGGCGTCCGGCTGTTAAGGCGGGAGCATCATACCTCTTCGAGGGGGTCATGAGAGATAACTTTCTTCCGGCTATCGGCTTTCCTTGTGTATAGCATTGAAACAAACCGCACGCCGTCGACGTTGATTATTCAGTTTGGTCAACTGGAACAATTATCGTGGACGTTATCCGTATCCTCATCGCTATTCTCTTGCCGCCTGTCGGCGTCTTTCTACAGGTCGGTCTAGGCCTGCATTTCTGGCTGAACATTCTGCTGACGCTTTGTGGCTATGTTCCGGGAATTATCCACGCAATCTGGGTGATCCTGCGCCGATAAGCGCGCAAGTGGATCGGACGCCCACAACATTTTAGTACGTGATTAAATTCTTGCTTGCCGCTGGAACCTCGCCGGCGTCCTCACGTTATGGTGATGAACCAGCCAAGGAGACAATCATGAACCAGATCATCTACATCGTCGGCCTCGTCGTCATCGTCCTCGCCATTCTGTCGTTCTTTGGCTTCCGCTGATCCCCGTTGTCAATTCGATCACTTGCGCATATCCTGAGTTCAGGTAACACGCGACTTCAGTCATTGGTTACTCTGCTGTCGCGTGTATTTCGGGATCGCGTTGCTCTGGGAGGTGCACGATGAAGAACGAGAGATGGACAGAACCCGTCGAGGTCAATCTTGAGGCCAACGGCAAAAGCATGATCGCTGGCCCCTTTGAAGCATTGAGGCTCCTAACCGAAGGCTGGCCAAAGACTGGCGGATTGAGCTTCGTAAGGGCAAGAAGCGCCTGCCGCGCCGCCGTCGATGGACGAAAATCGCCGGAAGAAGCCCGCAAATGTTTCACTGATGCGGTTTCGGAGATGCAGAAAACCCCTCACTGAGGCATTAAGAAAACGGCTCCCAAAGGGAGCCGTTCTCTTGTGGTCTTCCAACGACCTGCTGGGCGGAAGCGGTTTACGGCGACCTTACATCCAGTAGGGCGCAACGCCGTAATAGTCATAGACCTTGCGATCCTTGGCATAAAGCAGGTCATCATCATCAAGATTGGTAAAGTGCGGCGCGTTTTCGATCTGCTCCTTGGTGAGGTCGATCCGATAGCCGTCCAATTCCTCGTCATAGTGGAGCTTTTCCCACGGCAGCGGGTAATAGTCGTCGCCAATCCCAAGGAAGCCGCCGAAGCTCAGCACGGCGTAGGCAACACGGCCACCACGTTTTTCGAGGATGATCCGCTGGATCGAACCGATGTGTTTGCCGTCAGCGCCGTAGACGCGGGTGCCCTCTACCTTGTCGCTGGCGATGAGGCTCGGCGTGTCCTTGACGTAGGGGTCCTGACCGCCACGGGGTTCCTGATGCAACATGATAGTTTCCTCCATGAATTTCTTCGTTGGTGTCACGTCATGTAAATGCCTCCACGCCAAAATCGTTCCCGGTGGAAGTCACGGGCGCCGGCTGGGATTCGAAGGGCATCGGTTACGACGTTCGGCTAGTGGCGCAGCTTCTGCCAGACCGACGGTGAAACGCCGACCATCTTGCGAAAGACCCGCGAAAAATGCGCCTGGTCGGAAAAGCCGGCTGCAATGGCGATATCGGTGAGCGGCATGTCGGGTCTCGCCATCAGTTCCTTCACGCGATCCATGCGCGCCTGCATCTGCCACTGATGCGGTGGAACGCCGGTAGAGGCCTTGAACGCATGGCTGAAATGGGATTGCGAAAGATTGGTGAGCTGCGCCAGTTCCTCCAACCGGATCGACCGCAAGCAATTCTCGCGAATATAATCTGTCGCGGCGCGCAATTGCCAGGCGGCAAGCTTGCTGCGTTTCCTCACCGGCTCCCGCCTGACCTTCAGGTAATCCGTGAGCAGCGCAAGCACGAGACTTTCCCCATAGAGATCGTGAAGGGGATCAGGATTGTCACATTCCGCGGCAATCAACCGGGCGAGCGCCAGAAGCTTCTCGTCCTCGAACATCAGATGCGGGTCCAGCAGCCCGTGCGGATCGAACCCCTGCACCAGGCGCGCGCCTAGCAGTCCCGCGTCGAAATGCAGATCGAGATGACGCACAAAGGAGACATTGCTGAGTTCGGCCTCAACATCCAGATCGGCGGGGACGAAAGATATGCGATTTGCCCTGGACGCCACATGCATGTCACGGCGATGCCGGTTCATCATGAACCGGCCGTCATCCTTCCCGTCCATATCGAGGAGGAAAACAAACCGCGGGTCCTTGCCAACGTAATGGCCGCCTGCCTTCGGGGCGCAACGCACATCCCAGAGGTCGGCGACGATGCCGTTCCAGACACGCGAGCGTGGGCCGCCGATGACGGCGAAACCCTCGATCTCGTTTTCCATCCGCACACGGAAGGCCATGGCTTCTCAATCCAGCAAAGCGCCACGGCGCCACTATAAACATGATTATTAATTTCATGTTTATAGTGGCAAACCGCAAATCACGCAATGGCGGGCAACGGTCTCGGTCTCACCACTTCTTGGAGAGCTTGAAGGTGATGGTGCGGCTATCGCCCCAACCGCAGACCGAAACGCCGGCGCAGCTTTTCACGTATTCCTTGTCGAAGACATTGGCGACGTTGACGGATGCGGTCCAGTCGTTCTTTTCGTAGCGGATTGCCGCATCGAAGACGGCGGCATCCGGCACACGCAGCGTATTGGCTGCATCTGCCCAGGATTTACCCTGGTAACGCAGACCTCCGCCGATGCTGAGGCCTTCGAACGTATCATCGGTAAAGGCGTAATCGAGCCAGAGCGATGCGGCGTGGGACGGCACGATCCACGGCGATTTGCCGATGAGATCAGGATTGGCGTCGCGGGTGATGTCGAGATCGGTGTAGGAATAGGAGGCGAGCGCCTTCCAGTTCTCGGTGAGATTGGCTTTCGCTTCCAGCTCGAAGCCGTTCGATTCCACCTGTCCGAACTGGCCGCTCGTCGTGATGCCGCCGGACGTGTAGGAGACGATGGCGTTGTCTTTGACCAGCTTGAACACGGAGGCCGTGATGCTGCCGTCGAAGAAGGTCGGCTCGTATTTGATGCCCGCCTCGAACTGATGTCCCTCCTCCGGAACCGCAGAGCTGCCATCTGCGAGTGTATCGATCAGCGGATTGAAGAAGGTGGCGAGCGAAACATAGGGCGTCAGGCCATTGTCGAATTCGTAAGCCAGACCGGCGCGGCCACTCAGCGCGTCGTCATTGGAGCGACGCGAGAGGCCTGCCGGCAGTCTGTTGTCGAGCTCCGTGTCCACATAGTCGTAGCGGCCGTTCAAGGTCAGCAGCCAGCCGTTGCCAAAACGCAGCTGATCCTGCGCATAGATGCCGACCTGCTGCTGGGTCACGATGTTGTCGGCATAGACGAAATTCGTTCCCTGCGTCGAGCCGTAAGAGGGCCTGAGAGCGCCGATGGCGTTCGATCCGCAGCAAGCCTGCACCTGATCCAGGCGGTAATATCTGTAATCCAGGCCAAAGAGCAGCGAATGGTTGACAGCACCGGTATCGAACTGACCTTCGACGCGGTTGTCGACGCCGACGCTATCAACCTTCGACACGCCGTCATAACCGAAACGGGTCAGCATGTAGTCGTTGGTCACGGGGTCGAGGATTGGCTGGCCGCTGGCATCCGCGTTGGCCCAGCCGCCGGTATACGGACCTTTCTCGTGCTTGTAGAGATGGCCGTAGCGCGCGTTCTGGCTGACCTTCCAGCCATTGTCGAATTCGTGGCTGACCTCGTAGCCGACCATCGACTGGTAGACCCGGCCATTGTCGATATCCGGCTCTCCATAGAATGCCTTGCGGTTGAGCTTGCCGAAAGGCGCGTCCACGACCGTACCGACATAGGGCAGGAAGCCGTTGCCGACATGGACCTGATCAAGCGCGGAGAAATAGCCGTACAGTGTCGCGCTGGTCTGCGCATCCGGTTCGAAGGTGATCTGGGGCATGATGAAACCGCGCAGATCCTCGGAATAATCGGTATAATTGTCGCCGCCGGAGACTTTGCCCGTGACTCTATATTTCCAAACGCCCTGCTCATCGACCTTGTCGCCGAGATCGAAACCGAAGAAGGCGTTGCCGAAATTGTTGATGCCGATCTCGGTTTCACGAATCGGCTGGTCCTGCGGGCGCTTGCGAACCATCTGCAAGATGCCGCCCGGATTGGCGCCGCCATAAAGCACCGATGCCGGACCTTTCAGGATTTCGACACGCTCGAGACCATAAGCGTCCATCTGGAAGCCACCGAACCCGTAGCTGAACAGGTTTAACCCATCGAGAAACACGCCCGTTTGCGTCGCCTGAAACCCGCGGATGTAGAACCAGTCCGTGTCCGGGTCGGAGCCAAAGGGTTCGGTGGTCACGCCGGGCGTATAGCGCAGCACCTCATCGATCTTTGTTACGGCACCGCGGTCATCCATTTCCTGGCGGCCGACAACCGAAACGGACTGTGGGATGTCTCTTGTTTCCGTTTCAGTTTTCGATCCTGTCGCGCTCTTCTTTGCGACATAACCCCGGACCGGGCCCGTGGCGTTCTCCACGCCCTGCCCGTCAACGGTAATTTGCTGCAATACGGTCGTTTCCTGCGCTTGGCCCATCGCCGGCCCAAGCAAAACAAAAACAGCCGTTCCCAGCGCCAGACGGTTCAAGAACATCTCATGCAGATTTTTCAACATACGCCCCGAAACAGATAGCGGCCGGTGACCATATTCGACCAGCCGCAACACCTCAATTAAGATGAGTGCTTACATCAAGATTAAGGCAACGCGCTTGTCGTTTTCCGGGACGATTTGAAGCTTATTGGCTTCTCACGCGGTTTCCCCGCTTCCAGTGACATGAGAGACGGCGCTGTCAGCCCTGACGACGGCCGATCCTCGCCAGCAGCACCACCGGAAGAACGCCGATGACGACAATCGCCAGCGCTGCGATGGACGCTTCCTCATAGGTCCCGCGCGCTGCTTCGCCATAAAGATGGGTCGCGAAGGTTTCGAAATTGAGCGGACGCAGGAGAAGCGTTGCGGGAAGCTCCTTGACGCAATCCACGAAGATCAGCAGTGCGGCCGCAGCCAGCGATGCCTTGGACAGCGGCAGATGGATCTGGCGGAACGTCTGCGTTGCCGATCGACCCAGCGTTCGCGCAGCATGATCGAAGGATTGCGGAATGCGGCTGAGACCGGCATCGACGCTGCCGGCCGCGATGGTCAGGAACCGTGCGGTGTATGCATAGATCAACGCGGCACCGCTGCCGATGAAGATGAGGCCTGTAGATATGCCCAACCATTGACGCATGGTCTGATCGACGAACCGATCAAAACCGCCAAGTGCGATGAGGACGCCGATGGCGATGACGGTGCCGGGAGCCGCATACCCGACCGTCGACAGCCGAAACGACCAGAGTGACACCCGACCCGGCGCAAGCCGCATGGCGTAGGCAACCGCAAGCCCGAGGACAAGGGTGATCGCGGTCGCCAGCCCGGCAAAGAGGATCGTGTTCAGAGCCTCTTCGGCAAAACGGGCAGACAGTCCGCTGAAACGGAACCGCTTCCACGCCTCGATGATGAGATAACTCGCCGGACCTGCAAAACCGACCACAACAGGCATGCTGCCGAGTGTGAAAGCGATCCAGCTCTTCCAACCTGACAGCCGCAATGGCCCGAGCGCCCTGCTCTTCTGGACGGAAACCGAATAACGCTGCTTTCGCCGCGCCCAGCGTTCCAGCGCAACGAGGGCAACGACGATAAAGAGCATGGAAAGCGCGATCTGGGCCGCGCCTGGCAGGTCTGATTTCGTGACCCAGGTGGTATAAACGGAAACGGTGAGCGTGCGAACGCCGAGGAATTCCGACGCGCCGATATCATTCAGCGCTTCCATCAGCGCCAGACTGACACCGACCGCAATGGCCGGGCGGGCCAGCGGCACCGCGACTTTGAAGAAAGCCGCGCGTCTGGAAACGCCGAGTGTGCGCGCCGCTTCCATCAGATTGCCCGCCTGCGTCAGGAACATCGCCCGGACGGGAATATAGACATAGGGAAACAGGACGAAGCCCAAGAGGAGGATGCAGCCCGTCATGGACCTGATATCCGGCAGGCGAAACTCGCGCGGGCTGGAGTAACCCAGCAGCCAGCGGACTGCGCCCTGAACCGGCCCGATGGGATGGAGAATATCCAGATAGGCGTAAGCGACGATATAGGTCGGCATGGCGAGCGGCAGAAGCAGCGCCCATTCCAGCACCCTGCGGCCGGGGAAATCGTAGGCAGTGACCAGCCAGGCGGCACAGGTGCCAATGATGCCTGCCAGCAGCCCGACACCGGCAAGAAGGATTGCGGTCTCCGGCAGAGCCGTCGCAAGAACGGTGGAGCCGAGATGCGTCCAGAGACCTTCCGACCCCTGCAAGGCCTGCGAGACCAGCGCCAGGACCGGCACCATGGCGCCACAAACCGCCAGCACGGAGATGCACAGCCACCACACGGACGATGATGGCGTGGCTCTGGCGGGAGACAACGAGGGCTGGGTGGCGTCTGGGTTCATCTGCTCTTGTAAAATGCGCGGGAAGGCGCCCGCGGCTGCGAGCGCCTTCCACCGTGTTATCGTTGGCTTGCTTACTTGTCGAAGCCGACCTTGTCGACCAGCTCGCTCGCCTGCTTGCGGTGCGAGACGATTTCGGTCAGCGGCTTGTTGTCGATTTTCAGCGTGCCGAAGGAAGCGACGATCTCATTGAGAGCCGCACCCTGCCGGACCGGATATTCGAAGTTGGCCTCGGCGTAGATCTTCTGGGCTTCGTCGGATACGAGATACTCGAGAAGCTTGACGGCTTCCGCCTTGTTCGGTGCGTTTTTCGCTACCGCGGCACCGGAGATATTTACCTGCGTGCCGCCATTCTTGAACGTCGGCAGGACAACCTTGATCGCCTCGCCCCACTTCACCTGCTCTTCGCCGCCCTTACCAGAACGCATCAGGCCAACATAATAGGAATTGGCAATGCCGATGTCGCAAATGCCCCCGAGGATGTCCTTGGCAACATCGCGGTCACCGCCGCCTGCCTTGCGGGCAAGGTTGTCCTTGACGCCGGCAAGCCATTTTTCGGTGTCAGCAGCGCCGTAATGGGCGATATAATCGGCAAAGAGCGCCGTGTTATAGGGGTGCTGACCAGCACGAATGCAGACCTTACCCTTCCATTTCGCATCGGCAAGGTCTTCGTAGTTGAAGGAAGAAAGATCGAGGTCCTTGGCCGCATAGAGAACGCGGGCACGCATGGAGAGCGCAAACCAATGACCCTTGGCGTCGCGCAGTTCGGCGGGAACGGCCTTCGTCAGCGTTTCGGATTCGACCGCCTGCGTAACGCCCTTTTCCGCGAGATCAACCAGGTTTCCTGCGTCGACGGTCATCAGAACGTCGGCAGGGGAGCTTGCGCCCTCGCTCAGAACGCGCTCGGCAAGACCGTCCTTGAGGAACACAGTGTTGACCTTGACGCCGCTGGATGCGGTGAAGGATTCGAGCAGCGGCTGGATCAGGCCCGGTTCGCGGGTCGTGTAGATATTGAGTTCGGCAGCATTCACCGCTCCGGCCGCAAAGGCAACCGTGCTGGCGAGCAGCGCAATTTTCGTCAATGTCGTCATGTTTCGTGTCCCTCTCCGATAGCGGCAATGGAAGCAGCAGACATCATACATGATGCATTAAATCAAGTTTTATTTCATCAAATCCGAGGCTGATTTCATCACCAAGAGTTGAAAATCGAGCCCCGATAAACATGCGAAAGGGCTTATTCAACTTTAAGTAAAAATCAGCACGCCCTTGGGATCGATGCCCACGCGGACGGCTTTCGTCTTGGGCGACGTCCGCTGCATCGTCCTCATACGAAGGGCAGATGACAGGCCCGGAACGGCAATGCCCAGTTGCTCGATCTCGCCGAGGAAGACACGGCTCGATATTTCGCCGGCGATCCCGTCTTTACCCGTCTCGTCTTCGATGATCGAAATCGCGTTCGGGCGCACATAGGCAATCGCAGCAAGACCGTCAGGCAGATTGGAGGCATCACCCAGCAGCCCGAGTGGCGTCTCAACACGGCCTTGTCTCACCCGCCCCTCAATCTTGTTGAAGGCGCAGAAGAAATCCGCTGCGTAGCGGGTTCTAGGATTGTCATGGATTTCATAACCGGTGCCGCTCTGGACAACACGACCGCGCTGCATCAGCACGACGCGATCACCGGCCGAAAGCGCCTCCTCCGGATCGTGGGTGACCATGATTGCGGTCGTTCCCAGTTTCCGCAGAAGGCCCAGCGTTTCCTCGCGGACACTGTCGCGCAACCCCCTGTCGAGATTGGAAAAGGGCTCGTCCATCAACAACAGGCCGGGCCGCGGGGCGAGCGCGCGGGCGAGCGCCACACGCTGCTGCTCCCCACCGGAGAGCGTATGCGGATACCGTTTCGCCAAATCCTGGAGATGGACATGCTCGATCATTTCGACCGTGCGCGCCCGTGCCTCGGCCTTGGGCAGAGACCGCAGACCGAACATGACGTTCTGCTCGACGGTAAGGTGCGGGAACAGCGCGTAATCCTGAAATACAAAACCGATATTGCGCTTTTCCGGCTCAACGAAAACGCCGGGGCCAGCAACGACAGCGCCGTTCAGCGATACACTGCCCTGATCGGGCGTCTCAACACCCGCCACGATACGCAGCAGGGTCGATTTTCCGCAACCGGAGCGGCCCACAAGGCAAATGATCTCACCACTTTCGACGGAGAAATCAATATCGGACAATACCTCCGTATCGCCAAATCTTTTGCCCACCGATTTCAGTTCGAGCGCTGCGCTGCCTGCCATTTCCAATCCTGCCCTGCTCTGCGTTTTTTGTTGATCGCTCAAATCAGGATTAAAGTCAAAGAGTGCTGATGATCAGCCCGCTTCACGAGTTGGGGAGATGTGCGGCAGCAATATTGACGTTTACGTTAGAGTTAAATAGGTTTCGTGATGTGATGGACGTCAAGATATTAGGAGTCTATCATTTGCTGCCGGAGAGCGAGAGGAGCGGTCTATCCGGTGGCGCGACATGAAGCGTCCGCGATCCCGCTTAAAACCGGTTGTTGCGGCGCCTCGTGAGTAAAGGCGGCGGAAACGCGAAACAATGCATTCTCGGGAATGCCCGCGAGACACAGACTCTGGGAGGAGCAGCATGAGTGAATTGTCCCTGGGACAGACGGTAAATGCCGGCATCGAAAAGCGCTGGCTCGCGTCTTATCCGCCCGGCGTGCCTGCCGAAATTCCCGCATCGCCGAACGCTTCCCTCGTCCAGCTTCTTGAAAAGAGCTGCGCCCAGTTCGCTGATCGCAAAGCCTTCAGCAGCATGGGCAAATCACTGACCTACCGTGAGCTGGAGACACAGACCCGCGCCGTGGCGGCCTGGCTGCAATCGCGTGGTCTGGAAAAAGGCGACCGCGTTGCGGTGATGATGCCAAACATCCTGCAGAACCCCGTTGCGGTCTATGGCGTCCTGCGGGCGGGCATGATCGTTGTGAACGTCAATCCGCTCTATACGCCCCGCGAGCTGGAGCACCAGCTGAAGGATTCAGGCGCGAAGGCCCTCTTCGTGCTTGAGAATTTTGCCCATGTGGCACAACAGGCCGTGCCGAAGACCGCAGTAAGGCATGTGGTCGTTGCAGCGATGGGCGATCTGCTTGGCTTCAAGGGCCACATCGTCAATCTCGTAGTCCGCAAGGTGAAAAAACTGGTTCCCGCCTATGCCATTCCCGGCTGCGTGACCTTCAAGGACATGCTGAAGGATGGCCAGGGACATTCGCTGAAGCCGGTCGGTCTGACAGCGCAGGACATCGCCTTTCTGCAATATACCGGCGGCACAACGGGTGTATCCAAAGGCGCAGTCCTAACCCACGCCAATCTTCTTGCCAACAAGGCGCAGATTAGCCTCTGGCTGGACGCCGCCTTCAACGGCCGCAAGGATCGTCCCGAAGTTCTCAATTTCATCTGCGCGCTGCCGCTCTGCCACATCTTTGCGCTGACGGTGAATTCGCTGATGGGCATTGCGCTTGGCGGCCATAATCTGCTGATCGCCAATCCGCGCGATATTCCCGGCTTCGTGAAAGAATTGTCGCATTATCAACCGCATATCTTCCCGGGCATCAACACGCTTTTCAACGCGCTCATGAACAATGAGGATTTCCGCAAGCTGGACCTGTCGTCACTGATTCTGGTTCTCGGTGGCGGAATGGCAGTGCAAAGACCGGTTGCCGAACGCTGGCTTTCCGTTGTGGGCTGCCCGATCGCCGAGGGTTACGGGCTCTCGGAAACCTCACCCGTTGCCACCGTCAACCGGCTGGATACAACGGAGTTCAGCGGCACAATCGGCTTGCCTATCTCCTCCACCGAGATCGATATTCGCGACGAGGATGGCAATAGCCTGCCAGCGGGCGACGTTGGCGAGATTTGCATCCGCGGACCGCAGGTCATGGCTGGCTATTGGCAGCGCGCGGACGAAACCGCAAAAGCGATGACGCCAGATGGCTTCTTCCGCTCCGGCGACATGGGGTTCATGGACGAGCGCGGTTACACCAAGATCGTTGATCGCAAGAAGGACATGATCCTGGTCTCGGGCTTCAACGTCTATCCGAATGAGGTGGAAGAAGTGGCCGCTGGCCATCCGGGTGTGCTTGAATGCGCCGCGATCGGCGTTCCGGATGAGCATTCCGGTGAAACCGTCAAGCTCTTCGTCGTCAAGAAGGACCAATCGCTGACGGAAGCGGAACTCAAGGCATACTGCGCCAAGAACCTGACGAATTACAAACGGCCGAAAATCATCGAGTTCCGCACCGAGCTGCCGAAATCGAATGTCGGCAAGATTTTGCGGCGCGAATTGCGCAATCTGAATTAAGCCTACGGAGCCGGGAAGCCGGCTCCTTTCTTTTGTGCAGGCGCCTTTCTTTGTCGAAGTCGCCTTGATTTGGCCGCTTGAAAAAGAATAGTTTCCTCATCCTTCCACGGAAGCCGAGGAGCATAAGATGCAGGCCACCATCGAAAAATTGAAAGCAACGGCAAGCAGCACAGCCGCAACCGATCTGCGCGCCGCTTTTGCGGCCGACGACAAGAGATTCAGCCGTTTCAGCGTTAGATTCGATGACCTGTTGATGGACTACTCCAAGTGCGCCGTTAACGAGGAGATCGTCGCGCTTCTCGAGCAGCTTGCCCGTGAGGGCGGTGTCGAGGCCAAACGCGAGGAGATGTTCTCCGGCAAGGCCATCAACTTCACCGAAGACCGCGCCGTGTTGCATACGGCGCTACGCAATCGCTCCAACACGCCCGTTTTCGTTGACGGCAAGGACGTGATGCCCGATGTGAACGCCGTGCTGGCGGCCATGGGCAAGTTTGCCGACGCGATCCGTTCCGGTTCACTCAAAGGCGCGACGGGCAAAAAAATCACAGACGTCATCAATATCGGCATTGGCGGTTCCGATCTCGGCCCGGTCATGGCGACGCTTGCGCTGGCGCCTTTCCATGACGGCCCGCGGGCGCATTTCGTCTCGAATATCGATGGAGCGCATATTGCCGATACGCTGAAGCTCATCGACCCGGAGACCTCGCTCTTCATCGTGGCGTCGAAGACCTTCACCACCATCGAAACGATGACGAATGCTGCCACCGCGCGCCGTTTCATCGCCGAAAAGCTGGGTGAGGGTGCCGTCAAGCATCACTTCGCCGCCGTCTCCACCGCGCTGGACAAGGTTGCCGCCTTCGGTATCGAAAGCGACCGCATCTTCGGTTTCTGGGACTGGGTGGGCGGACGTTATTCGATCTGGTCGGCAATCGGCCTGCCGCTGATGATCGCCATCGGGCCGGACAATTTCGGCAAGTTCCTGGATGGCGCCCACGCCATGGATCGCCACTTCCGAGAGGCGCCGATCCGCGAAAACCTGCCGATGCTGCTCGGTCTCATCGGCTTTTATAACCGTAACGTGCTGGACTATCCGACCCGCGCGATCCTGCCCTATGACCAGCGCCTATCCCGCTTCCCGGCCTATCTCCAGCAGCTGGACATGGAATCCAATGGCAAGGGCGTTACCATCGACGGCACACCAGTTGCAGGCCAGTCCGGCCCGGTGGTCTGGGGCGAGCCCGGCACGAATGGTCAGCACGCCTTCTACCAGCTGATCCATCAGGGCACGAGCGTTATCCCGGCGGAATTCATGATCGCCGCCAATGGTTTCGAGCCGGCGTTGCGCCACCAGCACCAGCTTCTCATCGCCAATTGCCTGGCGCAGTCGGAAGCGCTGATGAAGGGTCGCACGCTTGCCGAGGCAAAGGCGCAGCTCACCTCCAAGGGCATGGAAGACAGCCAAGCCGATTTCATCGCGCCGCACCGTGTCTTCACCGGCAATCGCCCCTCCATCACCTTCGTTTACGACAAGCTGACGCCTTTTGCGCTTGGCCGCCTCATCGCGCTCTATGAACACCGAGTCTTCGTTGAAGGCGTACTGTTCCGCATCAACTCCTTCGACCAATGGGGCGTGGAGCTTGGCAAGGAACTGGCAACCGGCCTGCTTCCAGTGGTCGAAGGCAAGGAAAGTGCTGCCGGCCATGACAGCTCGACGCAGGGGCTGGTGAAGGCGCTGGCAGGACTTGCCAGCTGAGAGTCGTTACGACCGCAATCTAAAAAGCCGGAGACACCTCCGGCTTTTTAATGTTGCGTCTTCAAATATAAAGCGCTGCCATCTTGCGCCACGCGCCCGCCCGATGGGCGCGGCCTTCCCAGACATGCATCCGGTGCCCCACCTGCTTGTCTGAAAGCAGGCGGCTCAGATGATGGTTGTTGTCCAGAAACGGATCGGCATCGCCGATGGTGAAGACCATGTCGATGCGGCGCAGGTGATCGAGCCGCCACGGGCAGTTTAGCCCGGGAAGAAAGTGGCTCGGCATGTGGAAATAGACGTCGTCGTCATAATAGCCGTCGAACAGATCGCCGAAGGATTCCACCCTCATCGTCAGGTCATAGCGGCCGGAAAAGGCGACGAGCTTGGTGAAGAGATGCGGGTGGCGGAAGACGAGGCTGGCGGCCTGAAAGGCGCCGAGGCTGCAACCCTGCACAATGGTGCTGCCATCAGGATTTTTCCCGGCCATCAGCGGCAGCACTTCGTTGAGAATATAGGCCTCAAGTGCGGCATGACGGCGCACACGGTCGGCGGGATGGTTATGGCCCGCGTAGAAACTTTCCCTTGCCAGACCTTCTATACAATAAAGCTGGAGGTGGCCTGCCTCCAGCTTGTCGGAAAGACTGTCAACGATACCCAATTCCTCATATTCGAAGAAGCGCCCGTCGCGGGTCGGGAACATCAGCACCTTCGCGCCGGCATGACCGAATATCAGGAGCTCCATGTCGCGATGGAGCCTGTGACTATACCAGCGGAAATATTCGCGTTTCATGACACCTTGAAAAACCGTCTGACCTTGTCCTTATGGACCGCATCTTGCGATGCGCTGTCAGGGTAATCGAAATGTCCGGCGTCGAGGATGAAGATTTCATTAAATTTCGATTCTGGCAGAGCATTGGCCACCGCGAACTGGCAGGGAGGCGCCACGGCCGGATCGAAGAGCGCGGGCGCCACCAGCATCGGCACCTTTATTCGAGTTGCGGCGCAGGCGGCATCGAATAGGCGCAGGGTTTCGAGCACATCGGCATGGGTCTTCTGATAGGTCTGGACCGCATCCGCGCTGCCGACGGTAGGCAGGGTCAGCCAGAACGGCCGGTGGCCGAAGGTCGGCACGACGAGATGGCCACGGTCGATGCGCTTATCATAAGGGATCGCCAGAGCGCCTATACCGCCACCGAAGCTGATGCCGCTATAGCCCACCTGCCCTTCCAGCCAGGGATAGAGGCTGACGAGCGTCGACACCCCGATCCAGAGGTCATCGACACAGCCTCCGATGATATAATCGTCTTTCCGCTCGATGTTATAGAGAACGTGACGCGCCGGATCAGGTGAAATCGGCGGACAGGCACTCAGCGAAATGCCCCGAAAACAGGGAAACAGCACGGCCGTCTCTTCCACCGGCACATCGAAATCCGGCTCGCCACGCCCGCCATAACCGTGGCCCACGACCAGGCCGCGGCGGACCTGTCCTTCGCGCGGCAACAGCAGCCACCCACCGATACGGAAACCGTCGGTGGAGGTGTAGGTCAGATCGAGGACCTGCCAACGGCGATCGCTCAGCTTGCTCCGGCGCAGGACCGGGCGCGGATCAGTTGCGAGCGCGCGGCGGTAGCGCTTCTCCCAAAAGTCATCGAAACCGGGTGGCGCTTCAGGGGGCGTGATGGCGAGCAACTGCTCGCGCTGCATGCCATAGGTCGGGTCGAAATCAAAAGGGTGGGTCTTCGGTACACTCATACGACGCTTGTTTCGCGAAAAAACCGCTGAGACAAGCGCGATAATGCTGCGAAAGCGGCTTTTTACGGCTTTAACGCCGGGTAGAGTGTTGAACCACCTTGTCAAAATGGCTCAACCACGCCGGTTAGAGACCAATTTCATGCGCAAAGGGTGGATTTGCCCCGGCCCGCGAAACGGTGACTGCCGCCGCCTTTGCACCGAGCGCAAGCGCCTTTCTGATCTGCTCTTCCGTCAGTGACGCCACCTGCGCCTTGGTGAGAAGCCCCTGCATTTTCAGCGAAGCCAGAATGCCGGCGTCAAATGTGTCACCCGCGCCAACGGTGTCCACGACCTCGACGCGTTCAGAGGCGACTTCGACCTTCAGACCCGAGGTGTAGCCCACGGCACCCTTGGCGCCACGGGTAACGACGACCAGTTTCGCACCATGGTGCAGCCAATGGCGGGCAAGCGTATCCTCATCGCCTTCCAGACCGAACCAGGCGAGGTCCTCATCCGAGAATTTGACGATATCCGACATGGCCGCCATGCGGCGGATGCGGGCCATGTGGGACTGCTTGTCCTTGATAAAGCCGGGACGAATATTCGGATCGAGCGAGATGACGCGGCTTTCGTGTTCGCGCGTCATCAGCGCTTCATAGGTGCTGCCGCAGGGTTCCGGAATGAGGCTGATGGCGCCGAAATGCAGCGCTTCGCAATCGGCGCCCAGTGCCGGAAGCTCGGCCTCGGTGATCATCCGGCCAGCGGTGTTCTCGTCATAGAAGGCATAGGTCGCATGGCCATCCACCAGCTTCACGAAGGCGATGGTGGTGGGGCGCGAAAGAGTGGCGCAATAGCTGAAATCCACCTTGCTGGCGCGCAGGGTCTCGCGCAGGATATCGCCCATCATGTCATCGGAAAGACCGGTGAAGAAAGCGGAGGGAACGCCGAGACGCCCCAGCGCAATTGCCGTGTTGAAGACCGCTCCGCCTGCATAGGGGGCAAAACCCGCCTCTCCCAGCGTCGTCTGCCGGGGCAGCATGTCGATCAGGGCTTCACCACAACACAGGATCATTACGGTCCTCCTCAAAACAGCAAATCAAATGGACTTAAATCGATTTAGACGAAGATGGATCGGAAGGCCAGCCACAAGCTGGCCGCCCGCATCCGAAATTAAGATTGCGGCAATTCGCTGACGCCGCCGTGCTTTGCCGACCATGGCAAGGGGTTATCAAGGAAGGCTTCGACCTCCGACAGGGTCTTTTCGTCGAACAGTTTTTCGGTGCGGGCGACCGCCAGAACATCGCGCCAGGTGGTCAGGTAATGCAGCTTGACATTGCCGTTGGCGAAGCGCGCTTTGGCCTCTTCGAAGATGCCGTAATAAAACAGCGCGATACCGTGATCCACAATGCCGCCCGCCGCGCGGATGGCGTCGATGAAGGTAAACATAGAGCCGCCGGCCGTCGTCAGATCCTCGATGACCAGAACGCGAGCGCCTTCCGGCATATGGCCTTCGATCTGGGCGTTGCGGCCGTGGCCTTTCGGCTTCTTGCGGCAATAGATCATCGGCAGGCCGAGGCGCTCGGCAAGGAAAGCGGCAAAGGGAATGCCCGCCGTTTCACCGCCGGCGACACAGTCGAATTTCTCGAAACCGGCCTCCCGCATGACAGCCGCCGCGGCGAAATCCATCGCCGCCGAGCGGATGCGCGGGAAGGAGATGAGCTTGCGCATGTCGATGTACACCGGGCTCTTCATGCCCGACGCGAAGGTATAGGGGCTTTCTGAATTAAAATGGACCGCCTTGATTTCCCACAACATCTTCGCAACCAGTTCCGCGACGACGGTGCGGTCGGTGAATGTGAAATGGTTCATAGGCGTTCTCCTTTTAGGCCCTGGTTTCTCGCTCCGAAAGCCCGGTTGGGCGCTCGGAAAGCATGCATCATTGTTCGGCATGTCGTCGCCCGCCGAGGTGCCGGCAGACCATAACAAAACCGCCGGCAGTGCCGGCGGTCATAAAATCAGTTCACGTCCCAGTGAAGCGGGAACATCGGGTCGAATACGGTCACCGGCCCGGCGCCCGTTTCGATCTTGGCCGGGAATGACACTGGCTCGTCACGCTTGACCAGCGTGATCGTCTCCTCATTCGGCGTGAGCCCATACCAGGCGGGACCATTCAGCGAGGCGAAGGCCTCCAGCTTGTCGAGGGCGTTTTCGTCCTCAAAGACGTGGGCAAGGCAGCTCATCGTATTGATGGACGTGTAGATGCCGGCGCAGCCGCAGGCGCATTCCTTCAGCGGATCCACATGCGGGGCGGAATCCGTACCGAGGAAGAAGCGAGCGTCACCCGATGTCGCGGCAGCCCGCAGCGCCAGCCTGTGCTCCTCGCGCTTGGCGACGGGCAGGCAGTAATAATGTGGCTTGATGCCGCCGACCAGAATGGCGTTGCGGTTGATGATAAGATGATGGGTGGTGATGGAGCCGGCGAGATTGGCCTTGGAAGACTTGATATAGTCGACGCCATCTAGGGTGGTGATGTGCTCCATCGTCACCTTGAGCTCCGGCAGGCGCTGGCGCAGCGGCTCCAGAACCGTATCGATGAAAACCTTCTCGCGGTCGAAAATATCGACTTCCGGTGTCGTCACCTCACCGTGCACGCAGAGTGGCAGGCCGATCTTCGCCATGCGCTCCAGAACCGGCATGGCCTTGTTAAAATCGCGGACACCGCCGTGAGAATTGGTCGTCGCACCCGCGGGATAAAGCTTAACGGCGGTGATGAGGCCGCTTTTCTTGCCCTCTTCCACGTCGTCGGCGTCGGTATCCTCTGTCAGATAGAGGGTCATCAGCGGCTCGAAGCGATCGCCCGCCGGGATCGCCTTGACGATGCGCTCGCGATAGGCGCGGGCATCGGCCGTGGTGACAACGGGTGGCACCAGGTTCGGCATGATGATGGCGCGTGCGAAATGGCGGCTCGTATCCCCGATCACCCCTTCCAGCATGGCGCCATCACGAAGATGCAGGTGCCAGTCATCAGGGCGGCGCAGGGTGAGCGACTTCATCGGGATACCTCGGAGCATGATGGAATTGCGCCCGCTTAGCATCTTTTGTCGCGGGAAAACAGCCGCCCGACACGATCAGGCAGCCGTAAATGTCATTTTTTTAAAGCGTGCTTCAGATGTTGCCCGCTTCCGGACCCCAGACATCGGTCATGGCGAAACCATCGGCCAATGGGTCGAAGGGATCGAGGCCGACCTGATGCAGACCGAAGGTAAAGCCGCGCCCGGCAATGGTGGGAATGACGGCCGGACGGCCGGCCACTTCGGTCACGGAGGAAAGGCCGACATCGAATTCCGAACCGATGATCGAGCGGGATTTATACTCGTCGCCCACCTTCACCTTGCCGCGCGCATAAAGCGTGGCGAGATTGGCGGAATTGCCGGTGCCGCAGGGCGAGCGATCCGCCCGGCCCGGCCACATGGTGGTGCAGGTGCGGATGGAGCCATCCGCATCCACATCACGGAACATCACATAGGCAACGCCTGATATGGCCGGGATTTCCGGATGCACAACGGTCATTTCGCGGTTCACCAGGTCCTTCAGGATCATGCCCGCCGAGACCAGCTTCGCGGCATTGGCCTTTTCGATCGTCAGGCCGATCTGGCGGACATCGACCAGCGCATAAAAAATGCCACCGTAGGAAATATCCATCGTCACCCTGCCCCATTCGTGCGTGTCGATGCTGACATCGAGCTCATGCACGAAGGACGGCACCATGGTCAGCTTGACCTTTTCGCAGCGCCCGTCGCGGCAGGTGGCCGTTGCTTTGACGAGACCAGCGGCCGTTTCGAGAATGATAACAGTTTCCGGCTCCTGCATCTCCACCATGCCGCTTTCCAGAAGCGCCGTCGTCGCGCAAATGGAATTCGAACCCGAACTGGCATGTGCCTGATCCGGCTGGAGAATGACGAAGGCGGCATGCGCCTCCGGATGCTTTGGCGGCAGCAGCAGATTGACCGAGCCCATCGGCGTGCCGCGCGGCTCCAGCGTCAGGAAGCGGCGAAGCGCCTCGCCCTGCGGATCGGTATTCATCCAATGAAGCTGCTCAGCGACCGTGTTGCCGGGAATTTTCGGCGCGCCGCCGGTCACGACACGGCCGATTTCGCCTTCGCAATGGACATCGAGAAGCTGGAGGGTGCGTTTCCAACGCATGGGGGTCTACTCCGGAAGTGGGGTTGTTAGCCCAACCATACAGATAAAAATACAAGCTGTATACAAATCTGCGAGGCGCGATGACAAAAACGCCTGACGTTCTCGCAGCGCTCCGGCCGCAACGGGGCCTTAGCGACTGCGGCACTCCGCCCGGTTTCGATTGGCGGCAGCATCGCAGTTGACCCTGGAAGACTGAAGCGCCTGATCGTCCACC
This sequence comes from Agrobacterium tumefaciens, assembly GCF_017726655.1. Taxonomy (NCBI): domain Bacteria; kingdom Pseudomonadati; phylum Pseudomonadota; class Alphaproteobacteria; order Hyphomicrobiales; family Rhizobiaceae; genus Agrobacterium; species Agrobacterium tumefaciens. Next base: position 1,718,357 of record NZ_CP072308.1, read on the forward strand.
ACGGAACCGGCCGTATCGCCCACCGATCCGACGGTGTTTTCGACGGATCGGCCAAGCCGCTCCACCTGCCTGCCATAATTCTCCCGCGTGCGCGGATCGAAGACCGCAATCGGCGCGCTGACCACCACGCTGGCCGCCGTTCCGACGGTTTGCGCGGCACCGATGCTGACCGCGCCCAGCGCCTCGCCCAGACCGACGTCGGAATCCGTCACCGTCTGGCCCGCGATAAGACGGTCGCCGATCAGGCGGACGACCTCGGGGCTCTCAGCAAACTTGCCGTGGTTCAGGCGATCACCGGATTGCAGCTTGGTGAGATCGAGAACCGTGATGCCGGCCTTTTCCAGCTGGCTGCGATAGGGCTCAACGGAAGGATCGATCTGACCCAGGCGATCGACATTGCCGGAAATGCGGCGCGACAGGCTGAGCGCGCGGTCATCCTGCGAGACGAAGAGCGTGAATTTCGGCGGCATCTTGCCGAGGCTGGTGAACTGTCGGCTAAAGACGTCCACATCGAGATCAGGCGCCGCCAGAATGACATTGCTGATCTTGGGATCGACGCGGCCGTTGCGGATGGCCATCTGGCGCAGTGCCTCCACCGCAAGCCAGGTGCCCATGGAATGGGCCATGACGGTGACTTCGCGAATGGATTTGTCTTTCGCCAGTCGCGTCAGCATCTCCTCCAGCGAATCGCGGGAATAGTTGGTGCTTTCCTTATCGTAATTATAGTCGAAGATGCTCGCGCGCGACGGCCAGGTGAACACGACAGGCACGACATCCGTGCCGGAATCATGGACGATCTGGGCGAAACGGTAGACGGATTCTTCGTAACGATTGTTGAAACCATGCACGAAGACCAGCACCCGGCGATCCTTGGCGATATTCTTACTGATCCAGCTTCTGGTTTCGGCTTCGGAGCGGATCGGCTCAATCGCAACCGTGGTAAAATCCTTCAGCGGATTGGGTGGCAGTTTTTTCGGCCATTGCACCTGACCGATCTTGCGGTTGGCGGCAGGCGGAATGGAGACCGTGACCGCATCGACCTTCAGCCCCGTTCCCCGCTCGCCGCCGAAAAGAACCGCGGGATTTTCGGAAGGCGCGCGCGTTGTCGCAACGAGGAGATTGACCGGCGTCGTGCCAGCCACAGTTTGTCCCGTTGGCGTCATCACGCCGATCGGCCGCCCGCCGCAACCGGCAAGCAGGGCGACAATCGCTATCATGGCGACGAAGCGAATGGGCATTACATCACTCTCCTGCAACCCTGAGGCAGCTCGATAGCGGCTGGGTGGAGAGGATTTTCTACCGGAGGCGGAACTGTCGCGCCAGCAACCTAAGCGGCGTGGCGGGCACTTTCCCCACCGGTGTGTCCAAACGGACCCAATTGCCGGTCGAAAGAACGGTAAGTGGACACCCTGCTTCAACGCCTATTGCTGAGGTCGCATCGTGCCCTTTTCCCACAGCGCCTGATGCCACGACAGCGCCTCTTCGATGAGATGCGGCGTGTGCCCGCCCCGCGCTGTCGCCCGGTGATAATAGTCAGCCAGCGCATCGCGATAATCCGGATGGACGCAATTGGCAATGATGACAGTGGCGCGCTCGCGGGGGGCGAGACCGCGTAGATCGGCGAGACCCGTTTCGGTGACCAGAATATCGACATCATGTTCGGTGTGATCGACATGGCTGACCATCGGCACCACGCTTGAGATTGCGCCACCCTTGGCGATCGACTTGGTAACAAAAATGGACATATAGGCATTACGGGCAAAATCGCCGGAACCGCCAATGCCGTTCATCATATGGGTTCCGCCGACATGGGTGGAATTGACGTTCCCGTAAATATCGAATTCCAGAGCTGTGTTGATGCCGATGATGCCGAGACGGCGGATGACTTCCGGGTGATTGCTCACCTCCTGCGGGCGCAGGATCAGCCTGCTCTTGTAGTCTGCAAGACGCGGCATGACCTTTTCGTTCATGGCGGAAGAGAGCGTAATTGACGAACCGGAGGCGAAGGTGAGCTTGCCCGCATCGAACAGTTCGAAGGTCGAATCCTGAAGAACCTCCGAATACATTTTAAGATCATGAAACGGCGTATCGATGAAGCCATGCATAACGGCATTGGCGATGGTGCCGATGCCTGCCTGCAACGGCTGGAGTTCGTGGGTCATGCGGCCGTGACGGACCTCGTTCAGCAGGAACTCCGTGAGATGCCCGGCAATCGCCTTTGTCTCGTCATCAGGCGGCAGCACCGTCGAAAAACTGTCGCTCTTATCGCTCAGCACGATGGCGGCGATCTTTTCCGGCGACACCGGTATGAAGGGCAAGCCGACACGGCTATCCGTCGCGACCACGGGAATGGGCATGCGGGTCGGGCGTTTGGCGGGAATGAAAATGTCGTGCAACCCTTCGAGCACCTCGGGCTGGGACAGGTTGATCTCGACAATCACCTTATCGGCCAGGATCGCGAAGCTTGCGGAATTGCCGACGGAGGTGGTGGGCACGATGCCTCCGTCTGCCGTAATCGCAACTGCTTCAACGATGGCGATATCGACGCCGTGGATCTGGCCGCCGCGCAATTGCTCGACCGTTTCGGAAAGATGCTGATCGATGAACATCACCTTCCCGTCATTGATCGCCTTGCGCAGAGCCGGATCGGACTGGAACGGCATGCGACGGGCCAGCATGCCGGCCTCGACCATGGTCTTGTCGAGATCGTTGCCGAGGGAGGCGCCGGTCATCAGAGTGATTTTCATGGGGTTGGTCTTGGCGCGCTCGGCCAGCGCCAGCGGCACGGCCTTGGCTTCACCGGCGCGCGTAAAACCGCTCATGCCCACCGTCATGCCATCCTGAATGAGACTGGCAGCCTCTTCGGCACTGACGATCCTGCTCAAGAGGGACGCGTTGCGGATACGCTTTTCAAGCATGCACTTCTCCATGATCTGTCATCACGATGGCACGGCATTTGGTCGGCCATCTCGCGGCGACTATGGCGTGCAGTTTCATCGGTGAAACTGACATAGATCAAGAGTTTGAACGGAACCATGGCTTTGGCGCAGCAAATCCCGTTCAACAGATCGGTAGTGGTGCATCGGCGCGACAGGCCGTGGGGTCTTCAGACGATCGCAGCCTCCCGGTTGCACAGGACTTCCGCCAGACCTCTGCCTCGCGGGCAAGCGACGAGGCGAAGGCGCCTCATCGCAGTCCGAAGAATCACCGCTTGTCAGGGGCCTTCGCAAACGGGCGCCTGGCCCAGAACGGCCTGCCCAACTTCCGCGTCATAGGCACGCAGGCCGAATGCACCAAGGCTTATGACCCGGTAACAGGGATTACCACCCGTCCACAGCGGATCGACAACATCAATATCCGTGATGAAACGATGGGCGCAGGCCTGACCGGAACTATAGGCAATGCCCTCCGCGGTCGTACCTGCCATCGGCACATGGATATGGCCAAAGATGATGTGACGCACACCGGCCGGGTGAGCGGCGAGCCGGCGCATGACAGCACCATCATCATGCATGCCGATATGTTCGAAATGGCGGATGCCGCAATCCATCGGCGGGTGATGAATGAACACCGTCACCGGCAGATCGCCCGCGCTTTCCAGCGCACTCCCCAGCCATGCCAGACGATCCGCGCCATAGATGCCGCCGATCACATCGGCTTCGTGGCTGTCGAGAAACAGAAGGCGACCGAAATCCGTATCGATGAAGGACTGGATATAGCCGTTATCGTCGCGCGGCTGTTCCGGAAAGGCCGCCACGAATTCAGGACGGCGATCATGATTGCCGAGCATCAACCTCGTGGGAATGGAGACGGGCGCAAGGATATCACGCAGCAGCTCATAGGCCTCCGGCTCGCCGTAATTGCAAAGATCGCCTGTCATGACGAGAAGATCGGCATCGGCGTGTTTTTCGACGATATCGGCGATTGCCGCGCGCAGCTGCTTTTCCGGGTCGACGCCGTTTATCGCGATGCCGGGCGGCAGAAGATGGGTATCGGTGATCTGGATGATCTTCATAAGAGGGTCTTTCTGCGCAAAATGGCTGCGGGAACGGATTTCCCCGCAGCCTCTTTCATGGCTCTGCTTATTTCAGCAGGGCGTTGGTCTGCTCGACAATCTGCTTGAGACCCGCTTCCGGCGTTACTTCACCGCGCATGACGGTGCCGATGATGTCGCGCTGGGTGCGCCAGATGCGGACGGAATCGCCACCCGGATAACCGGCCCAGGGGAGCGAACGGTCAGCCTGAAGCGAAGCGGTCTTCACATTCGGGTTCTCAACATAATAAGGCGCGAGGAAGTCCGGGCCGGTTGCCAGCTTGTTGGTCGGCAGGTAGCCGGTAATGCGAACGATGGTGTTCTGTGCTTCCGGACCGGTGATCCACTTCAGGTATTTCCAGGCAGCATCCTGCTTGGCCTTTTCCTGCGTCAGGATGACGGCAGAGTTGCCGCCGGTCGGCACGCCGCCCTTCTCCTTGTTGTCGAGCGGGAAGGTCGCCGTCTTCAGTTTGAAGCGATCGCCAACCAAGCCCTGGATCGTCTGAACGTGAGCGGGCGTGGAGAAGATGAAGCCGGTGAGGCCTGCACCGAACTGCTGGCGCGACTGATCCCAGTCGAGAAGGTTCTGGCCACCTTCGGTGACGAACTGACGGGTCATCTTCAGGGCGTTGAGGCCGATCTCGTTGTCGAAGGCAACGGTCTTGGTCTTCTCGTCAACGAGCTTGCCGCCCTGTTCGACGATGAGCGCCTGCCACAACCAGTCATCCGGCCAGCCATTGATGTCGTAGCTCATGCCGGCAAACTTGGGGTCGAGAGCCTTGATCTTCTTGGCGAGAGCGATCAGCTCAGGGAAGGTTGTCGGCATCTTGTCCGGGTCGCCGCCAGCCTTGGTGACGAGGTCGGAGTTGATGTAGATGATCGGCGAGGATGCATTGACCGGCAGGCCGTACTGCTTGCCATCGATCTGGCCAAGCGCGGCCATCTTGGGGCTATAGTTCTTGTCGAGGAAAGCCTGACCGCCTTCAGCCTGAATGAACGGGCCGAGATCGGTGATCTGGTTGCGCGGTGCGAGCGTGTGCACCAGTTCCGCCGTCAGATTGTAGCCAGAGAAGTAAACGTCGGGCAGATTGCCAGTGACGGCAGAGCGCAGAACCTGCTGCTGCCCTTCGTTATAACCGGCTGCTGGAGCCAGGAAGTTGATCTTCACATCCGGGTTCTTTTTCATGAATTCATCGGCCAGCGGCTGATGAAACTTGGTGAAGCCCGGCAGGTTGTAAAGAACATTGAGCGTGATTTCATTGGCCAGAACCGGCTGAGCGAGGCCCGCAAAAGCCATGCCGAGAGCCAGACCGCCCATCACAGCGCGTCGGTTGAGTTTCATGTCAGTCTCCAGAGAGGTTGGGAGGAGGAAATCTGAACGACGTCACTTGACGCCGGTCATGGTAATACCGGCGATGAAGTGCCGCCGTGCGAGGAGGAAGCACAGCACCATCGGCGCGGTAATCAGTGTGGCGCCCGCCATCAGCGCACCGTAATTGGCGCCGGATTCGACATCGGCGAAAAGCATCATGCCAAGCGGCGGCGGGGCGAGATTGGTGTCGGAAATGACGATCATCGGCCAGTAGAGATCGTTCCAGTGGGCAACGAGCGAAAAGATCGAGAAAGCCGCGAGCGACGGTAGTGAACCGCGAAGCACCAGCCCCCAGCAGATTTCCATTTCCGAAAAACCGTCCATGCGGGCAGCCTCGATGATTTCATCGGGGTAGCTGCGGAAGGACTGGTTGAACAGGAAGATGGCGAAAACCGAAAGGAAGAACGGCATCATCATCGCGAAGTAGGTGTTCAAAAGTTGCGTCTTGGCCAGCCCGACGAAGAGCGGCAACGCCAGCGCCTGGATGGGAACGCAGAGTGCTGCAATGACGAGGCTCAGTAGCAGCTTGCGGCCGGGGAAGCGGAGCTTTGCCAGAGCATAGGCCGTGGGAACCGAGGTCAGGATCTGCACGACGAGAATGCCGCCGCAGACGATGACGCCGTTCAGCATGAAGCGCGCCATCGGCACCTGCCCTGCCGCCCGGGCATAGTTATCGACAGCGTCGAACTTTTGCGGAACCGGCCACAGGGAGACGTCGAATATTTCAGCAGGCGAGCGGATCGAGGTCAGCGCCATCCAATAGAACGGCAGGAGCATTACGAAAGCACCGAGCGCAAGCACGAGATGCGGGAGATATTTGCGGAACGCGGCCATCAGTAATGCACCTTCCGGTCCATATGCAGCGTCTGGCCGATAGACAGGATCAGCACGATCGCGAGGAAGATGGTCGTCAGCGCAGCGGCATAACCGGTGTTGGAATATTCGAAACCTTCAAGATAAAGATCGTAGAGCAGGGTCTCGGAACCGGAGCGGCCCTTGGTCAGCACGGCGACCGTCTCGAACACCTTGAAGGCGGAGATGGAGGTGGTAACGACCACAAACATGGTCGTCGGCCCCAGCATCGGCCATGTGACGGTTAAAAACCGGTCGATCGGGTTCCTGGCGCCATCCAGCCGCGCCGCCTCATGCAGATCCTTCGAAATGGCCGTGAGGCCGGCAAGGAACAGCACCATGTTGAAGCCCAGAACCTGCCAGACGCCCATCAGCGCCATGGTTGGGATTAGGAGAACGGGGTTGGAGAGAAACGCGACCGGTTCGAAACCGAACCACTTGATTGCCGCGTTCACCGGCCCAAGGGACGGGTGCAGCAGGAACTGCCAAACCGTTGCCATGGCGACGAGCGTTGCGGTGACGGGAAGGAAATAGGCCACTTCCCAGAAAGCGCGGCTGCGTTTGCGGTTATAAACAAGCAAAGCCGCGCCGAGTGCGAGAAACACGCCGAAGGGAATGACGATGAGCGCATAGATGGCGGTATTCACCAGCGCACGCAGGAAAACCGGGTCCTGAAATGCCTTGATGAAGTTGCCCAGACCGACAAAGCGGGTGGAGAGCGAACCCAGCTGGTAGTCGGTGACAGAAAAAGCGGCCAGAACGACCATCGGGGCAATATAGATCGCGAAGAGCAGCAGGCTTGCGGGTGCGGCAAACATCAGGCCGCGCCAGATCATCCGCCGGTCTGCCTTTGACTGCCGCGGGCGCGCCTTCGTGCGCGCAGCCGAGGAGAAATCAACCGCCGTCATGCCGGCACCCGTTCGCGCACTATCACCTTGCGACGCAGGCCATCGGCTGCGAAAAGATGCGCACGATCCGGCGCAAAGCCGAGAGTCAAAACGCCATTGGCGTCGGCACCCAACGCCTCGCCCGCCCCCTGCCGCAAGGTGACGGCGACAGTCTCGTCGTTCAGCAGGCGGCAGCTCACGTAACGGTCGGCGCCGTGCGTTTCGCTGCGCACCACACGCACGGCGAAGCCCTCCGTGCCCGGACGCAAATCTTCGGCGCGAAGGCCGAGCGTCGCCGGGCCGGCATCGCGGCCCGCACCCTCCAGGCCGAGATCGCGTCCAAACGCCGTGACCTTACCCTGCGTATCGATTTCGACCGGTAGCAGGTTGATCGATGGTGTGCCGATGAAGCGGGCGACGGTCAGTGTGGCGGGCTTGCGATAAAGCTCGTCCGGCGTGCCCAGCTGTTCGATGCGGCCTTCCGACATCAAGGCGATGCGGTCGGACATGGTCATGGCTTCGATCTGGTCGTGAGTGACATAGATGAAGGTTGCCCCGAGCCGGCGATGCAGGCCCGCCAGTTCCTCACGCATGTGGGCGCGGAGCTTGGCGTCGAGGTTGGAAAGCGGCTCATCCATCAGGAAGGCTGCGGGCGAACGCACCAGCGCCCGCGCAAGCGCCACACGCTGGCGCTGGCCACCGGAAAGCTGCGCCGGCTTGCGATCCAGCAAATGCGCGATCTGCAGCGTCTCGGCCGCCTGCTCAACGGCCGCATCGATCTGCTTCAATGTTTCTGCCGGCGCTGCGAACCGCCCCACCAGCGGCAGGCGGGCCGCCAAGGGCAGACGCCGCATGCGCAACGGCGTCGCAATATTCTGGCGCACGCTCATATGCGGATAAAGCGCATAGGACTGGAACACCATCGCGAGATTACGATCGCTGGGATCGATGTCGGTCACATCCTGTCCACCGATCGAGATCGAACCGCGATCCGGTGATTCCAGACCTGCGATGATGCGCAGCAGCGTGGACTTGCCGCAGCCCGACATGCCGACGAGGGACAAAAACTCTCCCGGACGGATGGAGAGGTCGATCTCTTTCAGAACATCGTCAGCGCCAAAGCCCTTGCCGATTCCCGAAAGCTCAAGTGATTGTGGCGTCATTCTGCGCTCCTTTTCTGGAGCGCATATGCTGTTGTTGTGTGACAGGATGACGAAGGTTTGCGGAAAGTTCGATGACACTCGAAAGCCCGACAATCCCGGGCCATAGGAAAACGTTACGGTATAGACCTCCGCCTAAAACCACTAATATTGAGGGGGGTATTCGGATGTCTTTTCAGCACGCTTTGACCGGCTGAAAACCGGGTCGGCGGAACTAAAACTCTCCGGCGGGGAGAGTCAGACGAGCTCAAGCCTTGGCAAGCTCTCTCGCCTTCGCCATGCCACGCCAGATCAGCGGCGAGAGACGCGCGTCGCTTTCAGCAATCGAGCATTTAGACATCTTGCCCGTTGCAAAGATGGTTTTCACGTTGCGCCATCTGATGAGCGTAGGACTTCAACATATATTCGCTATGTTCGAAATTCATTCAGCGTTGCGAAGCTTCGCCGCGAATACGGGCGGAACACCATTTGAAGATACGCGTCGGCGCACGACAACCAGTGTCGTCGTCTCGGAAGCTTATTTTAAGGAAAAAGAAATGGCGCACCCGAAGAGATTCGAACTCTCTAACGGTAACGCAAAAAACCTTATTTTGCGGGTTCTTTTTAGCCGCCGCTGCGACCTATGTGTACCAATTGCGTGCTCCTGTCAACGACAGACGTCTATACGTATGCTCATCAACGCTCGTGACACTGTGTTCATTTAACGGGTTCAGGACAAACTGCGGTTATCCACTTCGAAAAAAAATTGAATGATTTACCAGGTCGCATCACCGTGCTTTACATAAGTTGAGTACGATGTATCGAAACAACCAAACCTAGCCATTCAATTCAAAACGCGACGAAATGGAAATCCGATGAATACGTTACCTCCTGGCGCTATAGCCGCAGGGGCACAGCTCGCTAGAGAAGTTCTGACCTATCTGAAAAATCTCGGGCAAAAAGAAGCCGCAAAGCTTTCCGTAGACATCGAATATGGTTTCAGGAAATTTCTTGAGAGAAATTATAGGCAATATTCAAAAATAAAAACACTACTGAACTCCGGGGCTCCAGTTTCACTTGAAGCTACTTTCGAGTCCCCTCACTTAAAAATCGATGATAAAATATTTAATGAAGACGACTTCCTGGGATTACTGGAAAGAGACAGATTTTTTATCATTACAGGACTGGGTGGCTCAGGAAAATCGGTATTCCTGAAACATTTGTTCATACGTTACTACAACGAGGCACGCGAACGCATCCCGTTTTTCGTAGAATTGAGAAATGTTCCAAAAAACCTCTCTTTGATCCAATACCTTCACCAGCTTCTCAAATCGGTGTGCCCGCAGTTTGACACGGATTTGTTCGAATACGCGCTGCGTACGGGAAAGTTTCTATTCCTTTTGGATGGCTTTGATGAAGTAGACTACGATATTCGAAAGGGAATGGCTCAGGAGATAATCGATCTAACATATTCATTTGGCGACAATCTTGTAGTTACCACAAGTAGACCCGACGAAATATTTCAATCATGGAATGAGTTTTTTGTCGCTGAGATGCAGGGCTTTACTAGAAATCAGGCGTTATCTCTAGTAAAAAAGCTTAAATATGATAAAACAACGAAATCAGATTTTCTAAAGTTGATTAAAGACGGCGGACTTTATAGCACGCACGGCTCGTACCTATCAAACCCATTACTTTGTAACATTATGCTCCTTACTTTTGGACAAGGCGCTGAGATACCTCAAAAGATGCATTTGTTCTTTGGGCAGACTTTTGATGTCCTATTTTATCGTCACGACGCAACAAAAGGCACCGCGTTTAGACGTAAGTTTCAAACGACGTTCTCGGTCGACGATTTCAGGGCAACGTTAGCAGCTTTTAGCGCTTTTTCATATATGGATCATGGACCGAGCATGAAGCGCGCCCCTGCCTTGGATTCGGCAAATAAAGCCATGAAGTACTGCCGAAGCAATGAAAAGGCAGAGGACTTTTTGACGGACCTGTGTTCTTCAATCTCGATGTTGATTAAAGAGGGCGATAATTACAGCTACGTCCACAGATCATTCCAGGAATACTTCTTCGCAGTTTTCCTGGCTTCTCGAGACCTTGATGATTGGGGCAATGTTGTCGAACAAATCGTCAAGAAGAAGCCTAACGATTCTGTAGTCCAGCTTCTATCGGATATAAATCGTGACCGATTTGAACAGGAATTCCTTGCTCCGCGAATATCATCTCTTGCCTCTGATCTTAGGGCTATAGATGTCGATAAAAATCCCGCAAAGGCCTTTTTGTTATTTTACCTAGACATGTCCGTCAGCAAAAGCGCTGATTCCAGAAATTCGATATCATGGACCGTAGGTCGAAACGATGATTTTCCGAAATGGTACTACCTCGCTCGTTTTATAAGGAGCGACGATGCCTATGAAAGGCTCCGCGCTTTCGATTGGCACTCGCACGTCATCGCCCACAATAAAAACCATACCCATAACAAATCAACACAAACGGTCACTCTTCGGGATATCACGAACGAGGCCTTCTATGGCACACCTATGATTGTGTACTTACAAGGCCTGAAAGACGACGCTTTAGCACTAGATGAATCACTTAAAAACAGCGCACAAACAAAGCAAAAGCTCTTCTCGAACGTTCTATTTGGCACCAAGGCAAACAGAACAAGAAACACAAAAACAAAACGCGACAGAACCTAGGAACAGCCTCTTTTTGAGCGCGCTGATTTACTCGATACAAAGAGCGGACCCTGAGCGCGCTCCAAAAAAACAGATGCGTAGCCCGTGGCACAGGCCGACTCGAAACGGCTCGGTACGTCGCGCTTCACCCGATAATGCGATAAACTGTGGATCGAGCTACATTGAAATTTTTTGCCACTGACGTTGGGGTATCTCCAGAGGCTATCGCTGCCTTGATTGCGTTTCCATCGACGGTTATGGGGCGACCTTTGTATCGTCCCTCATTTTTCGCCTTCGCGATACCCTCAAGCTGACGCTCTCTCCTTAGGTCCGTTTCAAACTCAGCAATGGCACCCAGCATGTTGAACATAAGGCGTCCCGTGGGCGTCGTGGTGTCGATGCTCTGTTCCGTTGCGATCAAGTCTACGCCCTTAGCCTGTAACTCTTGCGCGATTGCGTGTAGGTCAGGCACCGAGCGAGCAAGGCGATCAAGTCGGGTAACAACCAAGGCATCCCCCTTCCGAGCAAAGCGGATGGCCTCAGCGAGCTTTATGCGGCCTTCGCGGGTGGTCCCACTTGCCTTGTCGATGAAGACCTCCTCAACACCATGGCGGGTGAGGATATCTACCTGAGCGGTTTCATTTTGGCCGGTGGAAGATACGCGGGCATAGCCGATTTTCATGAGACACCTTTTGTCCGATAATATCTAAGACGAAATAGGAATATCGTCCGATAATTCGGATGTCAATTCATATCGAACACTTTTCCGACCGATTTGTATGTCCGACATCGGTATACCTTATCGGACAACGGCTGAGACATTAGAAAACCATCAGCCTCTTCGCTAGTTCTCTCCCGGCCTTGGTCAGGTGTATCTCCGGCGACCTAGCGCCAGTAGGGCCGCACCGCTGTTCCAAAAGGCCAAGCCCCGGTTTCCCGTGGCGGTCATGCTTGCCGAGGGCATACACGTTCCGTGAGACTGACGACTGGCTAATGCCAATAAGGTCCGGTAGGTCACACTGGAGAACTCCCGGGCGCATTGCCACGGCCAAGAATACCGAGACCATGTGTATCGGCATATCGGCGCGAAACTCCCGCAGTACCTCTATGCGGTCGCTTAGGGTCCGCAATGCACTCACGCGCTTGGGTGTCTTCCGTCTCTCAATCGCTAGTTCCATATGGTCTCCCTTTGCACGTCATGAAGATGCCGGAAGGAATGCCAAGGTCAAGACTTGATCTTCATCGAGAGGAAGCCTAGCCGCGCACGTGCATCCGCCCGAGCTATTCCGTGCGTCCGTGGGGGCACGGGGGACCACGCGCAAGCATTTCTATCGATTGCCGCCTCGGATTTTTTCGGCAAAATAGTTGCGTGGAAAGAACATGATTGGGGGTCCTGTGACGAGGCATAAGTTACCCGAAGAAATCCGCGCACTAATTCATGCAAGGAATATGCTGCGCAACAGGTTCAAACATCACGATCTTAGTTTCACACTCGACGGCAATCTTGTAGGCGACTTGGGTGAAGCTGTGGCCGCTGAGCTTTTCGGTCTCAAGTTGGTGCCCACTCGGGCGTTTAAAGCCGTCGATGCATACGATACCGAAAACCGTTCTGTTCAAATCAAAGCATCAGGTCGGGGTAAGACGTTTGCCTTCACCCACTCTGAATTATGCGCGGACAGACTTATCGCGCTCATCTTCGACTATGAAAATGAAGAGGTTGAAGTGGTCTATGATGGCGAGTACCGCGCAGCGATCAGCCGCCTACCTGATACCTGGGATGGCCAAAAATCGGTTTCGGTTCACTTCCTACGGACTCTGAAAAGATGAGCCTGAGGGAGGTTTAGGGTCACCTATTCAGCTCACATGTGGTCTTGGCTTTGCAGGATAAGATACGTATCTTTGTGTGCGGTAGCGGTGGCTACCACCGGGCCTCATTACGCTAGAGGGGGCTGAAACACGAGGGTCGCGGTGATCGAGACTGCGGCCCTCATCCCTCCACCGTCAGGGCTTCTTGGGTTTCCCATAACGATTATAGCTATCCAGCCCGACACCGCCAATCTTGAGCGCAGCAGCAAACGGGCTGGGGCCGGTTGCCCACGGCATGGAGTTGATGCGGTCCTGGGCTTTCGCCCTGAGACCGTCCATCTCCCTCGTAAGATTCGCGGTGGTGAAACCTGAGTTCTGGCTGATGCGGTCCTTGGCGGTCGCCTCCTTACCGTAAACGTCCGCAAGCAGAGCATCGACCGAGAGGCCGGATACACCAGCTTCCCCGGCTGCTGCCATGGTGGTGGCTCGGGCTGCTCGGGCTTCGCGGGAAATGTCCTGCTTCTGGACAGCCGCTGCATCCTCTTCCTGAATTTGCCGCGTCTGCACGTCAGCATATTCTCGGACTAGGTTTGCATTCGCTGCGCGTTGGTTTTCTCGGACCATGGCGTTCTGAGCTGCTGCGGCCTGTTTCTCGCCCGCATAGCCGATAGCAGTTTGTGCAGCTCCCAGCGCCGTGGCAACGAGGGCTAGTGGGTTACACATTGATCAATCCTGATTTTGAAAGCTTCTTGGAGATTGTGGCCGAGAGGTCCACAGGTGATGTTACCGAAGTCGAAACCACACAGCCGCAGCATCCGTTTCCGAGTGTGGTCTCGGCTATCCATGAGGCTCGATAGGATGGGATATTTTCCATGGAAAGTTTCCACGTAATGGCGGGCTGTTACGGTCAAGCGCCCCACGTCGATGTCCAAATCATCGACCGCCAGAAACCATAGGTTTCCCACGGTGCTGTCTTGGGGATACGGCACGGTCCCGAACATGACTGCTGGTCGCCCTTGGTCATCCAAGGCGGTCAGACAAATGTCGGAATGTCGGAGACCACGGGTGAGGCTGACTTCGGCGGAAGGCGATGCGCATGCTACGAGACTTTCGAGGTCGGCCTTGCGGAGCCTTGGGGCGAGATAGGTAACGTCATCGGGAACGGATGGCCGGACCTCGAGGCGGGCCGGTGATGGCGGTGGTTTGCGTTTCACGGAAATGTCCTTGCGGGTGTCGCATACAGAAAGCCGCTCCTCAAAGATGAGGTGGCGCTGTTGGGGTATGGTGATGATGATGGAGAAGCGGACAGGACGCCGGGGGATATGGGCAACCATAGGTGAACATGAGGATGCCAGAAGTTACACCTAGGTGTTACCTATGATTATCCTGTTATAATTATCCTATGAATAAATATCCTAGGTTTTAAATAAGAGAGACCATATCTCCTCCTATGGGGAGTGGTAATCGATTGTCTCCTTATTCGGTCTCGAAAATCACGGTCTCGGAAAGAACCAATCCGGATGTTCTTTCCTGATCGACAACCGCCCTTGTGGGGAATGTTCCGCTGCTGCTGCATTCGCCAGAGTGTCAGCCATCTCATTGAGACGATGACCGGAATGGCCAAGCACTTTCTCCCAATAGATGGTCTTCCCAGCGCAGGCAGAATCAAGCCGTTCCCATAGTTCCCTGTTTTTTACCCAGCCGCTAGACGATCTCCAGCCCTTGGCCTTCCACTGAGGCAAATAGAGCGTGAAACCTTTCAGCACGTATTCGCTATCGGTTTGAATGATGATCGGCGTCTCTGGCTCCCGGATGCTCTCCACGGCCATGATGACTGCTGTCATCTCCATCCGGTTGTTGGTGCTTTCCAGCTCTTCCGAGCGGGCTGCATTGGGTGCCTGCTGGAGAAGCTGTTCACCGTCCCAAAGCTGCTTAATGTAACCCCAGCCACCGGGGCCGGGATTGGGGATGGCAGCGCCATCGGTAGCGATAATGTAGTGCCTGCCGATCTTGATGGCGGCGAGGTCGATATCGGGGTTTGTGGTCATGCTGTTTCCATCGGTTGTTGATCGCGGATGAGCGCTGGAAAAAGAAAACCCCCGGCCCGTGAGGACCGAGGGGAAGATTGCCAGAGGCAACGAAGGTCATGTGATTGGTGACTTCACCGCCCAGTACCGCGAGACCATTCTGGTAGCGGGCTGATGAACGTCGAGAGAAGTTGGGCGACACCGTTGAGGTTCTGGAACGGCAGCACCCGCGCCAAAGCTCGGGCGTCTTGCTGTGAGAACCGCTTGCCGTGCAATTGCTTGCCAGCCACACTCAAGGCATCAAGACCGGACTGCGCGAGATCGGCAGAGGGGTTACCGAAGATCGCATCAGCGCCCATCGCTGTGGAGCGGGCGTCGAACAGCGGGTTTTCCTTCTCGCGGAACCGTGCTGCAACCGTGTCCACAGCTACCGGCATAAGGGTTGCCCAAGAACCGTTCTGAACGCCAGCAGCGGCAATGCTGCCGAGCGACAAACGCTTCTCCAAATACTCCTCCCGGTCACTGCGGCCCACCGAGTTGGCATAGGTCCGCATCATGTAACTCATGGAGGCAGCAAAGGAGGTTGTGATGAACGCCGTGGCTGTCGTGGCGTCTCGGAAGTTGAACCCCTGTAGCGTCTGCTTAGTGTAAGCCGCCAGTACGAAGGAACGGAACTGGAGGAACGTCCGAGCCAAGGGATGAGACATCCACATGGCCATCTGGCCGATGTCGTTCTCCTGAATGATGGAGCGGCTCAGACGGAACGCAGCGAACTCGAAGTTTGCCACGGCCTCCTGATCTGCCCACTTGGAGAAGTTCATCGACTTGAGCCGACCATCCTTGAACGTAGCGTGGTTGCGGATGTTGTCATAGATGGCCTCCACCCTGCGCTGATCGAGGTTAAGCGCGGCCAGTCGCCGGGGGTTCATCGTCGTCTTTCCTTGGGCCATCAAAGCGAACTTGTTCATGATCGCCCTGCCCGTCCATCGCTGGAGCGCGGTGTTTACCG
The DNA here is from genome assembly GCF_017726655.1 of Agrobacterium tumefaciens. NCBI lineage: Bacteria > Pseudomonadati > Pseudomonadota > Alphaproteobacteria > Hyphomicrobiales > Rhizobiaceae > Agrobacterium > Agrobacterium tumefaciens. The sequence goes on from NZ_CP072308.1 coordinate 1,734,169, forward strand.
GAGCCATGCCGGACATTGCGGAGACCGCACGTTTTCCGGCTTGAAGACCATCATCCAACTTCTGGAGCATCGGGTTATTAAAGGCATCCAAGGGGTTGTCGAAGATATCCTCCCTCCGATGGGTCGAGTGGCGAACCCAGTCGGCACCGACACCCGTCATCTCTTCCCATTCGCGAGCTAGGGCATCGTCCAACATCCCAGTTTTGGCATTACGCCACATTGCTCGAAACGAGGGAACGTTGGTGAAGGAGGCTTTGAGGCCGAGCTGGGAAACCGTGTTCATGGTCTCCGACAACTGCGCAAAGCCCACCTGCCCCATCACGCGGATGAAGTTATAGTCTCTGGCCATCCGAAGGAACTGGCTCCATCTCGACCCCTCGTTCCAAGTGGGCTTCCCGACGATGGTGTTATAGACCCAGTTGAGGCGCTCAATGTCCTCCTTGGTGGTGGCTTGGATGCCCTTCTGGTCACCCACGTCACGCACCTTGTCCATCAGGGTTTGCCACTCGCCATCCGAGGTGACGCCTTTGACGAAGTGTTCATCGGACATGTCACCGGCCTGCCACTTCGGGTTCCTGATCTCCATGCGAGCCATGGCGATACGCCCCGACATTTGCCGGGAATAGGACCGCATGAGCGTGTCTGCATCGTTGACGAACAGGTCCGAGATGCGGACGAACTGTGCCCCCGGCTGGCCGTTGGAATAAGGGAGCATGAGGCCGAAGTTCTCATCGTAGAACATCCGGCTTTTCCCGTGGCGGCTGGCACCGTCCTTCTTCCCCGGCTTCATGTGACTGACAACCGCGTCGATGTCGGCTTCGGAAAGATCGGTGTCCCGAGTGAGGTTTGCCTTGAGAGCATCAAGGTCTTCCCCGGAGAACACACGGGACATTCCCTGTAGCTCACCAGCAGAAAGCGAGTGGAGCTTCCTGATGTAATTCGAGGCGAACTTGTTGGCCAGCTCCTCGCTGATCTCGTCATTCACCTCACGCATGGCACGGGCCACCAAGCCCGAGAGGGTCTTATGTCCGAACTTGGTGAGGTGTTCCTGAATAGAGCCGAGGTCGAAGATGCGGGGGACATAGAAGTCGTTCCGCGTCATCCCCTCGAAACCCCGAACGGGACGCAAGGTGCGACCATCGATTAAGCCGGGGTTCGCTGCGGTCTCGGCATAGGTTCCCAAGACATCCCGGAGGACAGCGCCTTGGGCCTTCACGGCGGGGTCGTATTCCACCATCAGGTCGCGATCTCGGACGAACGCTGTCACCTGCCGATGAAACTCATCGCGGCTGACTTCCGGGTTCCGCTCCTTGAACTGCTTCCAGTTGGCTTGATTGGATGCCGCCCAGCGAGCCTCGGCGCGTTGATGGAGGAGTGCTTGGACTTCCGAGGCGCCAATGGGGGTGAGGCCGGTTCTGTTACGGGCACCGTCCTCAACGATCACGTTGCCGATCATGGAGGTGAGATCGTTATCGGAACTCTTGAGCGAATAGGCGCTGTCATATCGGGCACCACCAGCGTGAAAAACATCGGGCCTCTCGGCATCACGGACGATATCCGCAGTGTCCATCCTGAGGGGTTCCCTTGGGTTCACCTGCATCGCACCCGTGGTTGAACCACCGGGCGGAGACAAGGCTGTCCCGTTCTGCATGTTCCTGCCAATCTGCTGGAGCTGCTGAGCTTCTTCACGGGTGGCTGGGTTTCTCGCAAGGGCACCGAAGGCACCCCCAAGGAGCATGCCGGTTCCCACCCCCCACCAGAGATCAGCGCTCTCGGCGGTCGGCTTGTTCGCATAGATGATGCCTTCGGAAACAGCAGCACCAGCGCCACCCTCGGCAGCAGTCAAAGCAACCCGCCCGATCTTTCCGAACCTTGCGGCCATCGCAGCCGGTGCACCGGCACCCATGGAAGCAACAGAGATACCAGCCGCAGCGGCCCAAGCCAGAGGGTCAGTTACACCCGCCGCCACCCGGAGGCCAACACCGCCCCATCCCATAGAGGACAGGCGCTGCTCGGCTTCGAGCTGCTTCATGAGAGAGGTCCGCATACCCTCGGCGTGGACCAGAGATTGAGCATCTGCAAAGCGGTCCCAGTATTGCTCAGGGATGCCCTTGGTCAGCTCCTCGGTAAGCTTCTGGTCCAGCCGGAAGTTTGGGTCGGGCTTGGCCTCCGGTCGGTCCTGCCAGACGGCAGAAAGCGACCAGTCCGTGTTTACCGCATCCTTCACGCCCTGCCAGAGCGATACATCCGGCATTGCATCCTCACGCGCCTGCGCTGCCTCTCGATCTTCCTGCATGGTTGTCGGAAGCATTGGCTGAGTAGCGTCCATGACGGACACGGTGTTCTCGGGTTGGCCTAGAGTGTACTTGGATTGCGGCTGGTCGGGGCCGGGGTTTGAGAAGGTGAGCCGCGTGGGTTCCCGGCTGGCCGAAGAAGAGGTGGCTGGGGCACGATTATAAGCTTCACGGAGCCATTGGGCGGCGTTGTCACCGTTCCCATCTGCTCCCCATACTCCGGGGTTGCCATAGCCGATATGCATGGAACCCGGCTGCATGTACCCCTGCCCCGCGCCGAAGCCGGTCACGCCAGCACCTCGGGCGCGCTGGACGATCTCTTGGAAAAGCGGAACGTCAGAGGGGTTCGACCAGTCGAGCTTTCTGCCGTTTTGATAGAAGAAGACATCGGCGGCACTGCCATGGTCGTGGCGAACGGAACCGGTGCGCTGGCCTTTACCTGCCTTTGCTTCTTCCTTGGTTACCTGCCCGCCGCTGAACACTTCCATCTCGACCCCCATGTCCTCAAGGAACCCAAGGGCGCTGACGAGATCGCCGCTGATCGGAAGGTTACGCTTTGCGCCACGGTTGGCGTACCGCAGCCACGAGGGCGCGCTGTTGCTGTTTGACATAGGTGGTCCTTCTTCCGGCAACAAGCTTGTGCCGAAGTATGAGGGGTGAGACCGGAAGTCCGGTGATGAAATGAAAAAAGCCACCGCCAGCTTTCGTGGAGAAAACCGAGGGTGGCCCGAGGACGCTCAATCATTGGCAGATGGAGCGGATTTGCGTTGTGAGAACTACTATGGTGAGGGCATTCATAAGCGGCCACAACTCACTGATGGCGCGAAATACGTCTTGTGATTTATCCCCCTAGCTGAGAATATTTGAAGCGCTCCAAGGAGGGAATTTGGAGCCATTGCGGCATGCCAGCCCCATCATCGGCCTTGGCCGTGTCCGGCGCCTCTTCATTGAGGAGATAGCCGCCTGTCTTGCGGATGGCTGGGAGAACGTCACGGGTTACCCAATCTTGAAACTTGCGAGCCTCAGGTTTGTCCGAGCGCATGATGAGTTTGTAGAGGCCGCTTTCGGAGATCAACCAGCACTTACCCCCTCGAACCCCACCGTTAGGGAGTGGGGTAAGTCTCTTCTCATGATCACGTAGCGCTGTCAGATGTCGAGTCACACCCTTGAACATAAACAGACCGAGGGCGTTGGCAGCGTTAGGCCCGTGGTCACACCATAAAGGACGCGGTTGACATCAGAGGCGGCGAACCACGGCTCCCCTGAGATCGTGAGAGTGGCTTGAGCCATACCCCTGCCGGACCCCTCAACCAGATTTAGGGAATGGGCTGGCGTTCATCACTGTCGAGCTTCTTCGTGTTGCGTTGAAAAGAAAAAGGCCACCAGAGGTGACCTTCAAAATCTCAGTGGTACGACATCAGGCAGACTGCCTGACCTGATCGACAAGGCGCTCCGCCCGTTCTGCCCTGTCCAGCGCTTGACCGAGGTGATTGCGCGCTTGGGAGTACCTCTGCTTAAAAGCTCTGGTTTCTCCACGGCTCTTCCGTCCTTGGTTTTTCAGGAACTCCACATTGTACTTCTCAAGGGCAAGCGCGGCTTCCAGCTCGGTAATGCGTTTGGTGAGAGCTTCGACGGCTTCATTATGCGTGTCGTTGCTGGTGATGATGTTGCGCATGAAAAATGTTCCCTGATAAGCGCTGCACCTTCCGCAATGTTCGGAAGGCGTGGAAGCGAAGCCCCCAAGAAGGACCACGGGAATGGCAAAGGTGAGCGGGCGTGAGGATGCCAGCCGCGCCTATGGTTGCCCCGTGGTTATTCCTTGGGGCTTCTAGGCGGTCTTGATCTCGATGGAAGGGAGTTTGCAAATCTCACGAAACAGGGCGCTCGGCTCAAACTCGCCGTAGTTATTTCCCTGCGTTGGCAGGCTGTGTCCGCAAATAGCGTCAAGGTAGACGTTATCTATGCCAGCGGTGCGGCCCTTGGATTTAAACCAGTGTCTCCAAGCGTGGTTAGGTCCGATACGGGGGTCGGTTACCTTGGCCACTGCTCGCACCCATTCTCCGAGTATCTGAACGGTCTGAACCCACGGCTGTGCCGACTTGAGGCTACCGTTGAAAAACAGCGGCCCGTTCTTTGCCTTGCCCGCAAACTGCCATAGCCCCTGCTCCAATAGATGGGGATGCAACGGCACATGCCGGAACTGCCCGGTTTTGATGGTTCCAGCGTCCGGCAGCAAAGCTATGCACTTCACGCCATCTACCTCGATAAAGTCCTGTTTTCGGAGCTGGCAGACTTCCCCTGCCCGTGCGCCCGTATACGCGCATATCCACGGCACCCAGCGCATCGCGGTTCGGTTGATCTCGGAGTAATTATTCTCGGCCGTGAGGGCAGATAGGGAACAGCGGAGGATGGCTTGGGCTTCTTCGATATAGAAGCTCTTGGGACGGCTCTGCTTTTTTGCTGGACCTTCCAACAAAAGGCCGGCAGCCGGGTTGGATTTGACGAGCTTTCCACCCTGAGCAGTCATGCCATAGGCATAAACTGTGCTGATGGCGGCACGATAAGCTTTGATGAAGGTGTCGTGCGTTACAGCGCCGCTAGCCATCAGGTCACCATGCCAGCGCACGATGTCAGCATCAGATAGACGTTCAGCGTCATCATGGCCGAGATAGGCAACAAGCTGCGAAATGATTCCCCTGTACCTGCTAATCGTCTGAGGCCTAGGCGCTTTTAATCTGCTGGACCAACCGTCCAACAAGTTCGTTATCGTTACGCCGGTGTAAGACGGGGCCACTGAGGGACCGGAAACCGCCATTTCAAAGGACGGGAAACGCTCTGCCGTGGTGTCTGCGCTAAAGTCACCGGATGCGCGCTTATGCAGCAGAGCAGCGACATCACCCGCAGCGCGATCAAATTCGACCAAGAGACGCTGATATGTGTGTTGTGTTACCGTGAGGTGGCGCTGAGCCAACGCCCCATCCACCCACGAACTGAGGCGACTATGTAGCGCCCCGGCTGGGTCTATCATCAAGGCAGCACGGGGAGACTTGGAAGCTATGACGCTATCGGCTTGGCGCTCCTGCCTGCGCAACAGCCATTGCCCTGCCTCACCGGGGTCGTCCTCAAGCGCGCGCCGAATAACGTGATACATTTCCCCCGAAAGGGCTACAATTTGCTTGAGCGTGAGCGACACAGGTCCGCTCTCAAAACTCAACCAGATTCGATCAAACTCCGACTGGGCCTCCAGAGCGAATCGTTTGGCGTCCGCTGGGAGCTTAGTGCGTAGGGAGACTTTTATCTCATCGCCAATCGTTGGATGAGAAGGGTAGCCGTCAATCGTAACGGTAACGGCTCTCCCCTTGGCTACCGACTTCAACCGCGCTGGAACCCGCTGGCGATACCAATAAACGCCTGTAGCAGGATGCTTAAACGGGGAAGGCATAGAAAGGACCATGTGTGCCACCTTTGTGTATCAAAAGCGGCGGGAGAAACATCAGCAAAATCAGATTGTTGTTTTCCATCAAATAGATGAAATGGCGCACCCGAAGAGATTCGAACTCCTGACCCCCAGATTCGTAGTCTGGTGCTCTATCCAGCTGAGCTACGGGTGCGTGCCGTTCCGGTCGTTTCCGGTGGCGTGGCGATCCTCTAAAACGTCCTCATGGCGAATGCAAGCGATTTCGTTTGGAAATTGTCATTTTTCCGCAGCAATTCGCGTATCACATTGATTTCGTTAAGAATTCCATACGGATCATTTTTTGTGAACCTGACGGAGCCTGGATTCCGTTAGCGATAATGGGTTTTCGAACCTGATTTAGCGCCGGTTTTTCAGGCCGTTCTGGCAGCCTGTACGGAGGCGGTGCGGTCGGCGATTTCGATGCGGAACTGGGTGCCTGGACCCGGCTTTTCAACGAGCGCAATGGTGCCGCCATGGGCAAGCACCAGCTCGCGGGCAATGACGAGGCCAAGGCCGGTGCCGCCTGATCGGGCCGAACCCCGGAAAGCGGAAAACAGGTTTTCCCTCGCCTTGCGCGGCATCCCCGGCCCGTTGTCGTCGATGACGATGCTGACGACGTCGCCGGCCCGCTGTGCGGAAATGGAGAGATGCCTTGCCGCGGTGCTGGTCGTATCGGATTGCAATGCCTGAACCGCGTTGCGACAGAGATTGTGGATGACGCGGAAAAGCTGTTCGGAGTCCGCATCGATCGTGAGATCGGCGGGCACGCTGTCATGAAACTCAATGCCGCTCTCATCGTCCAGCGCCAGGATATCGCGCACGTCCCGCACAAGAAGGCTCAACTGCACCATCTTGCGTTTCGGCGCGCCCTCGGTCGCCTGTCCATAAGCCAGAACCTCACCGGTATAGGCAACGGCGCGGTCAATGGTGCGCAACAGCTTCGGCGCGAAACTTCTCACCATGGGGTCCTTGGCATCGACAAGGCGGTCAGACATAAGCTGCGCGGAGGACAGGATGTTGCGCATGTCATGGTTGATCTTCGATACGGCAAGACCAAGATCGGCGAGGTTCTTCTGCTGGCGAAGCGTCCTTTGCAGCTGGGTCTGCATGTCGGCGAGATGGCGACCAGCGACGGACAATTCGTCAGCCCCTTCGTCCGGCACGAAAATCCGCTCAGGATTACCGGGATCTTCCGAAAAGTTCTGCATGCCAAGCGTCAACCGGCGTATCGGCCGGATCATGATGCGATTGATGGAGACGAAGATCAGACCGGCCGTGATGAGCGACAGGACGATGGAAATCAGAAAGACATTCCTGGCGTAAGCAAGCATCGCCGCCCGTAGCTTGTTTTCGCCCAACACGAGTTCGATAATGGTGTCGCTGTCGCCCACCACGTCAAAGACGCGGATGACGCGATTGCCGCCGAACAACAGCGTGGAGAAAGCATCCCGTACGGCTGCGATCTGGGAAACGTCAGAAAGATCGTATTGGTCATCGACGGCGGGCGGGGTTTCCGCCGCCGCCAGCAGGCGCGACGTGCCGTCCTTACGCAGGGCAATAAGCTTCGCCCCCGTTGCCATCAGCGTATCGTTCTGCACGCTTCGCGGCAGTTCCGCCTGCAGGCCGTCGATGACCGCCCCTGCGGCCGCAGCCGTGTTCAGCCGGTCCCGCAGCCAGGAGAGACGCATATTGGCGACGGAAGGCACAAAGATCAGCACTTCGGCGATCATCACGAAAATGACCGTGAGCAGCAGCAGGCGTCCGGAAAGACCGGCGGTCAATCCCGGCATCGTATGCGCCGGATCGTCTTGCGTGCGGTCCAAGCTGTCTACGCCTTTAGAAAACACCGGGCCATGGTCCTGTCTGCGTGCCGCTTTCGCGTTAAACGGCTCGGTTTATATGCAGCGATGATAATAGGACCTAATGCATCTTTTTCCAATGCACTGCAAAATAAACGTTCCCCACACGCAAAAACAAACGCCGCCCGGCAGGGGCGGCGTTTCAGTACAAACGAAATAGTCGTCTTTAGAACTCCTGCCAGTTACCCTGGGCGGCGGGCGCGGCGTTCATCGCGCGGCTGACGCTGTTCATCAGCTTGCGGGCCGGAGACGCAACAGCGGCTGTCCGCCCGGAAACTGCGACCGGTCCGGCAGGTGCCATCTTCGGCCTTGGAGCCGGCTCCATGCGCTGATTGCGTGGCGCATTCTCGGCACCCACATTAAACCGGGTCACAAGCGTCACAAGATGATCCGCCTCGCTGCTCAGCTTATGGGTCGCAGCCGAGGTTTCCTCCACCATCGCGGCGTTGCGCTGCGTCACCTGATCCATCTGGTTGATGGCGGTGTTGACTTCGTGCAGACCGGTGGACTGTTCTCTGGCGGCTGTCGCGATCGAATGGATGTGCTCGTTGATGGCGAGGACACGGGTCTCGATCTCACTCAAGGCGCTACCGGTTCTCTGGACCAGCGACACGCCGCGGCCGACCTCTTCGCCGGATTTGGTGATCAGTGCCTTGATATCCTTTGCAGCCGTTGCGGACCGTTGCGCCAGTTCGCGCACCTCCTGAGCGACGACGGCGAACCCCTTGCCGGCCTCGCCTGCACGGGCGGCTTCCACACCGGCATTCAACGCCAGAAGATTGGTCTGAAAGGCGATCTCGTCAATGACATTGATGATCTGGCTGATTTCGCGCGAGGCGTGTTCGATGCGATCCATCGCGGATACCGCATCGCGCACGACGCTGGCAGATTCTTCCGTTTTCTGTTTGGTTTCGGCGACCATGGCGCTGGCTTCCTGCGCACGGTCGGTAGAGTTGCGCACGACGGCGGTGATTTCATCCAGTGCGGCAGAGGTTTCTTCCAATGCTGCGGCCTGCTGCTCCGTGCGCTTCGACAGATCATCAGCCGCAGAGCGCAATTCGCCGGCATTGCCGCTGATTCCCTCCGTGCTGCCACGTACCTCGCGCATGGTCTCGCGCAGCTTGTTCATCGTCTGGTTGACGTTGTCCTGAAGTTCGCCGAACACGCCGCGGAATTCACCCTCCATGCGTTCCGTCAGGTCGCCGCGCGCCAGACATTCGATGACACGACTGGTTTCGGACACGCCATTATGAACGCCGGTGAGTAGCGAATTGATGGTCGCTGCGAAGCGGTTGAGGTTTTCATCGCCATAATCCTTATTGATGCGGCGGCTGAAATCGCCCTGAGCGGCGGCGTCGACAACAACGGCCATACCGGCCTGCAGGTCGTCGCTCTTGGCGCGCATGGCGGTCTCCTGCGCATTCATGCGGCGCACCTCGCGGCCGTTCTTCTTGAAGATCTCGACGGCTGCCGCCATCTCGCCGATTTCGTCATTGCGGCCGAGATAGGGAACGTCAACATCCAGATTTCCGTCGGCAACCTTATTCATCACCTGCGAAACCCGACGGATGGGCGCGCTGAGCTGCCGCGTTCCAATGTAGACACCGAAGGCGGCACCGGCACCCACGCCGGCAACCGTGACCGCAACGATCACCCAGAATATGGAGGTGCTGAACGTATCCACGCCGGCCTTCACGACTTCCAGTTCGGCAATATCGTTTTTCACGACACTGTCGATCTCGGCCTGATAAGCTTTACGGTTGGCGCGGTTCGCTTCGTTATTGCCCTGCTGGCTGGCGGCCTGCGGCCCGTTTTCCTTCGCGAGCCGAACGGTCTCGAGACGGAAGGCCCGGAATTCTTTCGACCGGCCAACAAGCTTGTCAAAGCTTGCCTGTTGTTCTGCCGGCACGAGCGGTGCCCAACTGGTAATGAGCTTCTCCATGGCATCGAGGTTCTTGACCATGCCATCGGCAAAGGGGGTGGCTGCTGCGACATCGGCTGCCGCATAGACGCCGCGCGCCTCCATGACGACCGCGGTAACAAGACGGTTCAGGGCTTCGCCCTTGTAGGCCCTTTCGGCTGCCTCCTCGAAATGGTGCGACCGAACCCAGAATTCGTTGATCGCATAGATGGACAGCCCGCCGATGGTGCAGGCCACAAGGCTCATCAGTCCGACGAGAAGATTGATACGACCGCGAATTCTCAATTTCGTTCCCCCAACAAAACCAGCCACGCTATGGAAATGGGCAGCCGGCATAACTTTCGCGTCCCAAGATTTATCAATGGGGCATTAAGAAAGAATTTCGGAATTTACCGATTGGCCATCAGATTCAACCATTGTGGGCCGCAGATGACAGGAATTGCGGTCGCTTTTCCGCAAAAGGTGAAGGGCGAAAACCCCTTCGGCAATTGACTTTGCTCGGCCTATGCCCTTATAAGCCGCGCACGCTCGGCCATTGAAAGCTCGCCCAGGCGGGGTTAGCCGTGCAAAAAACGAAACGCTCTTGCAAATAATTGCAAATTCAAGAAGGGCCGCACACCGCGGTATTAAATAAATGTCGAAGCGTACTTACCAACCGTCCAAGCTTGTTCGCAAGCGTCGTCATGGTTTCCGTGCCCGCATGGCTACTGCCGGCGGCCGCAAGGTTCTCGCTGCCCGCCGTGCGCGCGGCCGCGCTCGTCTTTCGGCTTAATTGCCGATCTGTGGCCCGATGAAAGTCGCGGGCACATGAGCGAGACTAAAAAAAGCCCCGGCCGGCTTAAAAACCGGTCGGAGTTTCTTGCCGTTCAGGCGGGGGAAAAACGGCGGGGAAGCACCTTTCTTGTGGAAGTGCTTGACCGGAAAGCCCCGGAAACCGAGCCTCGTGTCGGTTTTACCGTAACAAAAAGACAAGGCAACGCGGTCGAGCGAAATCGCATGCGCCGCCGTCTCAAGGAAGCCGTCAGGCTTTCTGCCGGGGTCGCAATGAAACCCGGTCATGACTATGTGATTGTCGCCCGCCGGGACGTTCTCGACACCGCCTTTCCCAGACTTCAATCTCTCCTCATCGAGCGCATTGAAGGGACGGCGAAACCGAAACGGTCCCAGGAGACCCGCTCCAGGAAAGAATGATGGAAAAAAACCGTAATTACTTCATCGCGATAGCCCTTTCGGTTGTCATCGTCCTCGCCTGGCAATTCCTTTACATGAATCCGCGTATCGAGCAGCAGCGCCGCGCCGAAGAGGCACGCCAGGCGCAGCAGCAGACAACGCAGCAACAGCAGCAGGCTTCGGGCGCCGCACCGGCGCCGGGCGCGACCGTCGAGGGCGCTCCGCCAGCATCCGTTCCGCAGGCCGCCGCCACCGCCACCCGCGAGGAAGCGATTGCAAGAACCCAGCGTGTTGCGATCGACACCAATGCCATCGCCGGCTCCATCAACCTCACGGGCGCGCGTTTCGATGACATCCGGCTCAAGGATTACCACGAGACCGTTGATGACTCGAGCCCGATCATCACGCTGTTCTCGCCGGCGGACAGCAAGGAAGGCTACTTTACCGAACTCGGTTACGTTGCGGCGCAGGACGTCGGCGGCGTTCCCGGTCCGAGCACCGTCTGGACGCTCGCCAGCGGCGACAAGCTGACGGAGACCACGCCGGTCACGCTTACCTACACCAATTCCAAGGGCGTCATCTTCACCCGTACGGTTTCGATCGACGAGCATTACATGATCTCGGTCGCCGACAAGGTGGAAAACCCTGGACAGGCTGCGATCTCGCTTGCCAGCTACGGTCGTGTGACACGCAACAACAAACCTGCCGTCCCCCCGGTCTTCGTCATCCATGAAGGTTTCCTTGGCGTGGCCGGCAAGGATGGCAGCCTGACGGAAGAAAAATACAAGGACGTCGAAGAAGCGCCGGTGACGGTTGCGAAGGCCACCGGCGGCTGGCTCGGCATCACCGATAAATACTGGGCCGCAGCCATCGTTCCGCCGCAGACGACCCCGTTCGAGACGCGTTACTCGCACATTACCGGCAATCAGCCGAGCTATCAGGCCGACTTCAAGAGCGATGCGCTCACGGTTGAACCGGGCCAGTCCATCGAGTTGAAAAGCCTCGTCTTTGCCGGCGCCAAGGAAGTTCCGCTGGTTGACGGTTACGAGACGGCCTATGCCATTCCGAAGTTCGACCTTCTGATCGACTGGGGCTGGTTCTACTTCATCACCAAGCCGATGTTCAAACTGATGGATTTCTTCTTCCGTTATTTTGGCAACTTCGGCGTGGCCATCCTGCTCACCACCATCGTCGTCAAGGCGCTGTTCTTCCCGCTTGCCAGCAAGCAATACGCTTCCATGGCCAACATGAAGCGCGTGCAGCCGAAGATGGAAGAGCTGAAGGCCAAGCATGGCGATGACCGCATCGCCATGCAGCAGGCGATGATGCAGCTCTACAAGGAAGAGAAGATCAATCCGGTTGCCGGCTGCTGGCCAATGCTGCTGCAGATCCCGGTCTTCTTTGCGCTTTACAAGGTCATCTACGTCACCATCGAAATGCGGCATGCACCGTTCTTCGGCTGGATCCACGACCTTTCCGCGCCGGATCCGACCTCGCTGTTCAACCTGTTCGGCCTTCTGCCTTACGACGTGCCGCACTTCCTGATGATCGGCGTCTGGCCTTTGATCATGGGCATCACGATGTTCCTGCAGATGCGCATGAACCCGACACCGCCCGATCCGACACAGGCCATGATCTTCACCTGGATGCCGCTTATCTTCACCTTCATGCTGGCCTCCTTCCCGGCAGGTCTGGTCATCTACTGGGCATGGAACAACACGCTTTCCATCAGCCAGCAGGCCGTCATCATGAAGCGTCACGGCGCCAAGATCGAACTGTTCGACAATCTCAAGGGGCTGTTCAAGCGAAAGCCGGTGCAATCGAAATGAGTGACACCGGCACAGCAACCGAAAAGCCCCTGTTCGGGCGACCCTGGATTTTCATTCGCGGCGTTCCCGCGATGAAATTCCTGCCGCCCGAGGGGCCGCCGGAGATTGCATTTGCCGGTCGTTCAAATGTTGGCAAGTCCTCGCTCATCAACGCACTGGTGGGTCACAAGGGGCTTGCCCGCACCTCCAACACGCCGGGACGGACTCAGGAACTCAACTACTTCGTTCCTGACGGCTATTCCGGTGAAGCGGGTGATCTGCCGCCAATGGCGCTGGTCGACATGCCCGGCTATGGTTACGCGCAGGCTCCCAAGGATCAGGTCGATGCCTGGACCAAGCTCGTCTTCGATTATCTGCGCGGGCGGGCGACACTGAAGCGCGTCTATGTGCTGATCGATTCCCGCCACGGCGTGAAAAAAAATGACGAGGAAGTGCTGACCCTCCTCGACAAGGCGGCCGTATCCTACCAGATCGTGCTGACGAAGACGGACAAGATCAAGGAAGCTGGCGTGCCTCGGCTGATCAACGAGACACTGGAGAAAATCCGCAAGCGCCCAGCGGCCTATCCGGAGGTTCTGGCCACATCGTCGGAAAAATCCGTCGGCCTCGACAGCCTGCGGGCGGAAATCGTCAGAACCATTTCCCTTTAGAAACAGTCGCGATCAGGCGATGGTGAAAAGGAGAGCGGCGGTCCACACCATCGCCGTCAATGCCAGCAGTCGCCAGAAGCGAACAGAATTCCAGATTTCCACGAGCATCGCCCCCAACAGCGACCCGGTGCGCAACGGCTGCCCCCTGAAGGGAAGACCTTCGGCCAGCGGGTTGCGCTGGAGCAGGCTTGCCACCGCGGCCTTCTCACGATGATCGGTTTCCGCAAGATTTTCACGCCACCGCCTGACCATTGCCGCGAACTGCCGGTCGCGCTTCAGCCGCTTGGTCAGTTCCGCCATATTTTCCGGCGGGAGGGCACCCAACACAAATTTCCCGGCAAGAACCTCGTCCTGTAAGCCGCTTTGCTTGTCTTTATCGGGTGCCGGCATGTCGCTCACATCTCCTCGCGTTCAGACCCTCACGTTAAGCACGCACCATGGCCTGATTGATCCTCCCCTTCCCTTACAAGGCTGGTCCCATTGGCCGTTTATGTCAATCTCATAACAATGCTTCGGAGACTAAAAAAAGAAATTTGATCGCTGCGACACAATAAGGCCCGGAGGTTATTTCATCCGGTGAAAACTTGCTTTAGAGCGGTGACAGGCTTCAACGGCCGCAACCACAGACCGAGGTTTTTAGATGACGTCTTCCGAAAGCGAAACTCAGGCGCGGCTGCTCGCACAGGCTCTGCCTTTCATGCAGAAATACGAAAACAAGACCATCGTGGTAAAATATGGCGGTCACGCCATGGGTGATTCCACGCTCGGGAAGGCTTTCGCGGAAGACATCGCCCTTTTGAAGCAATCCGGCATCAACCCCATCGTCGTGCATGGCGGCGGTCCGCAGATCGGTGCGATGCTGAGCAAGATGGGCATTGAATCGAAGTTCGAGGGCGGCTTGCGCGTTACCGACGCCAAGACGGTCGAGATCGTTGAAATGGTTCTGGCCGGCTCGATCAACAAGGAAATCGTCGCCCTCATCAACCAGACCGGCGAATGGGCCATCGGCCTGTGCGGTAAGGATGGCAACATGGTCTTCGCCGAAAAGGCAAAAAAGACGGTGATCGACCCAGACAGCAACATCGAGCGCGTGCTCGATCTCGGTTTTGTCGGCGAAGTGGTGGAAGTCGACCGCACCCTGCTCGATCTGCTTGCCAAATCGGAGATGATTCCGGTTATCGCCCCCGTCGCGCCCGGCCGCGATGGCGCAACCTACAACATCAACGCCGATACATTTGCCGGCGCCATTGCCGGTGCGCTTCACGCCTCGCGTCTGTTGTTTCTCACGGATGTTCCCGGCGTTCTTGACAAGAACAAGGAACTCATCAAGGAACTCACCGTCTCGCAGGCCCGCGCCCTCATCAAGGACGGTACGATTTCCGGCGGCATGATCCCGAAGGTCGAGACCTGCATCGACGCCATCAAGGCCGGCGTTCAGGGTGTGGTTATCCTGAACGGCAAGACGCCCCACTCCGTTCTTCTGGAAATCTTCACCGAAGGTGCCGGCACGCTCATCGTGCCCTGATGTGCTTCAGGTGGCGGATGGCAGACCTGTCCGCCACATAGGCATTCATCCGAATGCCAGAAGCGAAAGCACCCCAACCACGATCAGCAGGCAGCCAGAGAGTTCGAGCCGGTTGATCTTCTCCTTGAAGAACAGCACGGTCGAGGCGAAAGCGAACAGCATCTCCACCTGCGCCAGGGCCTTCACCACGGCAGCCTGCTGCAGGGTCATCGCCGTGAACCAGCCGAATGAGGCCGTGGCCCCCACGAAACCGACCGCAAGCGACGGTTTCCACACCTTAACGATGCTCCGCAATTCTTCCCGCTCTCGCCAGAGAATCCAGAGAAACATCGACAGCGTTTGCATGACGATGACGACGACAAGGGTGAATCCCGCCTGCATCATCGCATCCGGGGCAGGCAGGCTCGGCGCAAGCGCCAGCGATGCCGATCGGTAGGCGACCGATGACAGGCCGAAGAAGGCACCCGAGGCAAGACCAATACCCGCCGTTCGGCTAAAGATCGAGGTGAGGAAAGATGTTGGCGTCACTTCCGTGCGCGCCACGGAAATCAGCATGACGCCGGCGACCGAAATCGCTATCGCCGCCAATGTACCGCCCGTGACGCTTTCGCCGATGAAGATGAGAGCAAACAGCGCCGCCTGTGCCGGCTCCGTGCGTGAATAAGCCGTTCCCACTGCGAAATTGCGGAAAGAGAACAGGTGCACCAGCAGGAATGTGGCGGCGATCTGCGCCATGGCCCCGACCGTCGCCCAGAGGGCAAACGACATGTTGGGCGCCGGCAGCGGGCGGCCAAGCCCCAGGTGCAGAAATACTAGATAGGCGAGAGCGAAAGGCATGCCGAACACGAAGCGCACAAAGGTCGCGCCCGTCGTGCCCATCATGCCCTTCAGGTGCTTTTGCAATGTCGAGCGCAGGTTCTGCAGGAACGCGCTCGCGAAAGTAATGCCTATCCAGAGTTCCATGGATTTGGCGGTACCATGCGCGCAAGCGCACAGCCAAGTGCGATTATCTGCGCAATCGTCGCCTTTTTCGATTTTCTTCGGCATTTGAAACAGGCATAAAGCAGCGCATGGATACAAAGCCGAAAAACCTGCCCGACGCAGCCGATTTCGCCCACGTCAGCGAATGGGTCTTCGATCTCGACAACACGCTCTATCCGCATCACGTCAATCTGTTTTCCCAGATCGACCGCAACATGACGGCCTATGTGGCCGAGCTCCTGAAGCTCGACCCCGAAGAAGCCCGCGTCTTGCAGAAGCGTTATTATCACGACCATGGCACGACGTTGCAGGGCTTGATGATCAATTATGGTATCAGCCCCGACGAGTTTCTGGAACGTGCCCATGCCATCGACTATTCGGCGCTGAAACCACATCCGGAACTGGGTGAAGCCATCAAGGCTCTGCCAGGCCGAAAGTTCATCCTCACCAATGGCAGCGTCAAACATGCGCAGGCCGCCGCCGGTGCGCTCGGCATTCTCGATCATTTCGAGGACATCTTCGATATCGTCGCCGCGGACTACCTGCCGAAACCGGCAAGTGCGACCTATGAGAAATTCGCAGCGCTTACAAAACTGGATACAAAAAAGGCTGCGATGTTCGAGGATTTGCCGCGCAATCTGGCGGCCCCGAAGGCCCTCGGCATGAAGACCGTGCTGCTCGTACCCTCCAATCTCGAGGGCGTCATCATGGAACGCTGGGAAATTCCTGCCGTGACGGATGAGCATATCGACTACATTACCGACGACCTTACCGGTTTCCTGAACAGGGCGATTGCTCGCTGAACCTTCAACATTACCGAAGCTTCATCCACCTTACGGATGTTTAAGTGGTGGGGCCTGCCGCACGTCATTATCTTTTCTTCAGGGACACCAAAGAAAGGTAATGACGATGACCACACGCAAAATCGCCTTGTCTGCTCTTGGCGCAGCCCTTTTGCTGAGCACTGCCGCAACGGCCAGTTTTGCAGCGCCCGGCAAGGGCCACAAGGATCGCATGCCGATCCGGCCGGAAGCGGCTTTCGTGCACCTCTTGAAGGTGGCCGACACCAATAAGGACGGCAAGATTACGAAGGAAGAGTTCGTCGCCCGCCAGGATGCGCTTTTCGCTGAGATCGACAAGGACAAGGACGGCTCGATTACGCCTAAGGAAATGCGCGAATATCGCAAGGCGAAGATGGAAGCTTTCCGCGCCGCCAACCCGCGCCCTGAGCGGGAAGACGCCAAGGCGGATGAGGCCAACGCCCGCGAGGGCAAACGCGCCGAGCGCGATCACGGCGGCCGTTCCGGTCATCAGGGCTGGGGCCGGCACGGCGGCAAGGGTGGCGGCTTGGGAATGATCCGCTGGGCCGATACCGACGAGAACGGTCAGGTCAGCAAAGCGGAATTCACCGCAGCCGGCGAAAAGATGTTCGAGCGGCTCGACCGGAACAAGGATGGCGTCATCTCCATAGATGACATGCCGGACCGCCCCTTCCTCTAATCCAAAAGAGCAGAAAGCCCGCTCAACAGGCGGGCTTTTTCCTAATGCAGACTGACTGTTTTAAGATCGTCTTCCGCCGCCTTGAAAAAGGTGCTCGAGCGATTGTCTGTGAGGAGAATGGGTGTCCCATCCGCGCCGAACAAGGCCCAGAGATCGAGTTGCGGATCAAGATCGGGCGCTTCGGGAAAACAGCGGCTAACTTCTTCTGCACGGATCTTGCGGATATATCCCACTTCTCCTTCGCCAATATGAGCGAGCTGGGACTGCGTGAGACGCGCATGCGCTTCTTTTAAAAGCATATTTCAGCCTCCTTCTTCACGCCGAGCGATTCGTGTCCGATTCCGGCGTTCATGGTCTACTCTGAGACGGAAATATTAATTTTCTTTACCACGTTTGAAATTTCGGGCCGGACCAGATCGATGGAAAGAAGACCGTTGCGCAGCCGCGCTTCCCGCACCTGCATGCCATCGGCAAGCACGAAGACCCGCTGGAATTGCCGCGCTGCAATGCCCCGATAGAGAAAATCCCGCTTCTCCTGTTCCTGCTGACGACCCCGGATGACGAGCTGGTTGTCCGCCGTCGTCACGTCAAGATCATCCTGCGAAAAGCCGGCCACCGCGATGGTGATCCGCAGGCGCTCGGGGATATCGTCGCTGCCGGGCAGACGCTCGATGTTATAGGGAGGATAGCCGTCATTGGCCTTCGCCATGCGCTCCAGCGTTTTTTCCATGGCATCAAAACCCAGCAAAAGCGGGTGGGTGAATGGCGTCATGCGGCTCATATTTCTTCTGTCCTTGCAACCAAGCGACGTTTCGCGGCCCCGCTTCCGGCGGCCCGCCGGTCAATCGCACCGGCTCCAGCAATATGGGAAGCCGCCCCGCGTTGCGCAAGTCACAAGGGGCGGCAGCGGCCCGCGGGCGGAATGAGGCTTGACAAGTAAGCATCCGCCGCTCGAAAAAAGCGCTCATCTCAACGGCGGGCAAGACATGGCAGAACGCAGAAAAATCATCATCGACACCGATCCCGGGCAGGACGACGCAGCGGCGATCATGCTGGCCTTCGGCAGCCCTGACGAAATAGACATTCTCGGACTGTGCGCCGTTGCCGGCAATGTTCCCTTGAAGCTGACCAGTCGTAACATTCGCATCATCTGCGAATTGTGCGGCCGCACCGACATTCCCGTTTACGAGGGCGCGGAAAAGCCGCTGGTGCGCAAGCCCATCACCGCCGAACATGTGCACGGCAGCACCGGCCTCAATGGCCCGGTCCTCGACGAACCGACCATGGAGGCACAGAAGCAGCATGCGGTCGATTTCATCATCGAAACCGTAATGCGGGAGCCCGAGGGCACCGTGACGCTCTGCACTCTCGGCGCCTTGACCAACGTGGCGCTGGCGCTTCTCAAGGCACCGGAGATCGCTGATCGCGTCAAGGAACTGGTGATGATGGGCGGCGGCTTCTTCGAGGGCGGCAACATCACGCCCGCGGCGGAATTCAACATCTATGTGGATCCGCAGGCCGCAGATATCGTCTTCCGCTCCGGCATGCCCATCGTCATGATGCCGCTCGATGTCACGCATCAGTTGCTGACGACCAAGGCGCGCGTCAGCCGCATTCGCGACATCGGCACGCGCCCTGCCATCGCCATGGCGGAAATGCTGGAGTTTTTCGAGCGTTTCGACATCGAGAAATATGGTTCGGATGGCGGCCCGCTGCATGATCCGAGCGTCATTGCCTATCTCCTCAAGCCCAAACTGTTTGAAGGCCGCGAGTGCAATGTCGAGATCGAGGTCCTTTCTGAACTCACCATGGGCATGACCGTGGTGGACTGGTGGCGGGTAACGGACCGACCGGCCAATGCCCGTGTGATGCGCCATGTGGATGCAGACGGTTTCTTCGAGTTGCTGACGGAACGTTTCGCCCGTCTTTGACGGAATCAAAAAGGGCCGCTGGCGATACCAGCGGCCCGTTTCAGTTTGAGCGGCAACTGCCGATCAGAACTCCGTCCAGTCATCCTGCGCCAGTGCATTCGCGCCGCTCGTTCTGGGGCGGGCAAGGGGCGCGGCCGGACGGGCAGACGTCTGGGTAGCGGTCGACGCGCGCATCGCTGCAGCGGCGGCGCGCAATTGCTGGCTGGGCTGACTGCCCGAAACCATAAAACCAGCGACGAGCGACTTCAGCGTTTCGGCCTCGCTGTTCAGCGTCACGCTGGCCGCCGTGGTTTCTTCCACCATCGCAGCGTTCTGCTGTGTGACCTGGTCCATCTGGGTAACGGCAGAGTTGATCTCCTTCAGACCGACAGCCTGCTCGCTGGCGGAGGCGGAGATCTGGCGTATCAGCTGGTTGATCTGCAGGACCTGATCGGCGATCCTCTTCATCGTCTCACCAGCCTTGCCGACCAGTTGAACACCCTCGCCCACCTGGGTGGCCGACGTGTTGATGAGCCCCTTGATCTCCTTGGCGGCAGTTGCGGAACGTTGCGCCAGTTCACGCACTTCCTGCGCCACGACCGCAAAGCCTTTGCCGGCATCCCCGGCGCGTGCAGCCTCCACACCGGCATTCAGCGCGAGAAGGTTTGTCTGGAAGGCGATCTCGTCGATCACCCCGATGATACGGGAGATTTCCGCCGAAGATTGCGCAATGCCCTGCATGGAGGTGACGGCCTGCTGCACGACCTCGCCAGACTTACCGGCGTCGTCGCAGGCATGGCTGACGGCGCCGGCTGCCTCTGCGGCATTCTCCGCACTGGAATTGACCTGTGCGGTCAGCTCATTAAGTGCGGCAGCGGTTTCTTCGAGGCTGGCGGCCTGCTGTTCCGTGCGATGCGAGAGATCGCTAGCTGCGCGGGTGATCTCGCCCGTGCCGTTGCCAATGCTGACGACGGTGGCGTTGACCGTGGAAACCGTTTCCTCGAGGCTGGCGAGCGCCGAGTTGAAATCCTCCCGCAGCTTTGCGTATTCGCCGGGGAACTCCTCTTGAATGCGGTAGGTCAGATTGCCCTGCGACAGAGCATTCAGACCGGAGCCGAGAACGCTGACGATGTGCTGCTGCATGCGGCTGTTTTCATTGCGCTCGAATTCAGAGCGCTGGCGTTCCGTCTCGGCGTGACCACGCTGGGCGTCGGCTTCTGCCTCCATCTCACGAATGCCCGCGAGCTTGGCGCGGAAACCTTCAAGCGCAGTCGCAACCGAACCCGTTTCATCCTGACGGTCCTGACCGGAAACAGTCACATCGTAACGACCGTCGCTGAGCGTCCTGACGTCTGCGACGAGAGACGCAAGCGGGTTACGAACGAAATAGCGGACGGCAAAATAAAGCGCTGCGATGACGGCGGCAAGAATGACGATCGCGCCGATGATCATCAGATAAGTCTGCTCCTGGACCGGTGCATTCAAGGCCTGATGGGGAATATCGATAAGAACGACCCAGGTGGCGTTAAGACCCGGAACGGCGAATGGGAAAACGAGACGGTTGTAAGGCGCGTCGGTATCGAGCCCGAGATTTTCGATGAGACCCTGCTTGCCGGAGGCAATCGCGGTCTGGACCGTGGTTGCGCCTTCTCCGTCATAGGCTTTCATATTCTGCTCGGGCGTCGGCGGAACCAGCCACTGGCCGCCCTGAGAAACGAGCGTCACCCGACCGGTTTCGAAAGGATGCAGGGCCTGCAGCTTCTGGGTAAGCGATGCGAGCGAAATATCGACACCTGCCACGCCGATCATCTTTCCATCAGACATGACGGGATAGGCAAGCGACGTCATCGTGGTCGGCACTTCCGTGCCTTGCGCAAGATAAGGCTGCGTGATCGCGCCCTTACCGGTTTTGGCTGCGAGCGCATACCATTCCGCAGCGTAGTCATTATCAAAAGTCGAGTACTGAATATCGCCCTTCTGTGTCTTGGACCAGTAAGGGGCAAACGCGCCTTTCGCATTGGTTCCGAGATCCAGCCTGCCCGCAATCTCCGTCGACTGGCCATCGAAAAGGCCGAGCTGCTCGCAGAACCAGCTACCGAAGGCGAAGGCGTTTTGTTCGACATTCGCCTTGAGGATGTTGACGATGCCCGGGCGATCCATCGATTTTGCCTGATGCGCCCGGCCGATCACACCCGCCATGGAGCGCGCCGCGCTGCCGAGTTCGCCGACATCCGCGGCGATGACATTGGCGATGGCCCGGGCTTCCGTATTGGCCTGATCCATGGTCAGCGCATGGACGCGCTCGCTTGTCTGGAAGATGAGGAAGGAATTGGATGCAACGAGAACCGTGGTAATGGCACAGCCGGTCACGAGGATGAGTTTGGTCGCGAGCGACTTCACTTTGAGATTGAACATTTCGGCCCCAATGGAGATCGTCAACCCGAAAGAGCTGACGTAAACGGATGACAATCTCCGTCATGGAGGCCCGTCCGCAACGGACAGTGCGCTGCAGCGCGACGAGGCAAAATTAGAATATGATTGCTAATTAAGACCTAATATTACTTCGTCGCGCCGCGCTTTCTTCAGTGCTCGTAGTAGTCAGCGATGATCTTCCAGGCGTCATCCGCCGTTTCGGCAAAGTGCAGGAGATCCATATCTTCTGGAGCAATGGTGCCGAAATCCGCCAGGAACTCGAAATTGACGACGGAACGCCAGAATTTTTCGCCAAAAAGAATGAGCGGAATGGGCGCCATGCGCTTGGTCTGGATCAGCGTCAAGGCTTCGAAAAGCTCATCAAGCGTGCCGAACCCGCCGGGGAACACCACAACGGCCTTTGCCCGCATGAGGAAATGCATTTTCCGGATGGCGAAATAATGGAAGTTGAAGCTCAGCTCCGGCGTCACATAGGCGTTGGGTGCCTGCTCATGCGGCAAAACGATATTCAGCCCGATGGAGGGGCCACCTGCATCCATGGCGCCGCGATTGCCCGCCTCCATGACGCCGGGACCGCCACCGGTGACCACGACATATTCCAGGTGATCGGATTTCGCCGCATAATCCGTGCAGAGGTGAGCAAATTTGCGCGCCTCATCATAATAGACCGAGGATTGCTCCAGATTGCGCTTCTGCGTTTCGTTACGCGCCGCCCAGGCCGCACCGCCGGGTTCTGGAATGCGCGCGCCGCCGAACATCACGACCGTGGATTTGATGCCGCGCTCGCTGAGCGCCATTTCGGTCTTCAAAAGCTCAAGCTGGAGTCTGACGGGGCGCAACTCTTCACGGCATAGGAAATCCGTGTCCACGTAAGCGAGGCGATAGGAGGGGGAATCCGACTGCGGTGTTTTTGGCACGACCTCGGCCTGCTGCTTGTCTACAGCGCTGCGCTTCAAAGGATCCCAGACCCCGTCCTTGCGCCGCAACTTGCCGTTTTTCAGTCGTGCCATTTCCATGCCTTTCGTCTGAAGCGCCAAATCACCCAAATCACATTGACGCCTTTCCAACACTCCCTTAGATCAAATGGCCAAAGCCTTCCAGCGGCGCGGGCCTTCCGTGACCAGACCACACGCGACATTCAAGGAATTTTCCATGAGCCTTACGGATCTCTCTTCCCTCGAAACCATCATCGAAACCGCCTTCGACAACCGCGATGGCGTGAATGTATCGACGAAGGGCGAGGTTCGCGACGCCGTGGACACATCACTTCAACTTCTCGACAGCGGTGAGGCGCGCGTGGCCGAGAAGCAGGCTGACGGAAGCTGGAAGGTGAACCAGTGGCTGAAAAAGGCCGTTCTTCTCTCCTTCCGCCTGAACGACATGGAAATCGTGACCGGTGGGCCGGGCGAAGCCACCTGGTGGGACAAGGTGCCGTCGAAGTTCGAAAACTGGGGTGAAAACCAGTTCCGCGCTGCCGGCTTCCGCGCGGTGCCGAACGCCGTCGTCCGCCGCTCGGCTTACGTCGCCAAGAACGTGGTGCTGATGCCTTCCTTCGTCAATCTCGGCGCCTATGTCGATGAAGGCACCATGGTCGATACCTGGGCAACGGTCGGCTCCTGCGCGCAGATCGGCAAGAATGTGCACCTCTCCGGCGGCGTCGGGATCGGCGGCGTTCTGGAGCCGCTGCAGGCGGGCCCGACCATCATCGAGGACAATTGCTTCATCGGCGCCCGTTCGGAAGTCGTTGAAGGCTGCATCGTGCGCGAGGGCGCTGTTCTCGGCATGGGCGTCTTCATCGGCAAGTCCACCAAGATCGTTGACCGCGCCACCGGCGAAATCACCTATGGCGAGGTTCCGCCCTATTCCGTCGTCGTCGCCGGCACCATGCCGGGCAAGCCGTTCCCGAATGGCGAGCCGGGTCCCAGCCTCTATTGCGCCGTGATCGTCAAGCGCGTCGATGAGAAGACCCGCTCCAAGACGGGCATCAACGAGCTGCTGCGCGACTGATAAAAGCTGATACCATGACCACGACCGATCCCGTTGCCAATCTCGCCGCCCTTATCCGTTGCCCTTCGGTGACGCCTGCGGAAGGCGGTGCGCTTTCCTTGCTCGACTCCTTGCTTTCGCCGCTTGGCTTCAAGGTGGACAGGATGGTCGCCAGCGAGGCGGGAACGCCCGACGTGGAAAACCTTTATGCCCGGCTCGGCACTGAAGGTCCGCATCTGATGTTTGCGGGCCATACGGATGTCGTGCCTGTGGGCGACGAGGCCGCATGGAGCCATCCGCCCTTCTCGGCGGCAATTGCCAGTGGCGAAATGTACGGCCGCGGCGCGGTAGACATGAAAGGCGGCATCGCCTGTTTCGTGGCCGCCATCGCCCGCCATATCGAAAAGCATGGCAAACCTGGGGGCTCCGTTTCCTTCCTGATCACCGGTGACGAAGAGGGCCCGTCGATCAACGGCACGTCCAAACTTCTGGAATGGGCTGCTGCAAGGGGCGAGACGTGGGATGCCTGCGTTGTGGGCGAACCCACCAACCCCGACCAGTTGGGCGACATGATCAAGATCGGCCGCCGCGGCTCGCTTTCCGGCCGCATCACGGTCCATGGTGTGCAGGGCCATGCTGCCTATCCGCATCTTGCCGACAACCCCATCCGTGGTCTTCTGCAGTTGACGCATGCGCTGATGCATCCGCCCTTTGACCACGGCACGGATGATTTCCAGCCTTCCAATCTTGAAGTGACGACTGTTGACACCGGCAATGCCGCGACCAATGTCATCCCGGCGCGGGCGACGGCGGCCTTTAACATCCGTTTTAACGACACCTGGACCGCAGAGACCCTTCGGGCGGAAATCATCCGCCGCCTCGATGCCGCCGCAGCGGAAGGCGAGCTCCGCCCCGACCGCGCCCCGGTCAAATACGAACTCGTCTGGGCAGATCGTCCGAGCCATGTGTTCCTGACACGGAACAACGCGCTCATCTCATCGCTGTCAGGCGCGGTTGAAACCGTCACCGGCAAGGAGCCGAAGCTTTCGACCACCGGCGGCACTTCGGATGCGCGCTTCATCAAGGATTATTGCCCTGTCGTGGAGTTCGGTCTCGTCGGGCAGACCATGCATATGGTCGATGAGCGCGTGGCCGTTGCCGATCTCGAAACGCTGACGCGCATCTACGAGACCTTTATCGAACGCTGGTTCGCCCATGCCGACGGTAAGTGAAGTCAGGCTTTATCTGACGGGCCTGTGGCTGCTGCTCATCGGCGACCACAATGGCGCGCGATATCTTGACCTCAGCGATCGCGGCATGTGGCGATCCTTTTATTCCGCGCTCTGGTGCCTGCCAGCCATGCTGGTTTCCTGGCTATGGCTGCGAGCAGCGTTTCTCGCGAGCTACCCGCCGGGAACCGGAACTGGCCTCATCTTCTTCTTCCGGCTGGCCATGGTCGAAGCGATCTGCTGGATCGTGCCGCTGCTTCTGACGGGCATGTTGCTATATGTTTTCGGTGCACGCGAGAAATTCGCGCCGCTCGTAACGACCATGAACTGGTTGTCCCTGCCCTTTTCATACGCTTACGCCGTTCTGATCCTGATTGCGTTCTTCCTACCGCCGTTGCAGGGGTTGATCGCGATTTTGTGGCTGGCGCTGCTTCTGTCGCTGGTCTTCGCCTTTTCACGGATCGTCAGATTCTTCATCCGCGACCAGATGCTGCTCGTCTCGGCAATCGTCATGACGTTGCTGGTGCCCGCCATGCTGCTCTCGGAAGCATTGCAGCGTTTTCTAGGCGTCTACCCCGCCTGAGCGGCGACACGCTCGCCTCAGCCCTCATCTTCCACAACGTCAGCGTCGAGACGACGGCGCGGGGGAATGACGTCGGGATAATCGACCTGCATGAAATAAAGACCGTCAGGCGGCGCCACCGGGCCGCAGGCCTTGCGATCCCGCGCCTCCAGTGCAGCACGCACGTCGTTCGGGGTCATGCCGCCTTCGCCCGCCAGCTTCAGCGTGCCAGCAAAGGAGCGGATCTGGTTATGCAGGAAGCTTTGCGCGGTGGCACGAATCTCAATGAGATCGCGGTTGCGCGTCACGTCCAGCCGGTCGAGCGTGCGCACGGGGCTGTTCGCCTGGCAATGGACTGAGCGAAAGGTCGTGAAATCATGCCGGCCGACCAGCATCTGCGCGGCCTCATGCATGCGCTCGTGGTCCAAGTCCTTCGGCACCCACCAAGCCCGCTTGTGCTCCAGCGCCAGTCGGGCCTTGCGGCAAATGATGCGGTAGAGATAGTGCCGACGAAGGGCGGAGAAACGGGCGTCAAAATCCTCGGTCACAGCGGCAGCATCGAGCACGGCCACGGCCTCACCCGCCATGGCGAGATGCGCGTTCAAGGCATTGCGGAGCTTGTAGGGCTCCCAGTCTCGCGAGAGATCGACGTGAACGACCTGGCCAACGGCATGCACGCCGGAATCGGTGCGGCCAGCGCCGCGGATGGAAACGCTCTCGCCGGTCAGCGACCGAACCGCAGCCTCCAGAGCACCCTGAACCGAGGGGCCGTTTTCCTGCCTCTGCCAGCCATAATAGGGCGTGCCGTCATATTCGACGGTCATGCGGAAGCGTGGCATCAGCCGAGCCTCGTGGTGGCGGGAACCGGCGTGCCGCGCACGAAATCAGCGGCCGACATCGGCTTGCCGCCCGCTTTCTGCAAACGGGTGAGCCGCACGGCGCCGCTGCCGCAGGCAATGGTGAGTACGTCATCCAATGCGCTGCCTGCCTCGCCCATACCGCTCGCCAGCTCGGAGGCCAGTACCTTGACGCGCTCGGGCTTGCCGCCGATCTCCATCTCCAGCCATGCGCCGGGAAACGGCGAAAGGCCACGAATATGATTATGCACATCCTGCGCCGGCCTTGAAAAATCGATGCGGGTCTCACCCTTGTCGATCTTTGCGGCGTAGAGCACGCCCTCCTCCGCCTGTGTGACGAGGGGCAGCTCATCTGCTTCCAGCTTGTCCATCGCCTGACGCATCAACCGAGCGCCTGTCAGCATCAGGCTGTCATGCAGCTCGCCGGCCGTCATATTTTCGTCAATCGCCACCTTTGCGGTGAGCGCGACAGGGCCGGTATCGAGCCCCTTTTCCATCTTCATGACCATCATGCCGGTTTCGGTGTCGCCGGCCATGATCGCCCGCTGGATGGGGGCAGCACCGCGCCAGCGCGGAAGCAGCGAGGCGTGACCATTGTAGCAGCCAAGACGCGTGCCGGAGAGAATCGCCTCGGGTAGCAGCAGTCCGTAAGCCACGACAACAGCTACATCGGCGTTGAAGTCCCGGAACTGCTCGCGATCCTCATCGGCTTTGAAATTTACGGGTGTGAACACAGGCAAACCCAGCAGTTCCGCAGCCTGATGCACCGGCGATTTCTGCAGATCAAGGCCGCGACGGCCGCCGGGACGCGGCGGCTGGGTGTAGACGGCGGCGATCTCATGACCAGCTTCCACCAGTGCACGCAACGTCGGAACGGAAAATTCCGGCGTGCCCATGAATATGATGCGAAGAGCCATGATCGCCCCCTGCCCTGTCTTCCGCCCGGTCAGCTGTGTGCCGGATCAGACTTTTGCGCGGGCTGCTTTCGTGAATTTCTTGATGACCATGTCACGCTTCAATCGCGAAATATGGTCGATGAACAGAACACCATTCAGGTGATCGATCTCGTGCTGGAGACAGGTTGCGAGCAGGCCGTCCGCCTCGACCGTCTGCTGCTTGCCGTCACGCCCGACATACTGCACGGTGAGGGACGCGGGGCGCTCCACTTCGGCGTAATAATCGGGAATCGAGAGACAGCCTTCCTCATAGGTGGAGATATCGTCCGAAACCTTGAGGATTTCCGGATTGATGAAGACGATCGGGTTCTTTTCTTCGCCTTCACGCGCAACATCGATCACCAGCATCCGGCGCGGCACGCCGATCTGGATAGCAGCAAGCCCGATCCCCGGTGCATCATACATGGTTTCAAGCATGTCGTCGGCAAGACGCAGCACCTCGGCATCCACCTGTTCGATGGGCTTGGATTGCTGGCGCAGCACGGGATCGGGCAAAATGATAAGCGGTTTGATGGTCATGGCTTCCCATAACGTATCTCTCGCGCAGAGGAAATAAAAAACACGACGATGAAAAGGGCGGGCGGCATCCGCTCTGCTGGACTCATTTCCGCCGCAGGAATGTTCTTGGTTTGATCTTACGAATCATCGGAAATCTGCTAGATTTAGTCATGAGCATAGACTTCTCCATTCTCCTTGAGCCCGCGCTTCGGGCCGGCTCCGTCGATATCAGCTTCGGCGCGCTGCTTGCTGCGGTGGTTTTCGGCCTCGCGGTGACCTGGCTTGTGACGACAAACCGGTCGAAAAAGGCGGGAGCCGATGGTGAAATCTCTGATCTCCTGAAAACCCAGTCCGAATTGCATGGACGCATCGCGGCTATGGCGGAAACGCTTGGCACGCGCCAGAGCGAGATGAGCCAGACGCTCAACCAGCGGCTTGATGGCATGTCGCAGCGTCTTGGCGAAACGCTGACGGAGCAGACCAGGTCGACCCATGAGAATCTAAGCCGCCTGCAGGAGCGCCTCGCGGTCATCGATGCCGCGCAGGGCAATATTCAGGATCTGGCCAAGGACGTGGTCGGGCTTCAGGCGATACTTTCCAACAAGCAGACACGCGGAGCCTTCGGACAGGCACGGATGGAGACCCTGATCGCCGACGCCCTGCCGCCGGGCGCCTTCCAGCTGCAGCCGACGCTTTCGAACGGTTATCGGCCCGACTGCACCATCAAGATGCCGAACAACGCGCCGCCGCTCGTCATCGACGCGAAGTTCCCGCTGGAAGCCTGGAACGCCATCAAGGCGGACGAGACGCCTGAAACCAAACGCGCCGCCGTGCAGCAGTTCCGCCGGGACATGGAAGTGCATATTCGCGATGTCGCCGAGAAATATCTCATTCGTGGGGAAACCCAGGATACGGCGTTCATCTTCGTGCCGTCCGAGTCCATCTTTGCCGATATCCATCAGCATTTCGAATATCTGGTACAGCGCGCCCACCGCGCCCGGGTGGTCATCGTTTCGCCATCGCTGCTGATGCTCTCGGTACAGGTCATCCAGTCCGTGCTCAAAGATCAGCGCATGCGCGAACAGGCGCATCTCATTCAGGGTGAAGTGGCGCTGCTCATGGACGATGTGCGGCGGCTGGACGATCGGACGCGCAAGCTGCAAGCCCATTTCGGGCTTGCGCAGAAGGACGTCGACATGATGCTCATCTCCTCTGACAAGGTATTGGCGCGCGGACAGAAAATCGAGGGCCTCGATTTCTCCCCAACGGAAAAAGACGCGCCGCATGGAGAAATCGACCAGGCCCGGCGCTTTGCGGAAAACCGAGCCGGTGCGGCCAAATTGCGGGTAGTTGACGACGAGTGATCGTCTCGGGCAAAGTCGCCGCCTTGCTTAAATTTCATACGGACCCAGCGCCCCATGATTACTGTTTTCGGCTCCATCAACATGGACCTCGTCGCGACCGCCAAACGCCTGCCCAAGCCCGGTGAAACCGTGACGGGAGAGACATTCTCCACGGCCGCCGGCGGCAAGGGAGCCAATCAGGCTCTGGCTGCGCGGCGCGCGGGCGCCACGGTCAAGATGGCGGGCGCTGCGGGCGATGACACCTTTGCCGCTCCGGCACTGACCTTGCTGCGCGACGCGGGGACCGATCTGTCATTGGTCAAAACCGCCCCTGGCCCCACGGGTACGGCCGTGATCCTGATCGGTGAAGGCGGAGAGAACATGATCTCGGTCATCCCTGCCGCCAATGGCGAGGTTTCCGCATCCGATGCCACAAGAACCATATCCGAAATGGCTGCGGGCGATATTCTGATGCTGCAGTTCGAAATTCCGGCTGCAGCGATCGAAGCGGCGCTGACGGCTGCCAAGGCGAAACGCATCACCACAATCATCAACACCGCGCCGCTGACCGCAGACGCACCGCGCCTTAGCGCTCTTGCCGATATCGTCATTGCCAATGAAACCGAGTTCGAGCTGCTGATCGGCAAGAATGGCCTCTCCAGCGACGGGCGGGAAACCGAACTCAAGGCCCTTCACGAGACGACCGGCCAGACATTGATCGTCACGCTTGGAGCCGACGGCGTGATCGCCATTCGTAATGGCAAGGTCTACAGGGCGTCGGGCCTCAAGATCGAGCCGCTCGACACGGTTGGCGCGGGTGATACCTTCTGTGGTTACCTTGCCGCCAGCCTCGATCAGGGCATCGAATTCGAACGTGCATTGAAGCGGGCCGCAGTCGCAGGCTCACTCGCCTGCACACGCGCCGGCGCCCAGCCTTCCATTCCGCTGGCGGCGGAAGTGGACGCGGCGCTCTGAGGGGGCTTGCCGCTTGCGCATTTTCCGGACGTAAATCCGCGGTGCGCATTTACTGGAGATGCTTTAGCGACGGATGAAGGTGAGATAGGCCGAGCTGCGGCCTTCTCGTTTTGCCTTGTTCTCGTAACGCGTGCCCGGCCAGTTGGCATAGGGCGTGCGCCAGTCATCAGCGCTTGTCGCCGTCCATTCAAAGCCGCCATGCCGGGCGCAATGCTGCAGCGTCCAGTTGACGTAAGTGTCGATGTCAGAGGCAAAGCAGAACTTGCCGCCGGGTTTCAACACGCGGTGAAAGCGGGCGAGATTGACGTCTGACACGAAGCGACGCTTCCAGTGCTTCTTCTTCGGCCAGGGATCGGGATAAAGCAGATCGATGTGATCGATCGACCCTTCCGGCAACCAATCCAGCAATTGCGTCGCATCATCGTCGTAGAGCCTGATGTTCACGAGCTCACGCTCACGCACGGTGGCAAGCAGCTTGGCCATGGAGTTCACGAAGGGCTCGACGCCGATAAAACCCGTTTCGGGGTTTTCGACGGCGCGATGGGCGAGATGCTCACCGCCGCCAAAACCGATCTCCAGCCGGATGGATCGGACGTCAGCCGGAAAAAGAGTGACGAGATTTGACGGGGGCACGCTTTCCAGATCGAGTTTCAGCAAAGGCAGCAGGTTTTCAATCGTATCCACCTGCTGATGGCGCAGCGGCTTGCCCTTGCGCCTGCCAAAAAACGCTTCCGTCGCGCGCGAACGCCGTTCTTCCGTCATCTCATACTCTCAAGACCAAATAGACTTAACCCGCACAGCACCCCGTGAGGCACTGTGCGGGTTACAAAGTTGCAGACGGTATCTCTCAATCGCCGCCAAATAACAAGCGCGATATCTAGTTGACGCATTTTCCAGACGTAAAACCGCTACGCACTTTTACTGGAAATGCTTAAGCGCTCAAAGCTTCCTTGAGCGGCTTCACCAGATCGAGCTTCTCCCAGGAGAAGGAGCCATCACGACCGGCCTTGCGGCCGAAATGGCCGTAGGAAGACGTCTTGGCGTAGATTGGCTTGTTGAGATCGAGATGGCGGCGAATGCCCGACGGCGAAAGGTCCATAACCTTGCGGATCGCAGCCTCGACCTGATCTTCGCTGACCTTGCCCGTTCCGTGCAGATCGACATAGATCGACAGCGGCTGGGCGATGCCGATGGCGTAAGAAATCTGGATCGTGCAGCGATCAGCAAAGCCGGCAGCAACGACGTTCTTTGCGAGGTAGCGCGCCGCATAGGCTGCGGAACGGTCGACCTTGGTCGTATCCTTGCCGGAGAATGCACCGCCACCATGGGGGGCCGCACCACCATATGTGTCGACGATGATCTTGCGGCCGGTCAGGCCGGCGTCACCGTCCGGACCACCAATAACGAACTTGCCCGTCGGGTTGATATACCACTGGCAATCGTCGGCGATCTTCAGGTCGCCGAGAGCCTCACGGATATAGGGCTCGACAACGGCACGAACCTTCTTCGAATCCCAGTTGGCATCCAGATGCTGCGTGGAGAGAACGATGGACACCGCTTCGGCAGGCTTGCCGTCGACGTAGCGCACGGTTACCTGGCTCTTGGCATCGGGGCCGAGCTTTGCTGCCTCACCTTCGCCGCTCTTACGCGCGGTAGCGAGCAGTTGCAGGATGCGGTGGGAATAATAGATCGGCGCCGGCATCAAATCCGGTGTTTCCTTGCAGGCGTAGCCGAACATGATGCCCTGGTCGCCCGCACCCTCGTCACCCTGCTTATCGGAAGCGTTGTCCACGCCCTGTGCGATATCGGCAGACTGCGGATGCAGGAGAACGTCGATCTTGGCGGTCTTCCAGTGGAAACCGTCCTGTTCATATCCGATGTCGCGGATCGCCTTGCGGGCGGCGGACTTAAACTTGGAAGGGTTAATGACCGGATGCCCGGAAGCATCCTTGACGATCTTGCCGTCCTTGTCCTTCTTCAGCAGCGTGTCGGGAACGCGAACCTCACCCGCGATAATGACGCGATTGGTCGTGGCAAGCGTTTCACAAGCGATGCGCACGGTCCACGGGTCAACGCCCGTCTTGGCCGCTTCACGATAAACGAGATCCACGATTTCATCGGAAATACGATCACAAACCTTGTCCGGATGACCCTCGGCCACGGACTCGCTGGTGAACAGGTAATTGGCACGCATGCGGGATTCCCCTCAAAGAACGGTCTCCAGATTTTTTAGTCATTTCGGCCACGAAAAACAAGGACACAACCACATAAATATATCTTTATGTGAGAATTCCTTTCTAATTCGACACAAAAAAACGGTCCTTGCGGACCGTTGAGTGCCCGGCATCCCGTGCCGGAAATATTATGGCGAGAGCGCAGATTACTCCGCGTCACCCTCGGCGGCGAGCGCCTTGACAAGATCGACAAGGCGGCGACGAACCTTTGGATCGGCGATCTTCACGAAAGCCCGGTTCAGTTGCAGACCTTCGGCAGACGACAGGAAGTCTACCACGTAGTTGGAGCTGGACGCTTCCGCCATTCCGGGCGTTCCGCCAGGCTGATCGCCGGGTGCATCTTCGAAGAAAAAGGAAACGGGTACGTTCAGGATCGCCGAGATATTCTGCAGGCGGCTGGCGCCAACACGGTTCGTGCCCTTTTCGTATTTCTGGATTTGCTGAAAGGTAATTCCAAGACTCTCACCGAGCTTTTCCTGGCTCATGCCGAGCATGGTCCGGCGAAGGCGAATTCGGCTGCCGACATGAATGTCGATGGGGTTAGGCTTTTTCTTATTTTCGGTCATCATGCGGTCCTGACACTCGGAAAGGGTTGATATAGTGCTTCACTAATATTCTAAGAAATAAGCCGGTATTGGGACAACGGCCAAACTTGTTTTACGACTGACCTATTCACTATGCAATTGTGGGGGGTGCGCGGTCAATTCCGGCCGCGCGCAAAACTCCACGCACCGCCCGCCGCAACAATCATCATCAAAGAAAAAATCAACCAGAAATACGTCCGATGTGTGTCGTAACCGATAGCATCACGAGACCCACCACTCAAGGTGGCGTCAATAGTGCCGACTTGACCATAGTCAAGACCAGCAACGATGCGGCCATAGGGGTCGATGACGGCCGAGATGCCGGTATTGGCACCGCGAATCACCGGGACACCCGTTTCAACAGCCCGTATGCGTGCCTGTAGAAAATGTTGATAGGGCCCAGGCGTATCGCCAAACCAGCCATCATTGGTCACATTCAGGATCGCTGTTGCCCCTTGAAGCTCGGGTGTCATCTCGCCGGGAAAAATGATCTCGTAGCAGATCAGCGGGTAGAACCTCTTCCCAGATGGCAGGGTCAGCGACGTGCGGGATGACGCAGCGGAAAAGCCACCCGGCAGGGCAATGACGTTGTTGATACCGAATTCGCGCAGCACATTCTCAAAGGGAACATATTCACCAAAGGGGGTCAGATGCACCTTGTCGGCCGCTCCGATGATCTCCCCCTGACTATCGATCGCATAGACCGAATTGTAATAGCGCGGTGGTCGCCCGGCGCCCTGATCCTCCATTCGGACGGCGCCGGTAAACAGAACTTGGCCATCATCAAGCGTTTTGGCGATTTCCGTCAGCGCGTCTGGATTCTGCGTCAAGATGAACGGGACAGAGGTTTCCGGCCAGACGATGATGTCGGGGCGCTTCTTGCCGTCTCCCGGTGGCAGCGCGGATAGTCGCAGGTGCTCTGCGAAGATTTCCGCGCGGTCACCATTCAGCATCTTGCGCGATTGATCGATGGACGGCTGGACAATGCGGACGGTCAACGCATCCGCCGGCGTCTCGGCCGGTGTCTGTAGGCGGTAAAGGCCGTAACCAACATGACCCGCCAATAAGAGGCCAGCAATTGCGAGACCCGGCGCCATGCCTTTTTTCGTCGCAATCAACGCCGGCGCGGCAAAAATGAAGACGGCAAGCGTCGTTATGCTGAAAAGCCCCAGCAAGTGCACAGATTGCATCATGACAGGAATAGGCATGATGCCGTAGCCGATGGCGTTCCAGGGAAAGCCGGTCGCCAGAAAACTACGCAACCATTCCGTCAGACCAAAGGCAGCCGCCAGCGCCGCAATGCGGCCCAAGCCATCGGACCAGAGGAGATTGGCAGCCGCAACCGCAAAACCGTAAAACAGCGCCAGAAATGCCGGCAGGCCGAGGATGGCAAGCGGCAGAGCCCAGGCGAATTCATCTGCTTCGAGAAGCAGCGCATTGCCCAGCCACCACAGCCCGGCCACGAAATAACCAAGGCCGAAACACCAGCCTATACCGAAGGCCGGCAAGGCGCGATTGAAGAGGCCACCACCAGGCTTTGCGGTGCAACCATCGATAAGCCAGACAAGCAGTGTGAAAGACAGGAACAGTGCGGCAAAAAAACCGAATGGTGGTAGGGCGAGCGCCCCGATCGCGCCGGCGGCGATCGCGATCAACGCGCGGCTCATGCCGCTGGCCAGCATTAACCTGCCTGCAAGACGCTCCATGCCAACTCCGTTAATGCCCATTCGGCAGCGCCCGCTCGCGGCAAGGCTGCTGCGCCCGCAAAATTTCCCCTGGAATCGACGTAAAGGAAAAAAGATTCGCAGTCCACACAAGGGATGACGCCAGCCACTTTCTCAGGCCTTTCGCGCATCACCCCACCGATGTCGAACAATCGGAAGGTGACGGGATATCCCGTCGCCCCATTATTCCGCGTTTTGTTGATGTGTGATCAGACGCACATCTGGAGCCGGCAGCGCAATGACGGCGCTTGCATCTTCCGGAGCTCGATCATCCTCACCCTCGGACCCGTGATCGCGGACGATACGGACGCCCTTGATGCGCCGGCTGTCTGCGTCGAGGATCTGGAACTCGAAGCCCGGGACGGCCCTGACGACCTCACCCTTGGTCGGGATACGGCCAAGCGCGAAGAAGATGAGCCCGCCCAGTGTATCGATTTCTTCCAGATGTTCCCGCACGTCGAAATCCGGGCCGATGGCATCGGCAAGTTCGGTAAGCTCCGCGCGGGCATCGGCAACAAGCACATCGGCGGAAAGGCGCGAAAACATCGCCTCATCCTTGTCGTGCTCGTCATCGATGTCACCGATGACCATCTCAACGATGTCTTCGTGGCTGACGAGACCGTCGGTGCCACCGTACTCATCGATGACGAGAGCGAGCTGCGTTCTCTGCGCCTGCATGGTTTTCAGGAGATCAGAGGCAAGCATGGACGGCGGTGCGAAGAGGATCTTGCGCACGAGACCCGCATCGGCAACCGTTTTTTCGAGATCAACCCGCGCCAGATCGAAATTGGGACGCGGCGAACGGGGCGACTTCACTTCCGTGTAGGTGACGCTGCGCGATCCAGCCCGACGCTTGTTGCGTGCCTGCTTGGCGACGTAGGCCAGGAGGTCGCGGATATGGATCATGCCCTTGGGGTCATCCAGCGTCTCGTCATAGACGGGCATGCGGGAGCGCCCGGTTTCCTCGAAGAGGATCAGCGCATCGCCGATCGTCATATTCTGGTCCAGACCGTCGATATCGACCCGTGGGATCATGATATCTTCAACGCGGACTTCCCGGAAGCGGAGGATGTTGTGCAGCATCGCCCGTTCTTCGGGCGTGAAGGCCGCACCGATTTCGGTGTCGTCCATCAGCGCGTCGGTCAAATCCTCGCGCAGGCGTTCGCCCTGGGATGGTTTCAGCAACCGCGCGATGCGTGACCAGATGGTCGATCTCGGTTTGGCATTGTAGTCCTGACGTAAGTGACTACTGCCCTCCTCCGAAGAGGACTGCTCGCCGTTTTCTCTGCCCTCATTGGCAGGTCGTGCAGAATGTTCGTTCATGGCTCCAGACAATATTTAAAGCGGCTCTTGACCCGCGTAGGGATCAGATAGGCCAAGCACCGCCAAAATGCGAGTCTCAAGCGACTCCATTTCTTCCGCTTCTTCCTCATCCATGTGGTCATAACCGAACAAATGCAGGAACCCATGAACGAGAAGATGGGTCAGATGATCCTCGAAACTCTTGTCAAGTTCAAGAGCCTCGCGCTCAACCGTCTCACGTGCGATGACGATATCGCCCAGCATCGGGCCCGGCATTCCGCCCGGTTCCAGCGGAAAAGCAGGGAAAGACAAGACGTTGGTCGCCTTGTCCTTGTCACGCCATTCGGCGTTGATTTCCCGGATATTTTCATCGTCGGTGAAGACCAGCGAGAGTTCGACCGGCATTTTCGGAAAGGGTTGATCCTCTTTCCGCTTCAGAAAATCGACCGCCGCATCCAGCACCTTTGACGCAAAGGCAGACAGGTCCTCTTCCGAGGACCAGCCTTCGGCCTCCACGCTGATTTGAATATCCAGAGCTGTCATTGTCTTTTCGTCAGTCGCCCTTCAGCAGGCTCTCATCCGGCACGGCCGTATGGGATTCATAGGCCCGGACAATGCGCGCCACCATCGGGTGACGGACAACATCCACATCCTTGAACCGCACAACGGACACGCCTTCCACCTCCGTCAGGATCTGCAGGGCTTCCACGAGGCCGGACTTCACGCCGCGCGGCAAGTCCACTTGGCTTGGGTCACCGGTCACAATCATGCGGCCGTTTTCGCCAAGGCGTGTCAGGAACATTTTCATCTGCATCGTCGTCGTGTTCTGGGCTTCGTCCAGAATGACCGCGGCGTTGGCGAGTGTGCGACCACGCATGAAGGCGAGCGGCGCAATTTCGATGACACCCGCCTGGATGGCGCGCTCCACCTTGTCACCCGGCATCATGTCATACAGCGCGTCGTAAAGCGGGCGGAGATACGGATCGACCTTTTCCTTCATGTCGCCGGGCAGGAAGCCCAGACGCTCGCCCGCTTCGACGGCCGGACGCGAAAGGATGATGCGATCGACCGCGCCACGCTCCAGAAGCTGCGCCGCGTGCGCCACAGCCAGATAGGTCTTGCCCGTGCCAGCGGGGCCAACACCAAATACGAGTTCGGATTGTTCCAACGCTCGCATATAGACGTCCTGCGTGGGCGTCCGTGCCGAAATGGTCTTCTTACGCGTTGAAATCTGCGCCATGGAAATTTTCGCCTTGCGCTCCATGGTCGGCAGCGTCAGCTGGTCGTCAGCTGCGACGGCCATGCGGATTGCCCCCTCCACGTCAGAAAGCTCGACGGCGCCACCTTTAAGCAAACGCTCATAAAGGAAATCAAGCGCGCGACGGGCCTGGTTGGTGGAAACCACATCGCCGGTGATGGCGACGGAGTTGCCGCGGGGGCGGGCGTCAATATTGAGGCGCTGCTCCAGGAGCTTCAGGTTCTGATCGAACTGACCGAATAGCTCTCCCGCTATCCTGTTATTCTCGAACGTGAGGACGAAGTGATTGGCGTCGGTCGCGGCTGGGCGTGGCTGGCGCGATGAATTTGATACCAATTCGTGTGCGTTCAAGCGGTCAGGCTCCTGTCCCAATCAGTGTCGGCTCCCCACTCTAACTCCCTGCCACCTCGGCAAACAAGCTGTTTGGACCCGTTGCGGTGATTCGTACATTAACAATGTCACCGATTTTCAAATTCTTTGCATCAAGATTCACGGATTGCAGCCACGGAGAGCGACCTATCAACTGTTCAGGCATGCGACCGGGCTTTTCCAGCAGCACATCCATCGTTTTTCCGACGAGCGACTCCGCAAATTCCTTCTGCTGCCGCAGCAACAGCGCCTGCAATCTTTCCAACCGCTCGGCCTTGACGTCCTCATCGACCTGATCGGTCAGATCGGCGCCCGGCGTGCCGGGGCGGGTCGAATATTTGAACGAGAAGGCCTGCGCGTATTTGACCGTTTCGACCATCGCCATCGTGTCTTCGAAATCGCGAGCGGTCTCACCGGGGAAACCCACAATAAAGTCCCCGGACATGGCGATATCAGGGCGGGCGGAGCGAATCTTGTCGATCAGCCTGATATATTCCTCACCGGTGTGACGGCGGTTCATCGCCTTCAGGATGCGGTCAGAGCCCGACTGTACCGGCAGGTGCAGATAGGGCATGAGAATGCGCAGATCGCGATGCGCGCCAATCAGGCGATCATCCATGTCACGCGGGTGACTGGTGGTGTAACGAAGCCGCGCGAGCCGGGGAATCTCCGCCAGACGGTAAAGCAGTTCGGCAAGGCCCCATTTTTCGCCCTTCGCGCCTTCGCCCTGCCAGGCGTTGACGTTCTGGCCGAGCAGCGTGATTTCACGCACGCCCGCATCCACCAGCTTCATCGCTTCATCGACGATCTGGCGCACAGGCCGGGATACTTCCGAACCGCGGGTGTACGGCACGACACAGAAAGTGCAGAACTTGTCGCAGCCTTCCTGGACCGTCAGGAACGCGGTGACGCCGCGTGTGCGCAAAGTGGATT
This sequence comes from Agrobacterium tumefaciens, assembly GCF_017726655.1. Lineage (NCBI taxonomy): Bacteria > Pseudomonadati > Pseudomonadota > Alphaproteobacteria > Hyphomicrobiales > Rhizobiaceae > Agrobacterium > Agrobacterium tumefaciens. Next base: position 1,772,508 of record NZ_CP072308.1, read on the forward strand.
TCTCCGCGACCGGCAGGTGTTCGAACTTATCCTCGACCGCATATTCCGTCTCGATGACACGCTCGCCACCGCGCACGCGCTTCAAGGCGTCCGGCAGGCGGTGATAGGTCTGCGGTCCGATGACGACGTCGACGGCGGGGGCACGGCGCAGAATTTCCTCGCCTTCCGCCTGCGCCACACAGCCGGCAACACCGATCATGAATTCGCGGCCCTGCTCTTCGCGCGACTTTTTCATATCTCGCAGACGGCCGAGCGCGGAGTAAACCTTCTCTGCTGCCTTTTCGCGGATGTGACAGGTGTTCAAGAGAACCAGATCCGCCTCGCCCATATCCTCCGTCTGAACGTACCCATCCTTCGCCAACGCATCGCTCATGCGGACGGAATCGTAGACGTTCATCTGGCAGCCATAGGTCTTGATGAAAACCTTGCGGCTGTTTGCGCCTTCACGGGCGTTCACGGGTGGGGCTTCGAGGCCAAGCGTTTCCTGGGTCATGGCGGCTATCTAGTGTTTTTCCCGGCCAGATTAAACAGAAAAATGCCGGAAAGGCGAACACATCTGCTAATCGCGCCAGCCGCCGCGCAGGCTGAATGCCAGCATGGAGCGGATTGTAGACGTGATATCGGTTGTGAGGCGCTTGCGGTTGTCCGTGTTGTGAAAGGGGATACTGTCGCCGAATGTCACGTCGACATCGATGTTGCCCGCCTTGATGATACCGAGCAGATGCGGCACGAGTGTGATGCTGCCCGGCCAGGCGGCAATGACGCGGTGGTAGCGTCCCATGGACATGCCCTGCACCCGGGTATAGGCAATCGCCACGGGCTGGACGTATACCAGCTTTCCGGGAACCTGATCGGCTGCGGTGGAAGCTGCGCCGAACAGCGAAGATTTGACGGGGAGCACGCGGTTTCCGTCCGACGTCGTGCCTTCCGGAAACAGGACGACGATTTCCCCGTCCGCCATGCGGCTGGCAATCTCGCTGACCTGGGCGCCGGTGCTGCGCTTCTGCTCCCGCTGAACGAAAATGCTTTTCTGCAACCGAGCGAGCCAGCCGAAGACCGGCCAGTCCCGCACCTCGGTTTTGGCAATGAACACCACATCGGCGATGCTGCCCAGAACGAGGATATCCTTCCACGAGGCGTGGTTCACTGCCAGCATGAGCGGCTTTGCGCGCTCGAGATCGCCATGGACATGGACACGGATGCCGAGGACGTGGCAGGCGATGCGGTGCCAGATGCGTGGGATGCGGCGGCGCAGATGCCAATTGAACGCAAGCCCCAGGAGTTGCAGCGGCAGCAGGACCAGCGTGACGACCAGGAGAACGACCGCAATATAGGCCGTGCGCAACCACATCATAATGAGAACGCCCGCCTGCTCACATGGGCCTCAGCGTTCTTCGGGTTTCAGAGGCACGCCGTAAAGTTCCAGACGGTGATCCACCAGCTTGAAGCCATGCTCGCGGGCGATCTTTTCCTGAAGCGCCTCGATTTCGGGCGAGTGAAATTCGATCACGACGCTGTTCTTGAGGTCGATCAGATGATCATGATGTTCTTCTGGAACCGTCTCGTAACGCGAGCGACCGTCGCGAAAATCGTGCCGCTCGATAATCCCCGCATCTTCGAACAGCTTGACCGTTCGATAGACCGTGGAAATCGAGATGCGTGGATCGACGGCGGAGGAACGGCGATAGAGCTCCTCGACATCGGGATGATCCGCCGATTCCTGAAGAACACGGGCGATGACGCGGCGCTGGTCCGTCATGCGCATGCCGCGCTCGGCGCAGAGCTCCTCCAGCGTTTTCGAAAGGTCTGTCACGTCTTCTGGCCTTTTGAGAATTCCGGTTTGCGGCTTTCGCCGAAAAAATGCCTGTCGCAGGGAACTAGCGAAGATCGCGGCGCATGACAAGCGCCGTCGACTTCGATCCATCCTTCGCCGTATAATAGGCCTTCCGTTCCGCAACCGTCTTGAAACCCAGCTTCCTGTAAAGTCCGACGGCAGAGGCGTTGTTATTATCCACCTCGAGGAACATGGTTTCGGCGCCACGCATCATCGCCTCGCGGATGGCCGACTGCATCAGCCGCCAGCCGAGACCGGCGCGCGCGAATTTTTCCGACACCGCAACGGTGAGGATTTCCGCCTCGCCGGCCACTTCACGCGCCAATATGAAACCACCCAGCGGCTTGCTGAAAAAAGCGTTAGTCTGGCGGGCGACAGCGCCGAAAACCGAGCCCTGAGTCAGCAGGCCTGAGAACTCTCCATCATTCCAGGGACGCGGGAAGCGCAGGGCATGCAAGTCCGCCACGGCAGCGCAATCCTCGTGCTGCATCGGCACGATCTCGAAATAGGGTTTCCAGCTCAGGTAATCGTCAAACATCGCCAATATCGGGAATCAGAAACATGCACTGATGCATGCCGTATCAGGCAACGTCCCGGCGTGCCAGCGCAAAACCTGTTTGTGGCCGGGCATCCGGTCCACGCAGGTAAAGCGGCGCGGGTTTGGGCTGGCCAGCCGGTTTGCGGGCACCGGCTCGAGCGACAGCGGCAATCGGAAAATGATCCGGGCCCGAGCCGCTTTCCTGCCCTGCAAAGAGCGGTGCGGCCGAGCCGATGACGGCGCCATCGAAACCCGAAAGAGCCGCCTTTGCATCATCGAGAGAAAGCAGGACCGCTTCACGGAGCGGCGATCCATCGGCTGCAAATGTCTGGAGATAGGCCTCGCCACGTTTCGCATCGAGCCCTACCGCCACGGGGTGGCCCGGGTTTTCGAGGAGATGATGCAAAGCGATCGTCTCGAGCGTGGTGACACCAACCGCATCGACGCCAAGCGACAGAGCAAAACCTCGCGCTGCCGCGACACCGACCCGGATGCCCGTAAAGGACCCAGGACCGATGGTCACAGCAATGCGCTCGATTTGCTGCAGCGGCAATTGCGCCTGCTGCAGGGCACCGTCGATGACGGCCATCAACCTTTCGGCATGGCCCTTGCCGATCGTTTCGCACACGTCGCCGAGCACCTTGTCGGAGGCACTGTCATAAACGCAGGCGGAACAATCAACACCTGACGTGTCGAGTGCGAGAACAATCATGGCGGGGCCTGGCTTAGAACGTCATACCGCTTCGACTTCGAGCACTTCCGGCACGAAATGGCGGAGCAGGTTCTGAACGCCGTGCTTCAGCGTGGCGGTGGAGGATGGGCAACCCGAGCAGGCGCCCTTCATGTTCAGGAACACCGTACCATCACGGAAACCGCGGAACGTGATGTCGCCGCCATCCTGCGCCACGGCAGGGCGGACGCGAGTTTCCAGCAGTTCCTTGATGGTGGCGACGATGGTTTCGTCACCCTCTTCGAAGAACTCACCTTCCTCGTCCGAAACTTCGGCCGCAATCGCCGTGCCCATGATTGGCCGGCCGGACATGAAATGTTCCATAATAGAGCCGAGAATGGCAGGCTTCAGATGCTGCCACTCGGCATCATCCTTGGTAACGGTGATGAAGTCGAAACCGAAATAGACGCCGGTCACACCCGGAATGGTGAAGAGCCTTTCAGCGAGCGGCGAGGCCTGCGCCTGCGAGGGGTTGAGAAACTCAGCGGTCCCGCTTTCCAGCACCACCTTGCCAGGCAGGAACTTGAGCGTAGCGGGATTCGGCGTCGCTTCCGTCTGAATGAACATTGTCTGTCTCCTTCGAGGTCGCCGTTCACGCCCCGCAATTTAGAATTCTTCCAAAAATACGCCCGGCGAAGCTACACTTCAAGCCCTGACATGATAATTACATTCAAGAAATCGCCAACTCTTCAATCCAACCCTTGGAGGGTCAGCAAAGTGCGTCGATTTCCTCATCCGACAAGGTGTCGGGTAGAACGGTGACTGGGATCGGGAAGGCCGCACCACGTCCGGCGATGGAGGAAACCAGCGGTCCCGGCCCTTCTTTCGTTGATCCGGCAGCCAATACCAGAATGGCGATATCGCGATCTTCCTCGATCAACCCGTGAATCTGCTCGGTGGCGCTGCCTTCCCGAATGACGGATTCCGGCTCGATGCCGATCGTTTCGCGTACCTTCTGGGCGATCTTGGCGAGGGTGGCTTCCGCTTCCTCACGCGCTTCGGCCCGCATGATCTGCTCGACACCCAGCCATTGCTGGAAATCGCCTTCCGGGATCATGTAAAGCAGTACCAGACCGCCATTGGAATTCTTGGCGCGACGACCGGCATAATGCACGGCCCTTTCGCATTCCGGTGTGTCATCGATTACAGCGAGAAACTTGCGGCGATGCCCTTCCATACGCGACAGCCGTGTTGAAACCATTCTGTACTCCCAAAATCCGCCGTGATCCGAAAAACCGCCCGACGGTTCGAGCGGAGATTATATCAAATCACGGCAGGCGCAAACCGCCCGCCGCACTCGCGTGGCAGCGACCTGTCAGCGCAGGAAGCCGATGATATCGCGCACCTCGTTCATCGTCTTTTCCGCGATGGCACGCGCCCGCTCACCACCTTGGCTGAGGATGGCATCGATATGGGTCGGGTCATCGAGAAGACGACGCATCTCGTTATTGACGGGCGCAAGCACGTTGACGGCAAGCTCGACGAGGGCCGGCTTGAATGTTGAGAACTGCTGGCCACCGAACTCGGCAAGGACATCCGCCTTGGTCTTGTCTGACAGGGCTGCATAGATGCCGACGAGGTTTTCGGCCTCCGGACGGCCTTTCAGACCTTCCAGTTCGCTCGGCAGCGCGTCGGGATCGGTCTTTGCCTTCTTGATCTTCTTCGAGATCGCGTCGACGTCATCCATAAGGTTGATGCGCGACAGATCGGAAGGATCGGACTTCGACATCTTTTTGGTGCCGTCCTTCAAGGACATGACGCGCGGTGCCGGCCCGCCGATCAGCGGTTCCACCATTGGGAAATAAGCATGCACCGGCTCATCGCCAACCGTAATGTCGAGCCCAAGACCCGTCTTGCGGATATGGTCACCGAAATCGATATTGAATTTCTGGGCAATGTCGCGGGCAAGCTCCAGATGCTGTTTCTGATCATCGCCGACAGGAACATGGGTGGCGCGATAGACGAGAATGTCGGCAGCCATCAGGCTCGGATAGGCGAGCAGGCCGAGCGAGACCTGTTCGGTATTCTTGCCGGACTTGTCCTTGAACTGCGTCATGCGCTCCATCCAGCCGATGCGCGCCACGCAGTTGAACACCCATGCCAGTTCCGCATGCTGCGGCACGGCCGACTGGTTAAAGACGATGTGCTTCACCGGATCGATGCCCGAAGCGATGAAGGCGGCCGCGATCGAACGGGTCTGCGCCTTCAGGTCCGAGTGAACGAGCTGGGCGGTGATGGCGTGCATATCAACGACGCAATAGATGCAGTCATTATCTTCCTGCAACGCCACGAATTTGCGGATCGCGCCCAGATAATTGCCGAGATGCAGATTGCCGGTCGGCTGGACGCCCGAGAAAACCAGCGGCTTGAATGCGTTCATTGTCGTCCTCGAAAAGGCTTGTGGAGGGCCCCGCCCCGTGTTTGCAATTGCACGCGCGCTTATGCACCCGCAGCCCCTTGCAATCAAGCGGTTTCAAGGGCTATCCACGGCGCGGCTGAAGAAGGTCCCAGCGATTTCCGTAAGGGTCGGCAAAGACCGCGACGGAACCATAAGCCTCATGGCGCGGCTGTTCCAGAAAGCACACGCCGCGTGCAATCATGGTTTCATGGTCGCGGGCGAAATCGTCGGTATGCAGGAAAAATCCGACACGGCCGCCGGTCTGGTTGCCGATGGCGCGTCGCTGCTCTTCGCCATCCGCCTCGGCAAGCAGAAGGGCGCCACCGTCAGCGCCCTGCGGCTTGACCACCAGCCACCTTTTGCCGTCGTCCAGTGGCTCATCGGAGAGGCACTCGAAGCCGAGAACATCGCAATAAAACGCCTTCGCCCGATCGTAGTCATCAACCACGAGGGTAACGATGGCGATGCGGCGGTTTTCAGCAAAGGACATCAGCCAGCCTCCGTCTCGGCCGTCTTTTTCCCGCGCTTGCGGACGGCCCGCTTCACCATGCCGATGTCGGCACCTCCAGACACGAAAGCCAGCACGAAATAGACCAGCATGGCGGCAAAGACGAGGCCCATGATCGTGCCGGCACGCACGAAGATGGACGAGGCGGAAGACAGCTCGAAGGTCAGCCACGTCAGCGCATAATGCACAAATACGGCCATTAACGCCGCGGCCAAGAGCAGGCGCGGGATACGGGTGAGCAGCGGAATATCCAGATGCCAGTGACCACGCCACAGGAGCATGCCAAACAGCAGCGCGGCGTTGACCCAGCCAGCGGTGATTTCCGCGATAGCGATGCCGGGACCGCCGAGGCGCGGGAAAAGCGTGAGCGCCAGCGAGACATTCACGACAACCGAAATCGCCGCGAAGATCATTGGCGTGCGGGTGTCCTCGCGCGCGAAGAAACCGGGGATGAAGGCCTTGATCAACACGAAAGCGGGAAGGCCCAAACCGTAGATGCCGAGGATTTGTGAAACGGTGATCGTTGCGGACGGCGCGAAATTGCCGCGCTCGTACAGGAAACGAACGATGGGTTCGGCCATGACGAGAAGTGCCGCGGCAGCGGGCAGGGTCAGGAAGAGCACGAACTCGACCGAGCGGTTCTGCAGGCTTCCGGCCTCCACCATATGGCCGCCGCGCAGCGCGCGCGCCAGTTCCGGCAGGAGCACCGTGGCAACAGCGATGCCGACGACACCGAGCGGCAGTTGATAGATGCGGTCCGCATAGGCAAGGGAGGATATGACACCTTCGCCGCCGGACGCGATGTTGGTGTTGATGAGCAGATTGATCTGGGTGATGCCCCCGGTGATTGCTGCCGGCAGGGCAAGGACCAGAAGGCGCTGCACATTCTTTGTGAGCCGTGGTCTGCGGAAACCAATGCGCATACCGGCATTGCGCACTGCAATCCAGACGATGGCGAGCTGCACGAGACCTGCCGCCATCACGCCCCATGAGAGCGCGTAACCGACTTGCAGCGGATCGTAATTTTTCCACCAGGCCAGCGCCAGCACGCCGATGAGAATGATATTGAGGAAAACCGGTGCGATCGCCGCCGCAAAATAACGGTGCAGCGAGTTCAGCATGCCGCCCATCATCGCCGCGAGCGACATGCAGGCGAGATAGGGAAACATGATCGTCGCAAGGCGGACAGTGTTATCGAACTTCACCGGATCTTCTAGGAAGCCCGGCGCGATGACGGTGCGGACGATGAACGGCATCGACAATTCCATCAAAATTGTCAGGGCCAGGAGCACCGTGAACAGGACGCCGAAGACCTCTTCGGAAAAGCGCCTTGCACCCTCCATGCCATTCGCTTCGATTTCCTTGGCGAAAAGCGGCACGAAGGCAGAGTTGAATGCACCCTCGGCGAAAAGTCGCCTGAAGGTATTTGGGAAGCGGAAAGCGGCGTTGAAAGCATCGGCCACCGGTCCGGTGCCGACGGCGGCTGCCATCAGCGTTTCGCGCAGAAAGCCGAAAATGCGGCTGCCGAGCGTGGCGGTGCCGACGGTGGCGAACTTGCCGATCAGACTCATGGGACTATCAAGCCTTTGCCGTGCGCGCGGCCGGCAGGGCCGCCACGTCTGGGTGGGCGATGATGCCGTTCGGCATGCGGTCGCGCAATTCGTCTTCCTGCTCGCTCATCACAGCCTTCAGGCGTTGCGCGATGCTGGCCTGCCGGTTGTCCGTCGTCACCTTCTGGCCGAACAGGTCGGTCACGTAGAAGGTGTCGATGACTTTCTCGCCGAAGGTGGTGATGCGGGCGGAGTGAATGTCGAGTGACAGGTCGGCGATGACCGCCGTCATGTCGGCCAGAAGCCCCGGCCGGTCGAGGCACTCGACCTCGATCACGGTGAACTTGTTGGACAGACCATTCGAGATCGTCACCGAAGGCGGAATGGTGAAGGCGCTCTTTTTCTTCCGGCTCTTGGTGCGGGTGGCGATCATTTCCGGCAGGCGCTGCTTGCCGGAGAGAACTTCTTCGATGAGCTTGCCGACATTGTTGCCGCGCCGCGTCTCGTCCTCGTCAATCGGAAATTCGCGGTTGATAAGGATCGTATCGAGCGCCCGCCCGTCGGAGGTGGTGAAAATCTGCGCATCGGCAATGTTGGCGCCAGCCGCGGCGCATGCGCCGGTTATGATCGAAAGCAGGCGCGGGTGGTCGGGCGCCAGAACAGTGATTTCCGTGATGGCGTGGAAGGAATGGGTGCGCACCATGGTCGAGAGCGCCTTCTCCTGCTTGTCGGCCTCGCGGATGAAGCGGGTGTGGCGCACCTGGTCTTCCAGCGCCACAGTCAGCAGGTAGGGCTCGTAATGCAGCTTGGTATATTTGCGCCGCGCCTTCTGGCCCCAGTCGTCAAGGGCATCGTAGAGCGCTTGGCGGGCAATCTGCGCGCGCTCCTTGCGGGAGACTTCCGAGAAGCCGCCTGACAGAAGCAGTTCCGTCTCATAGTACAGCGAGCGCAGCAACTGTCCCTTCCAGCCGTTCCACACACCCGGACCGACAGCCCTGATATCGCAGACCGTCAGGATAAGCAGCATCTTCAACCGCTCCATGGATTGCACCTTGTCGGCGAAATCAGTGATGGTCTTGCGGTCGTGCAGGTCTCGCGTCTGGGCGACCATGGACATCAAAAGATGCTGCTCGATCAGCCAGACAACCGTTTCAGTCTGCTTGCCGGTGAGACGGAAGCGCTGGCAGAGCTTGCGCGCCACACGCGCGCCAGCAATGGAGTGATCTTCCTGCCGGCCCTTGGCGACATCGTGCAGCAGTACCGCCACATAAAGCGCCTCGCGTTCCTCGACGCCGGGCATCAGCTGATTGGCGAGCGGATGGGCATCGACCGCTGTTCCCTTGTCCACTTCCGACAGCACGCCGACGGAGCGGATCAGATGCTCGTCCACCGTGTAATGATGATACATGTTGAACTGCATCATCGCGACGATCTTGCCAAATTCGGGGATGAATTTGCCGAGCACACCGGCCTCATTCATGCGCCGCAGCGTCAGCGCCGGATCGCGCCGCGAGGTCAGGATCGACAGGAAAAGCCGGTTTGCCTCCTCGTTTTCCCGCAGCTCGTCATTGATGAGCGAAAGCGAACGAGTGACGACGCGCAAGGCATCGGGGTGCAGTTCGAGATTGTTGATATCGGCGATATGGAAGAGCCGGATGAGATTGACCGGATCGTTCTTGAACACATCGGGTTTGGCGAGCGCGATGCGGCCCCGGTCTTCCACGAACTCCACGGAACCCGGAATCTTGCGAACGCGGTGGGCGAAGCGGCTGAGCACGCCGGAAAGGCCAGGCACGTCCTTCGCCTGCCTGTCTTCCAGACCGGCGCAGACGATGCGGGTGAGATCACCGACATCCTTTGCGACAAGGAAATAGTGCTTCATGAAGCGCTCGACGGCAGAGAGGCCGGGGCGCGGCTGATAGTTCAGCGCATCGGCAATTTCGCGCTGAATATCGAAGGAAAGGCGTTCCTCCGCCTTGCCGGTGATGAAATGCATCTGGCAACGGACGGCCCAGAGAAAATCATCGGCCTTTTCGAACAGTTTCAATTCCGACCGCGACAAAACGCCGAGTTTGACGAGATCCGCCGTATCACGGACATGGTAATAATATTTGGCGATCCAGAACAGCGTGTGCAGGTCACGCAAGCCGCCCTTGCCTTCCTTGACGTTCGGCTCCACCAGATAACGCGTATCGCCAGCCTTGCGGTGGCGCTGGTCACGCTCGGCGAGCTTGGCGGCGATGAATTCAGGGCCGGTTCCGGTGACGACTTCCGACTCGAAACGCTTTTCCAGGTCGTCGGTCAGGGATTTCCTGCCGCAGATCGCCCGCACTTCCAGAATGGCGGTGCGGATCGTCATGTCGGATTTTGAAAGCCGAATGCACTCATCCACGGTGCGGGTGGCGTGGCCGACCTTGAAGCCGAGATCCCAGAGGAGATAGAGCACGAACTCCACTGCCTTGTGCATGTCAGGCGTGTTCTTCGGAGGAAGCAGGAACAGGAGGTCGATATCCGATCCCGGCGCCAGTGTGCCGCGTCCATAACCGCCAACCGCGGCGACCGCGATCTGCGGCGCATCCTTCGGATAGACATATTGGCAGGTAAGATCGTAGAGGGTTTCGATCAGCCGGTCCTGCAGCCAGGAGATGCGTCGGGCACAATCGATGCCACTGCCATCCGCCTTCAAAAGCTCCCGCACCTTCTCCCGACCTTCCGTGCTGGCCTTGCGGAAGATCGGCAGCAGATCGGACCTGATGTCGGCGATGCGCTTGCCGTCTTCCCTGAAGATGACGTCGCAGTCTCGCTTCAGCGCCGATACATCGAGAATGTCGGAAAAATCCAGGTCCTTGATGGCCATCTATGCCGGTATCCATGTCCTGTGGGAGATCCCACCGCTTGCGTTGGGAGTGTCCTATAAAGAGTTTCAGAGGCTATGGACAGGCACTCTATCCCTTCAAGCCTTGCCAAGTTCTTTCTTTAGCGCATAGAGCGCGTCCAATGCCTCACGCGGGGTCATTTCGTCCGGGTTGAAGCTTTTCAGGGCTTCCTCCACCTTTGATGGTCCTGCCTTGCGCGTTTCCTCGCGGCGAACCGCGATCTGGAACAGCGGCAGATCATCGATCAGCTGGCTTGCCGGGTTCTTGCGGTCGGCATCCTCCAGCTTCGTCAGCACCTCGCGGGCGCGCTCCACCACCGAGGCCGGCAAGCCCGCGAGCCGCGCCACCTGAATGCCGTAGGAACGATCCGCAGCGCCCGGTCCGACTTCATGCAGGAAGATGACATCGCCTTCCCACTCTTTTACCCGCATCGTGGCATTGGAAAGGCGGCCCAGCTTTTCCGACAGGACGGTGAGCTCATGGAAATGGGTGGCAAAAAGGCCGCGGCAGCGGTTGACCTCATGCAGGTGCTCCACCGACGCCCAGGCGATGGAAAGTCCGTCGAAGGTCGCCGTACCCCGGCCGATCTCGTCCAGGATGACCAGCGAGCGATCCGTCGCCTGATTGAGAATGGCGGCAGTTTCCACCATCTCCACCATGAAGGTCGAGCGGCCACGCGCCAGATCGTCAGACGCGCCGACACGCGAAAACAGCCGGTCAACGACGCCGATATGGGCGGCTTCCGCCGGCACGAAGGAACCGATCTGCGCGAGGATGGCGATCAGAGCATTCTGGCGCAGGAACGTGGATTTACCGCCCATGTTGGGGCCGGTGAGCAGCCAGATCGCGCCGTTCTTGCCGCCATTGACGGCAGACAGGTCGCAGTTATTGGCAATGAAGGGTCCGGCTGACTGCCGCCTCAAAGCCTGCTCCACAACGGGGTGCCGCCCACCCTTGATCGAGAAGGTCATGGAGGCATCGACGATCGGGCGGCAATAGGCCTGTTCGGTGGCGAGATAAGCAAGGCTTGAGGCGACATCAATGACCGCTAGTGCCAGCGCACCCGCCTTGATCGCCTCCGCCTGCTTTACCACTGCCTCAACCATCCGCTCGAAGGCTTCCAGCTCCATGGTCAGAGCCTCGGCCGCGGCATTGGCGATGCGGCTTTCGAGATCGGCAAGCTCTGTGGTGGTGAAACGCATGGCACCCGCCATGGTCTGGCGGTGGATGAAGCGGGCCTTCGCCTCATCGGTCGCCGTCATCACATCGGCATTGCCCGCCGTCACCTCGATAAAATAACCAAGTACGTTGTTGTGCTTGATCTTGAGGGACTTGATCCCGGTTTCCTCGGCATATTGCAGCTGCAACCCCGCTATCACCCGGCGCGACTGATCGCGCAGCGCCCGCACCTCATCGAGTTCGGGATTGGCGCCCTCACGCAGGAAGCCGCCATCGCGCTTCAGAAGCGGCAGATCGTCGGCCAGCATCGAGCCGAGCATGGCTTCCAGTCCGCGTGGCAAGGCTTTCAGATCGGCAAGGGCCGAGGCAAGCTCCTCCGGCAACAGCCCCTGATCAAGAATGGCGGCAATTCTCTCGGCCGACGCCAAGCCCTGTCTAATCGCGCCGAGATCGCGTGGGCCGCCGCGCTCCAGCGCCAGGCGGGAGAGCGCACGCGGCATATCGGCAACCTGCTTCAGCGCATCGCGCAGACCGTCGCAGAGAGAGACATCGTCGATGAGATAAGCGACCGCATCGAGACGGGCATTGATCCTCTCCGGATCGGTCAAGGGTGACATCAGCCGCTCGGCGAGAAGCCGCGCGCCGCCGCCGGTGACCGTTCGGTTCAGCGCATGCAGCAACGAGCCGTCCCTGTCACCCGACAGCGTTTTTACGAGCTCCAAGTTGGCGCGGGTGGCGGGATCGATGAACAGCGTGGAGGCGGCACTTTCCCGCTCAGGCGCGCCAAGTGGTGGGCGCTCGGCAATCTGCGTCTTTTCGACATAGGCAACCGCAGCAGCGGCAGCGGCCATCTCCACGCGTGAAAACGTGCCGAATCCGTCGAGCGTCGAGACGTTGAAATAACGCGCGATGCGCCCTTCCGCTGTCGCGCTATCGAAGAGAATGGCCGGCTGGGGCACCGCGACCCGGCCGAGCACATCGAAAACCGGCCGAAGTTCATCATCGTGGAACAGGGTGTCGGCGACGATCAACTCGCGCGGATCGATGCGCCAGATATCGGCGAGAAGCCGGGTAAGCGTCGTCTCCGCCAGACGGAAAACGCCGGTGGAAATATCGATCCAGGCGAGCGCAAACTGTGCTTCTACACTGCCGCGAATACGCGCCAGCGCCATCAGATAGTTGGATTCCGTCGGCGACAGCAGTTTTTCTTCCGTCAGCGTGCCTGGTGTGACGAGCCGCACCACATCGCGCTTGACCACGGATTTCGAGCCGCGCTTCTTGGCTTCTGCCGGATCCTCGACCTGTTCGCAGACAGCCACGCGATATCCGCGCATGATAAGCTTCTGGAGATAGTCATCCGCCGCGTGAACGGGAACGCCACACATGGGAATATCGTGACCCATATGCTGGCCGCGTTTCGTCAGGGTGATACCGAGAGCGCGGGACGCTTCCACCGCATCGTCAAAGAACAATTCGTAAAAATCTCCCATGCGGTAGAACAGCAGCGAACCGGGATTGTTCGCCTTGATCTCGATATATTGCTCCATCATCGGAGTGGCCGTCGCGCGGCTCTCTTCCGAGATCAGGGAAGCGGTTGTCAGAACGTCCGTCAATGGCCTGCCGATGTCATATCGTGTTGCGGAAAATGAGCGCCGACACTAGCGGGAATGGCCGCCCCAAGACAACAGACGCGGATGCGCTGCCCACAGGAACATCCTGATGGCGCAGATCAAAAACCGATCAACCGTTGATGCGTTCGGCCTCGCCGCCATAATAGCTGATGTAACGGCCGGCGATGGATGATACCGGCAGAACCACCAGGACATCGGTCGTGTTGAAAGCATGATCAACGACCGCGCCAGCGCCAAACATGGCCCCGAGACGCATGTAACCCTTGATCAGCGGCGGCATGGCATTCAGCGCCTTGCGGGCGTTGAGCGCCTCTGCCGGGACGAGGTCCATTTCGTGGTAGAGTTCGGGGAGCGCGACCGCTTCCCACTCTCCCTTTGCCAGGCAATTATGGTGCAGGAAGGACAAGGCGAGCGCGTGCGCTTCCGGCTGCACGCCGGGGAATGAGGCGCAGCCGATCATCGCGTCCATGCGGTGTTTGACCGCATAAGACCAGTTGCCCTGCCACAGAAGCTCGACGGTGCGTTTGGTGCGATATTCCGGCAGCACGCAGGAGCGGCCAAGTTCCATGAAGCGCTTGCCGGGATGACGTGCGACGAGGCCAGCGATGTCGAATTCGCTGGCTGAATAAAAGCCGTTATTTGCCATCGCGATATCCTGCCGCAGCAGGCGATAGGTACCGACGATCTGGTCCTCGCTGTCGCCTTCGATCGACTTGTCGAGAACAAGCAGATGATCGCAAACGCTGTCCCAGGCGTCGAAGTCGCGCTGGCGCCGCATCGCTTCTGCGGGAAGGCGCGCCTTCATCTCGTCCACAAAGACCCGGTAACGCACGGATTGCGCGGCATCGATCTCTCGTTCGTTTCTTGCCAGCCGTGTTTCCAGCTTGCCGATACGCCCGAAAAGACCCTCATTGTCCTGAGCTATGTCCGGACGAGCAGGAATGACGACATTGTTCTCGCAAATGTCATGATTGAGGATTTCGGCAACCATGGGGAATCGCTCCGCCACCAAAGAATTTTCCTGTCATAAATCACTATTTGACGACAGAATAGTGACAAAATGCGACCAGCGCGAGTCCGCCGTTTCATATTAGCGACGGACGTTTTGCCTTCAGTAGCCGGTGAATTTCCTCAACCAGCCGGCCTGGATCGGCAGGCTTGGCAAGCACGGCGCCGGCGCCGGCTGTCAGCAGCTTTTCAGCGGTCGCAGTCGTCGCATCGCCGCTCAGTACAATGACGGGAATACTTCTGTCGGCCTCCATGCTCCGCAAAAGCTCGGGAAGCACGTCCATCCCCTCACCGCCCGGCATATTGAGATCGGATATGATGAGATCAGGCAAACGGCGCGCGCCCGGTTCCAAAGAGTGCCGGAGCCCCTCGAAGTCTTCGACAAGACGAACGACATAACCGTTTTTTTCCAGAACAGCGCGGACGATGCGCTGGTTGACGGCGTCGTCTTCGGCAACGAGGATCTCAATGCCGCCCGTCGGGTCTTTCATGACGCGCGAGGAAAATCCCACATCCGGATGGTTGTCGTTGATCGCATCCCGACGCTCGATCCCGCGCAGACGGCCGCACAGGACGTCGATCAGGGATTTTTCGCGCAGCGGCCGGATCAACCAGGCGTCGAAGGATACATGCATTGTCGAGGGGCGCTCTTCCGGGCTGACCAGCAGCGTACGGCGAACATCCTGGTGTGGCCAATCCTTAAGTGCATCCCTGAACAGCGGTGAAATACGCCGGTCGACAATGATATCGGTAAGCCCCTCCGCCTGCACGGTGGCGTCGTTTCGCAGCCTTTCAAGATCACCTGGCTGGTGGATGAGCTGGCATCGTCCCCCGAGCGCTTTGATCGCCTCCATGGTCACCCCTGCCGCCACACCTTCCGGCGCGATGAGGAGGACATTCGTATGCCGCAGGCACCCACGCCGTCCGACATCCACCATCTCGGCAGGAGCGCCAGCCGGCCGGAACGTCAGCTTAAAGGTGCTCCCCTTTCCTTTTCGGCTGGAAACCGTGAGGCTGCCACCGAATTCGCGCACGATGCGGGCGGAAATTGCGAGGCCAAGACCCGTGCCAGCGCTTTGCTGCGATACAGGCCCGGCCTGCTCGAACTCGCCAAAGATGCGTTTCTGCTCCGCCTCGCTCATGCCAGGACCGGTATCTTCAACGCCGATGTATAATTCCCCGCCAACCATGTGCACCCTGACGACCACCCCGCCTTCCCGCGTGAATTTGACGGCGTTGCCGATGAGATTGAAGAGAACCTGCCGGAGCCTTGCCGGATCGAAATCGAGATGATCGGGCACATCAGGCGTTACGAAGGAGGCGATTTCGATGCCCTTTTCGTGCGCGCGGTGGGCCAGCATCTCAACGACGCTCTCGATCAGCCGGCGCAGATTTTCAGCGCGCGGATTGAGCCTGAAGCGACCTGCCTCGAGTGTCGAATAATCCAGGAGATCCTCGACCAGTTGCACCAGCGACTGGCCGGACTGCCGCATGCCATCCAGATAATTGCGCTGTTCTTCGTTGAGTTTGGTCTGGGACAGAAGATGGTTCATGCCGAGCATGCCGGAAAGCGGCAGCCGGATCTCGTGGCTGACCGTGGCAAGCAGCCTTGCCTTAACCGCATCGGCCTTTTCGGCTCGTAACCGGGCGTCTTCCCGCTCGGCGAGCGCAAGCCGCTCCTCGGTCACGTCTCTCGCGATGCTGCTGATCATAAGTCGGCTACTTGAAAGATCACGCGTCACGACATCATGCCAGGAAAAGATGCGCTGACCGAACGGCGTCGCGATCTCGACATCATAGGCGTGAACCTTCTCACCCGGACGGAAAGCAATACCGATTTCCTCGCAGCTTAATCCTTCCGGCACCGCACAACCGGTCATGTCGCGAAAGATCCGGTTCGCCTCGACGATGCGCCGGTTCATGTCACGGATCACGACAATGTCGCCCATGGATTCCTGCATCTCCGCGATCAACGATCGGTTTTGCGTCTGCCGGAGCCTGAGATCGGATTCCGCGACCTGAGTAAACGGCCGCTGAGGAGGCGTGCGAAAGAGCGCGTAGACAAGGAGGCCGACGAGCAGCAAGCCAAAGAAGACTGCCAGGCCGACGGTCGTCGCATAGGGCACTGCAAGTGCAACCAGGGCCGCGACAAAGCCTCCAACGGATAAGGATATGGCGATGTGGAGCGCTACAGAGCTGGCATGGATCGCATGATCCTCGTCCGCTCGTCGCGGCGTGGTATCGATGCGATCTGCCGCCTGCTCCGCCGTGGCGGCCAGGCCAAGCCCATCCGAAACTTTTTGCCGCAGTCTTGCCAGTTCGCTCATGCTCAACCGCTACCACGGCAGCGGTTTTGATATGTTTGGCGGCAACCCTAAAATTTTACGTTTTGGCTGCCCGGGCGTGCAAAACTTCGTCAAGGATAACGCAAGCTGCGCCGATGGTTATGAAACTGTCTGCGAGATTGAAAACGGCGAAAGACCAAGTCTCAGTGTAAAACAGGATGTAGTCGATGACGTGGCCGTAAAAAAACCGGTCGAGAAGATTGCCGGCGGCACCTGCAATAATGAAGGCAAAGCCGAGATGGGCGAAGGTACGGTCCGCTGCCGTCTTGCGCCACAGCCACAGAACGAAGACCACGATGACGAGGCGCATGCTGACGATGAACCAGCCATGCATGTCTTCGAGCATCGAAAAGGCAACACCGAGATTGTAGGTCCGGTAGAGCGCAAGGAACGGAGCGACGGGCACCATCTGTTGCAGCGGCAGATAGGCCTCAACCAGCTGCTTGACGACCTGGTCCAGCACCAGTGCGGCGACGATCAGCGCAAAAGCAGGACCGAATTTCGAGAACAATGCCGCTTTGGCCATTACGTCACCGGTGCCAGTTCGAGGAGATGTCGCCGTGCTTCAAACAGCATGACGGCGGTTGCGATGGCGAGATTGAGACTATCGGCACGGCCCTGCTGGGGAATGCGCGCCAGTTGGTCCGCCTTGCCGGCGAGTTCCGGCGGGAGGCCGGATTGCTCGTTACCCATCAGGATCACGACCGGTTTGCCAGCATAGTCGATCTTTCGATAATCGACCGAACCGGCAAGATGCGTGGCAACAACACTGACGCCAGCCGATTTTTTCCAGGCCAGAAATTCATCGACGGAGGCACGAGCGACCGGCGTGGCAAAGACCGAGCCCATGGTGGCGCGCACCGTCTCCAGCGAAAATGGATCGGTGCAATCGCCGACCAGAATGACACCTGAAGCGCCCGCCGCATCCGCCGTGCGAATGATGGTGCCGAGATTTCCGGGATCGCGCACCCGGTCGAGCGCGATATAGGTCTCGCCCTTTTCCGCTCGGATATCCTTCAGCGGCTTCCATTTCTGTTCGAAAATGCCGACCACCATCTGCGGATTGTCGCGGCGGGTGATCGAGGCGACGACCTTTTCGCTGACTTCGAGTACGAGACCGCCCGAGGCCACGGTCTTTACCGCCGCCTGCTCCACCAGAGGCTTGCCCTTGGCGGCTTTGGCGTAAACCAGGGTCTTGATCGTCCAGCCAAGCTCAAGGGCGTCGATGACCAGTTTCAGGCCTTCAGCCATGAAAGTGCCCGTCTCTTCCCTGCCCTTTTTCTGGGTCAGTGCCTTGATATCCTTGATGATGGGATTGGCAAGACTCGTCACTTCCTTGACCTGGCCAACGCGTCGCGTGGTGTTTTCGCGCATGTCCTTCATCATTTCGGCTCCCAGCGGCTGAACAGCGATGTAGAAAGAACGCGGCCCGGCGTTTTGCCGTCTAGCCCGGCCTCGCGAATCACCAGTTCTCCAGACGCAACAGTGCCGCCCGCGCCGCGCATCGTTTCGCGCATCAGTTCATGCATCGAATAGAAGCTGGCCCGGATGGAGTAGGCAGTCAGTACCAGGCCTAGCGCCTTGGGCGAGAGGATTTCCCGGCAGATATCGAGCATCAGCGGCAGATGGTCGAACAGCTGCCAGACTTCGCCATGGGTGCCGCGGCCGAACTTTGGCGGATCGGTGAGGATGATGTCGTAGGTGTTGCCACGACGTTCTTCCCGCTGGATGAACTTCATCGCGTCTTCGCAGATCCAACGAATTGGCGCATTTTCCAATCCTGCGAGCGACTGGTTTTCCTTCGCCCAGCCAATTGCCTTCTTCGACGCGTCCACATGGGTCACTTCAGCCCCGGCCGCCGCCGCAACAAGCGAGGCGACACCGGTGTAGCCGAAGAGGTTCAAAACCTTCAGCGGCCGGTCGGCCGTCTCGACCGCATGTTTCAGCCATTCCCAGTGGACGATCTGTTCGGGGAAAACGCCGACATGGCGGAATGCGGTGAACCGGCCGAGAAAATTGACGCCGAGCAACGACAGGGGCCAGGTCTCGCCGAGCGCCGCTTTCGGGAAACGCCAGCGACCCATGCCGTCTTCATCCGTATCGCCGGTGAAGATGGCATCGGCATTCTGCCACACGCGGTCCGGAACAGAGGGTTTCCACAGCGCCTGGGCCTCCGGACGGACCACGCGGTAATCACCATATTGTTCAAGCTTCAGGCCGTTGCCGCTGTCAATCAGGTGAAAATCACCGGCACCGCTTGATTCGAGAATGACGGGAACCTGCTCGGCAGGCAAAATCCCGCTGCGCTCCTTGAGAGGACGTGCGGGCACCTGTTCTACGGCTGATGCTATACTGACCTTTTCCTTCGCCGGCGCTTTTGGCGTGCTGCGCACGGCGTCGGGCTCACGCTTTTTCGGCGCTGCATCCGGTCTGCGTGCCGGCTTCGCGGCGTTAATCTGCTTCTTATCGGCCCCGGCCCGCGCGCGCGTGCCCGGTCGGCTGTCTTTTTTCTTCAATGGAATCTTTCCGCTTATGCCCGCGTCTTATTGCGCAGCAAATAGCATCCCGAACGCCGCTCTACCAGAGCCACAACAATTCTCGGCACCATCACTCTGCCGGGAGCTGTCCCGCGTTCGGTACGGCGCCGCCCGTTGCCGCCTTTTGACGGTTCGCCTCATCATGCCAGCGAATGGCTTCCCTGGCCTCGATACGGGCGCGTTTGCGGTGTTTTCCCTGAGCGACCCATGTGGCCGCCGACCCCAGCAGGACACCAAAAATGACCGCCAGAAAGAGGAAAACAAAGAAGGGCGCCGTGAAGGACAGAACCCCGTCATCCGGCCGGAAGGGATTAAGTGCCAGCGTCACGGACTGTCGATTGGCGACGCAGAGGATGACGAGGATGATCGCCAGGGGCAGCAGAATGATGAGGTTGATGATTTTTTTCGACATCCGACAATACTCCATCACTGCAAACGCACGACCGGCACATTCTTAATCGCCGGGCTCCAAGGGCGGTCAATCGTCCTCTTCGTCACCCATACCGGGATTGAGGCGTTCGCGCAGTTCCTTGCCCGTCTTGAAGAAAGGCACCCATTTTTCCTCGACGAAAACCGACTCACCCGTGCGCGGGTTCCGCCCGGAACGGGAAGGACGGTTTTTGACGGAGAATGCGCCGAAACCACGAAGCTCGACGCGGTTTCCTGCGGCCAGGGCATCGGTGATTTCATCCAGCACCGCATTGACGATGTTTTCCACATCGCGGTGATAAAGGTGCGGGTTACGCGCAGCAACGATCTGCACCAGTTCAGACTTGATCACGGTTGCCCCCTGAAAGAATTGGATTTTTAACGCGGCTCAACCTGCCAAACGGAAACAAGACCGTCAAGAAACAACTTGTCCGCTCCGAGCTGGCCAGCCCCCGCAAAGGGAATTAAATCGTCGTATCCCAGAAACTTTGCTATTTGCGCAACACTGAACAGCGCAAAAGGCGAATTCGACGACGGCGCACGCCATTCGACGATCGGCAGATCCTTTGCCACACCACGGGTTTCGAGATAGGCGCGAATCTCCTTTTCGCCGCCCAGCGTATCGACCAGCTTGTTGGCAAGCGCCTGACGGCCGGTGTAGATCGATCCATTGGCCAGTTTCAACACGTCCTCGCGCGGCAGCTTGCGGCGATCGGCCACAAGATCGACAAACCAGCCATAGCTATCCATCACCATGGCGCGGATCATCGTCTTGGCTTCCTCCGGCGCATCATGGAACGGCGAAGGCTCGGCTTTCATGGGCGATGACTTGATTTCCTGCAGCGAGACGCCGAGCTTTTCCAGCAACGGGCCGAGTTGCGGATACTGGAAAATCACCCCGATCGAGCCGGTGATGGAGGTGTCCCCGGCGACGATGACGTCACCCGCCGATGCGATCATGTATCCTGCCGACGCTGCAAGCGTGCGGACATCGGAGACAACAGGCTTCTTTTCCGCCACAGCCCTGATGGCCTTGAATATGCGCTCACCGCCATAAGTCGTGCCACCGGGCGAGGAAATGGAGACGATCAGGCCTTTGACGTTATCGCTCTCGGCGATCTTGTCGAGCCGTTCAAGAAGTTCGGTATTGTCGGTGATCAGGCCGGTGATTTCGACCCGGGCGATATGCGGTCTCGCGCTCTGCGGAGGCCCTTCCCAGAAGACCCGATAGAGGCCAAAGGCGCCCGCGACAAGCAGCAGAACGGCGGCAACACGCCAGAAAGTCAACTTGCGGCGCAGCCGCCTGCGATCCGCTATCGCCATATTGTCCATCAAAACCTCTATCGTCCGCTTTTGCGTTTCTGGCCATATGGAACTTCTAGCGCGAAGCCGCAAGGAAACAATAGGAAACCGGAAATACAATTATATTAGCATTTCCCTTGCGCCTCTCCCGATAAAAACCATATTGGCAGGGCATGGCACTCGTGCCAAAAAGATTGTTCACGACAGTAGCTTCTGGTGCGGGCCCGATTGGCTGTGCTGAGGAAGCGTTCCGGACCCACTCTTATGCTTGAAAGACTCCGCGAAGCCGCGCCAGCATTTCCGTTGCCGAATGACCACGACCGCGCCTACGGCGTGGCTCTTCGCCATTCCGCGCGCGTTAAGCGCCTGAAGATCATTCTTCCGGTCAGCGCGGTGATTATTTCGCTCGTCTTCATCGCGGTCTCGGTTATTCGAACCTGGGCGCCTGAAAATGTCTCGCTGGAAAGCGCGAGGATCGAAGACGGGAAGATCGTGATGGAAAAACCTGCCGTTGCAGGCCGCAACGAGAAGGGGATTGATTACTCCATGAACGCGGACCGGGCGTTGCAGGACATTGCGAACCCCAATCTCATGACCTTGGAGAAGGTTCTTGCGGCGGTGCCGGTCAACGACGGCGTTGCGCAGGTGATCGCGAAGGAAGGCGTTTTTGACAGGGCCACGAACAAGCTGACGATGACGGCCCCTTTTGACATCAATCTCAGCAATGGCATACAAGCGAAGTTCCAGTCCGCAGATGTCGATCTGAAGGCCGGAAAAATGAGCAGCAAGGACCCTGTCTCAATCAAAACAAACGACGGGTCGATTGTTGCGCAATCGATTGATATCGCCGATAATGGCAAAACCATCGTATTTTCGGGGCAGGTACGGGCACGTATCGCTGCATCCAATATTAAAAATGAAGGCAAGTGAGAGCCCGGTCCAGATGATGCAAATGTCCCGTCCCGTTACCCTTGGCAAATATGCAGGCATCGCTTATGCGGGCCTGATTTTTTCCTGTCTTGCTACCGCCGCAGTTGCACAGAGCACGACCAGCAATATGCAGGGCGTCAAGCTGTCAAGCGACGAGCCGATCACGATCGACAGCGATCAGGCGGAGGTTAGAGACCAGGAGCGCAAGGCCTATTTCACCGGAAACGTGAAGGTTGTGCAGGGCACGACGACGTTGCAAGCCGGCAAGATGACGGTCAACTATGCCGGTCAAGGCGCGTCGCTGACCGGTGGCAACGCCCAGATCGAAAAGATCTTCGTCGACAACAACGTTTACCTGACCTCAGGCACGCAAAATGCGACCGCTGATCACGGCGAATTCGACATGGCGAGCCAGACATTCATCCTCACCGGCAAGCAGGTGGTCCTCTCCGAGGGTACCAATGTCTTTACCGGCTGCAAATTGACGGTTTTCATGGAGACGGGGCAGGCAAAGCTCGATGCTTGCGGCGGTCGCGTTCGGATCATGCTTGATCCGAAGTCGCAGAAAAAACAGTAGTTTCTCGTGAACATAGCTTCCATCTCAAAGATATTCGGCGGCGGGCGCAGCCGAGCCGCAGCTGCCGCCTCAACGGCCGATAAAACCCCGTATGAGGGAACGCTAATCGCGCATGGCCTGACCAAGACGTACAATACCCGTCGCGTCGTCAACGGCGTTTCGCTTGTCGTGCGTCGCGGTGAGGCCGTCGGGCTGCTTGGTCCCAACGGCGCCGGTAAAACCACCTGTTTCTACATGATTACGGGTCTGGTTCCCGTCGATACCGGCAAGATCGCCATTAACGGCAATGATGTGACCACGATGCCGATGTACCGACGCGCGCGCCTTGGCGTTGGTTACCTACCGCAGGAAGCATCGATTTTCCGCGGCCTTACCGTTGAGGAAAACATCCGCGCCGTGCTCGAAGTGCATGAGCCTGACTCGGCGAAACGCAACCGCAAGCTCGATGAGTTGCTGGAAGAGTTTCATATCGCGCAGCTGCGCAAATCGCCTGCCGTCGCGCTTTCGGGTGGTGAACGCCGCCGCCTGGAAATCGCACGCGCCCTTGCGACCGATCCGACATTCATGCTGCTCGACGAGCCTTTTGCCGGCGTCGATCCGATTTCGGTGAGCGACATTCAGAATCTGGTGAGGCACCTCACAGCCCGCGGCATCGGCGTTCTGGTGACCGACCACAATGTGCGTGAGACACTGGGCCTCATCGACCGCGCTTACATCATCCACGCTGGTGAGGTCCTGACGCACGGCCGCCCTGACGACATCGTGAATAATCCGGACGTAAGACGGCTTTATCTCGGTAACAATTTCAGCCTTTAGGATGGTGGGCGCGAAAGATTCTTCATCGCGCCCCGCGCTGACGCTTGACCAAACAAAATAAAAAAGCAATTTTTGGGCCAAGTTCCGTCGTCTCAGTAAAATTTTTGGAAAATCAGGCGCCGGAGAAGCTGTAAAGGGAGTTTCGCGTCCGCCATGGCATTGTCTGCCAGCCTTTTGCTGCGTCAAAACCAGTCTCTCGTGATGACACCGCAACTGATGCAGTCGATCCAGCTGCTTCAGATGACGCATTTCGAGCTGACGCAGTTCATTGCGCAGGAAGTGGAGCGTAATCCGCTGCTGGAAATTGCAGCAAACGACAGTGATTTGGGCAGCGATGCACCCCTAGACGCGGAAAGTTTCGGCGACGCGGATGGCGATGGTGCGGAGAGATCACCTGATGTCACCGCCGACAGCGACGACTGGTATGGCGATCGGGCGGCCAATCTCGGAGAGCAGCTGGATACCAGCTTCGAAAATGTCTTTCCTGACGATGCAGAGCCCAGAAAAGCCGATGCTCCTGAACTGGCGGGCCAATGGAAGTCGATGCCCGGGCAGGAATCGGGGGAAAGTTATGACCTCGACGACTTCGTTGCTGCCAGGCAGAGCCTCAGCGACCATCTCAATCAACAATTGCCCCTCGCCATAGCTGCCGCAGAAGACCGGATGATTGCCGATGCGCTGATCGGCCAGCTTGACGAGACGGGATACATCGCTGCCGACGCCGTCGAGGATGTCGCCGAGCGGCTGGGCACAAGTCCTTCATCAGTCGAGGAGGTGCTGAGGACACTCCAGAGCTTTGACCCACCGGGCGTCTTTTCCCGCTCTCTCAGCGAGTGCCTGGCAATCCAGCTCGCGCAAAAGGATCGGCTGGACCCGGCGATGCGGGCCTTTATCGACAATCTGGAACTGCTTGCGAAACGGGATTTCGCGACCCTGAAGAAAATCTGCGGTGTCGATGAGGAAGACCTTCTCGATATGCTGGCCGAAATCCGCACGCTCAATCCCCGTCCCGGTGCGGGTTACGACTCGATGGTTTCGGAAACCATTGTTCCCGATATCATCGTTCGTCCCTCCTCCGCCGGCGGCTGGCTGGTGGAAATCAATCCCGAGACCCTGCCGCGCGTGCTTATCAACCAGAGCTACTTCGCCGAGGTGTCGAAACACAAGGCGCGTGCCGGCGAAGATCAGGATTTTCTATCCGAATGCATGCAGACGGCCCATTGGCTGACCCGCAGCCTCGACCAGCGCGCCCGCACAATCATGAAGGTGGCGACGGAAATCGTCCGCCAACAGGATGCCTTCCTCGTCAACGGCGTCGATCATCTGCGCCCACTGAACCTCAAGACGGTGGCCGACGCCATCAAGATGCATGAATCCACCGTCAGCCGGGTGACGTCCAAGAAGTACATGCTCACGCCGCGTGGGCTGTTCGAGCTCAAATATTTCTTCAGCGTATCGATCAGCGCAGTGGAGGGCGGAGACAGCCACTCCGCCGAAGCGGTTCGTCACCGCATCAAGGCCATGATCGCCCAGGAAGCAGCCGATGCGGTGCTTTCCGACGATGATATCGTCGACAATCTGAAAAAGGGCGGCATCGATATCGCCCGCCGGACCGTTGCGAAATATCGCGAAGCGATGAATATTCCCTCTTCGGTGCAGAGGCGCCGGGAGAAGAAGGCTATGGCCAAGCTCTCCGCTTTCTAATCGGGGTACCCGATCACTTTCGCAGCGGTTTTTTGCCGCACCATTGACTCTTTCAACGGCAGGGGCTAGAAGCCCGCCGCACACGTAAGCAAGGTCATTTGTAACGGATTCACCTCCACCGTCCATGGGCGTAAAATTCGAATGAGGGCTTTTTAAGGTCTTCGAAACGCTTGGATGCGCGCGCGGCTTGACGTAAGCTGGTACTCGCAAATCA
This sequence comes from Agrobacterium tumefaciens, assembly GCF_017726655.1. Lineage (NCBI taxonomy): Bacteria > Pseudomonadati > Pseudomonadota > Alphaproteobacteria > Hyphomicrobiales > Rhizobiaceae > Agrobacterium > Agrobacterium tumefaciens. The sequence goes on from NZ_CP072308.1 coordinate 1,797,614, forward strand.
CTACAAAAAGGAAAATTTCCATGAGTGTGCGTGTATCTGGTAAACATATGGAGATCGGTGAATCTTTCCGTCAGCGGATTGAGGACAATATAGGTCTGGCAGTTACCAAATACTTCGATGGGGGGTATTCAGGCCAGGTGACGGTGGAGAAGTCCGGATCGCGTTTTGCGGCCGATTGCAAGCTGCATCTCGATACCGGTGTTGTATTGCATGCGGCGGGTCAGGCAAATGATCCGCAGGCGAGCTTCGACGCCGCCGCAGAGCGGATCGAGAAGCGCCTGCGTCGCTACAAGCGCAAGCTGAAAGACCACCACAATGGTGCGAACGGTGTGTCGCAGGAAATCGCTTACACGGTCATGGATGCTATTCCCGATGAGGACCATGAGGTCCCTGAGGATTACGCACCCACCATTGTGGCCGAAAGTTCGAAACAGATTAAGACCATGTCTGTCGCCAGCGCCGTGATGGCGCTCGACATGACGGACGAACCGGTTCTGCTGTTCCGCAGCCCGGGCAAGGAATATCTCAACATCGTCTACCGACGTCATGACGGCAATATTGGCTGGATCGACGCGGAAACGATCAAGAGCTGAACAGTCTGACAAGACGTGGGAGGCAGAGCGCGAAAGCGCCTCTGTCCCCCACCTCTCTCGATGGCATGAAGGAAAAAGAGAATGGCGTTGGCAGATCTGCTGCAACAAGATGCGATTATTCCCGCCCTCAAGGTGAATTCCAAAAAGCAGTTGCTTCAGGAGCTGGCCGCAAAGGCAGCCAGAATTACCGGAGTCTCGGAACGGGAAGTTTTCGACGTCATCCTCCAGCGTGAAAAGCTCGGTTCGACTGGTGTCGGCCACGGCATTGCCATTCCGCATGGCAAGCTTAACAGCATTCAGCAGATCACCGGGGTTTTCGCGCGTCTTGAAACGCCGGTTGATTTCGAGGCACTGGACGATCAGCCCGTCGATCTCGTATTTCTTCTGCTCGCACCGGAGGGCGCCGGCGCCGATCATCTGAAGGCTCTTTCGCGCATTGCGCGGGCCCTGCGCGACCCTGAACTGGTGGCCAAGCTGCGTGCTACCGATTCCGACACCGCAATATACGCGTTCCTTAATCAGGAACAGGCGACGGCTGCCTGACGGCAGGCCTTCTTTCCCAGTTAATGGCAATAAAAAACGCGCCCAGAAGGCGCGTTTTTCGTTACATCCAAACGGATGTCCTCAAGCGTCTTTTTCGTTCACGGACGCGGTGCCCGGTTCGGCCGAGGCAGCAGCTTCCGCCTTCGGGCCGCCCTTGGAGACACCGACCATAGCGGGGCGCAAAACGCGGTCGCCAATGGTGAAACCGGCCTGAATCACCTGCAATACGGTGTTGTTGGGAACGGCCGTGTTGGGAATTTCAAACATGGCTTGGTGGAAATTCGGGTCGAACTTCTGGCCCTCGGCATCGATCTTCTTCACGCCGTGGCGTTCCAGCGTCGACAGCATTGACCGCTCGGTCATCTCCACGCCCTCAATCAGGCCGTTGAGACCGGCTTCGCCATTGGTCTTGAGCTCATCGGGAATGGCTTCCAGCGCGCGGCGAAGATTATCGGAAACGGCAAGCATATCGCGTGCAAAGGCAGCCATCGAATAGGCCTTGGCATCCTTGACATCACGCTCGGTGCGGCGGCGAAGATTGTCCATCTCGGCGGCAAGGCGCAGGAATTTATCGCGCAGATCGGCGTTCTCAGCCTTGAGCACCTCCACCGGATCGGGCTCTGCCGTTTCGGCCTGTTCTTCACCTGCCTGGGCAGGTTCGACAAACTCTTCCGCGACGTCCGCGTCAGGTCCGGGCTTTTTTGTATCGTCGGTCATGACGTTCTCCAGATTAGACAGTTAGTGGTTGCGCCCGATATCGAGCTTTGACGGGCAAAAATCAAGGCTTGCGGCGAAAAGCTTGCCGCAATCTCTTGGGGGACCCGGGGGCCGCCCTATCGCTGCTTGCGGGAAAGGCGCGCCATGATCTGTGCGGTGTAATCCACCATTGGCACGATACGGGCATAATTCAGCCGCGTCGGGCCAATGACGCCGACCGCACCCACGACTCGATTGTCCTCATCGCGATAGGGCGCGACGATCAGCGAGGAGCCGGACAGCGAAAACAGCTTGTTTTCCGAACCGATGAAAATCCTCACGCCTGACCCGCTTTCAGCAAGATTGAGGATTTCGATGAGGTTTTCCTTGCGCTCGAGATCATCGAACAGCAACCGGACCCGGTCGATGTCTTCTTCACCGGCAAGTCCCTCCAGCAGGTTGGAGCGACCACGCACGATGAGGCGGCCAAGCTTGCCGTCCTCGCTGTCGCCAGCCCACATGGCAAGGCCGCGCTCGACGAGGTCCTGTGCCAGC